>NZ_JADYVS010000018.1:0-153054 GCF_020194055.1 Bradyrhizobium sp. NBAIM03 | reverse complement strand
GGGTAGGAAACTCACCGCGGGCCCGGCCTTGAATTCGCCGGCAATGGCGGCGGTGGATTGCGCGGGGGCGGCGGGATGCGCCAGGCGCCGGCGTTGCGGCCGGCGATCAGCCAGTAGACGAAGCCGGCAACGATGCCCGCGCCGGTCATGATCTCCAGGTGACGCCGGACGATGCCCTCGAACTGCAACGTGTCGGAATGGAACGGGACGAGGCCGAGATAGCAGGCGAGCCCGACAAGGCCGCCGCCGACCGCATAGGCGATCGCACTGCGGATATAGAGCGCTTCGGTGATCGCGACGATCACCGCCGCCGGCACCAGCGCAAAGCCCGACACGAAGATGAAGCCGAAGCCGAGCAGGATGTCGATCGTGCCCTGGTCGACCGGACCGGCGCCGAGATCGGCGAACTCCGGAAACAGCAGCGCGACGACGACGATCATGCCGCCGACGAAGCATGCGGCGAGGAAGCCGATGAAGATGACGACGAGGCGGCCGATCAGGGACATGACGTCAAAATCACCTCGCCGTCATTGCGAGGAGCTCGCGACAAAATTGCGCAGCAATTTTGCGCTGATGCGACGAAGCAATCCAGACCGAGGCCGCGGAGATATTCTGGATTGCTTCGCTGCGCTCGCAATGACGAGGAGGCGGGAGCGTGGGCATCCCGACCTAATCCGTCATCGCCATGGCGCGCAGCGCCTGGCGCTCGCGCGCCGAGAGCTTTTCCGTCTCCGACTTGAGCTGGCCGCAGGCGGCGAGGATGTCGCGGCCGCGCGGGGTGCGCACCGGCGAGGAATAGCCGGCGTTGAAGATATATTCGGAGAACTTTTCGATCTGGTCCCAGTCCGAGCATTCATAGGCGGTGCCGGGCCAGGGATTGAACGGGATCAGGTTGATCTTGGCCGGAATGCCCTTGAGCATCTTTACCAGCAGCTTGGCATCGTCGAGCGAATCGTTGACGCCCTTGAGCATCACATATTCGAAGGTGATGCGGCGCGCGTTGGAGGCGCCGGGATAGTCGCGGCAGGCCTGCAACAGCTCCTTGATCGGATATTTGCGGTTGAGCGGCACCAGCTCGTTGCGCAGCTCGTCGCGCACCGCGTGCAGCGAGATCGCGAGCATGACGCCGATCTCCTCGCCGGCGCGCACGATGTTCGGCACCACGCCCGAGGTCGACAGCGTGATGCGGCGGCGGGAGATGCCGATGCCTTCGTTGTCGCCGACGATCAGAAGCGCATCGCGCACGGCGTCGAAATTGTAGAGCGGCTCGCCCATGCCCATCATCACGATGTTGGTGACGCGGCGCGTGCCGTCCTCGCGATCGGCCCAGTCATTCAATCGGTCGCGCGCGACCATCACCTGTCCGACGATCTCGCCGGCGGTGAGGTTGCGCACCAGGCGCTGGGTGCCGGTGTGGCAGAAGGCGCAATTGAGCGTGCAGCCGACCTGCGAGGAGACGCAGAGCGTGCCGCGGTCGGTCTCGGGGATGTAGACGCATTCGACTTCATGCGCCTTCTGAACATTATCGCCGCTCGGCAGGCGCAACAGCCATTTGCGGGTGCCGTCGTTGGAGATCTGCTCGGCCACGACTTCCGGCCGGTCGACGGTGAAATGCTGGGCGAGCTCGGCGCGGATGCCCTTGGAGATCGAGCTCATCTCGTCGAAGCTCTGGGCGCCGCGGAAATAGATCCAGTGCCACAGCTGCTGCACCCGCATCTTGCGCTGGGCCGGCGCGACACCGATCTCGCCGAGCCGATCGGCAAGCTCGGTGCGCGACAGGCCGATCAGCGACGGCTTGGCCGGCGGCACATAGGTTTCGAGCGGGGTCTTCTCCACCAGGAGGCCGTTGTGCGGCTCGGTCGTCGGTTGCATTGAATGGACCTAATGGCTTGGTCGTTCCGGGATGGTCCGAAGAGATCGCGAAGCGACCCTGAGGACCAGACCCGGAACCTCGGAGATTCCGGGTTCGTGCTGTGCGCGCCCCGGAATGACGAAGAAATCTGGAACGGCCCCTATATAACAACCGGAACCGCCGATTGCGACCTTATCGCCCGCAGTCTTAACGCCGGCAATCCTGCGCGATCTTGTCGAGCGCCTGGGCGAGGCCCTTCAGCGAGAAGGTGTCGGTCGTCTCGGTCCCCTTGGCCGAGACGCCTTTGACGACGAGATCGGCGGATTTGCGCATGGCTTCGACCATCCGCTCCTCCTCGGCCGCGTTCTTGATCCAGAGCCCGTCCCCCTGCGTGTACATGGCGAAGGAGGCGCCGCCGACCTCGGCGGTCGATTCCGAGCCCGGCTTCAGCGCATAGCCGATCATGACCGAGACTTCGTTGTTGACCTTCTCGGCCGGCCGGGTCGAGACGAAGGCATAGGCGGGGTCGCGCGGCCGGTTCGGCGGGTTGGTTTTCGACGATGACGGCTTGGCCAGCGCGAAACAGACCTTCTTGCCGTTCGGCGTCGCCGAATAGGCACCCCAGGTGCCGAACTGCCCGATCAGGGTCGGCTCCGCGCCCCCCGCAACGGCCGCAGCCGGGGCCGCCGGCTTGCTCTCGGGCTTCGGGGCCGCCTTCGCGTTGGTGTTGGCCGGCGGCGCCGCCGGCTTCGGTGCCGCCTCTTTTGGAGCTGGACTGGACTTGGGCGTCGGTTGCGCCGTCTGCGCCCGCGCAGACACGGCGATTCCCCCGGCCGCCACGCCAGTCATCAAAGCTAAAATCAGCACCCGCCACATGCCGCAGTGGTTCCCTCAATATTGTGACTGGAAGATGGCCCGAGCGCGCTTTGTCCCCGGGCAGGGATAGCCGGGAAAGTTCAATTTGGGAAGGCAGTTAGCGGTATCTTCGGCGGCTAGGCCCTGGATCGGGCGGCGCGTTGCGCGGCCCATTGCGCCTCGGTCCAGCCGAGCAAATCCTCGGTGCCGGAACTGCGCAGATGCGCGCCACCGTCGATCACCACCATCTCGCCATTGATGTAGGCGGCGTGATCCGAGACCAGGAAGCTGGCGAGATCGGCGAGCTCGCCGTGCTCGCCGGTGCGGCCGAGCGGATTGCGCGAGGTCCAGCCTTCGTCGCGGCCTTCGGGACGGAGCTGCCCGGTGGCCCCTGCGGTCGGAAACGGGCCCGGCGCGATCGCCACGGTCCGGATGCCCTTCGGGCCCCATTCCACCGCAAGACTCCTGGTCATCGCCAGCAGTGCGGATTTCGCCATCGCCGAGGGAACGGTGAAGGCGCGGCCGGTAATGGTGGAGGTCGAGAGGATCGACAGCACGACGCCGCGCTGGTTAGCCTCGATCCAGCGCCTGCCGGCGGCGAGCGTGCAATACATCGCGCCATGCAGTGTCGTCGCCAGGATCGCGTCCGCGGCGCGGAAGGAGAGATGCTCGCTCTGTGCGATGAAGGTGGCAGCGGCATTGTTGACGAGGATGTCGAGCGGCGCCTCGCGCCAGATCGCATCCATCATGCCGTCGACCGCCGCACCGTCGCGGATATCGCAGGCGATGGTGATGACCGTGCCGCCGATCTCGTCGCGCATCTCGCGCGCCGTCGCCTCGAGCCGCTCGAGCTTGCGGCCGCAGATCACGAGCTCGGCGCCGAGCGCGAGGAAGCGACGCCCCATCGCAGCGCCGAGACCCGAACCACCCCCGGTAATGAGGATGCGCTTGTTCTTCAGCAGGCTTGTTTCAAACATCGTTTGAATCCTTTCTCCGCGGATTTCGTCATTGCGAGCCACCGGGTCCGCGCGAAGCGCGGCCCGATGACGGGCTTCGCGAAGCAATTCAGACTATTCCGCAGGACGGACTCTGGATTGCTTCGCTGCGCTCGCAACGACGGAGGATAGGCCGTCGCTGACCCCAGACAAAGAATCCGGATTGTCGCCACTGCCTAAATCCGGCAGAAACGGCCAAACTATAATTCCACCCGAAACGCCCTCAAGGTGCCGCCATGAAAGCCATCCTCTGCTCGCAATATTGCCAGCCCGACGACCTCGTCCTGACTGAGGTGCCCGATCCGGTGGCGGGGCCCGGCGAAGCCGTGATCGCGATCAAGGCGGCGGCGCTGAATTTCTTCGACATCCTGATGATCCAAGGCAAGTACCAGATCAAGCCGCCGTTCCCGTTCTCGCCGGCCGCGGAAGTTGCGGGCGTGATCGAGAGCATCGGTCCCGGCGTCACTGATCTCAAGGTCGGCGATCGCGTGGTCGCCTCCTGCGGCCACAACGGCGCACGCGAGAAGATCGCGCTGCCGGCGGCATCGATCGTGAAGATCCCCGACAATCTCGACTACGACCGCGCGGCCGGCATCATCATCATCTACGGCACCGCGCTGCATGCGCTGGAAGATCGCGCCAGCCCCAAGCCGGGCGAGACGCTCGCTGTGCTGGGCGCGGCCGGCGGCACCGGCCTTGCGGCCTGCGAGCTCGGCAAGCTGATGGGCTTGAAGGTGATCGCCTGCGCCTCGTCGGACGAGAAGCTCGAATTCGCCAAGGCGCACGGCGCCGAGCTGACGCTGAACTACGCCAAGGAAGATCTGAAGGAAGGCCTGCGCAAGCTCACCGGCGGCAAGGGCGTCGACATCATCTTCGATCCCGTTGGTGGTGCTTACGCCGAACAGGCGCTGCGCTCGATCGCATGGGAAGGCCGCTTCCTCGTCATCGGCTTTGCCGCCGGCGACATTCCCAAGATGCCGCTGAACCTCGCGCTCCTGAAGGGCTGCGACATCCGCGGCGTGTTCTGGGGCGCCTGGACCCGGCTCAACCCGGCCAAGAACCGCGCCAATCTGGAGAAGCTGGTGAAGTGGACCGCGGAAGGCAAGATCTCATCGCATGTCGACCGCACCTTCCCGCTGGCGCAGACGGCCGATGCGTTGAAGGTGTTGGCGGGACGTCAGGCCATGGGCAAGGTGATCTTGCATCCGTGAGGATGCGAGACGGAAACGCGTTTGTCGCGACCTGCACACCACACACTCACTGTCATCGCCCGCCTAGTGCGCAATTGCGCACAGGGGCGGGCGAACCAGTACTCCGTGACGTCAGCGATTGAACCGGGAGGCCGCGGCGTACTGGATTCCCCGCCTTCGCGGGGAATGACAGCGGAAGGCGTGGCGAAACTGTTACGCTGCCTCGACGTCCGCCTCATCTACGCCGCGCCTCAGCACGGCGCGGGCGGCCTCGCGATGCTCGTTCGTGATGTGGCCGGCAACCATGCGGATGGCGGTGGCGAGCATGGCGGCGTCATCGGCGAAGCCGAGCATGGGCATCACGTCCGCGACGAAATCGAACGGCAGGACGAAATAGGCGATTGCACCGAGCAGCGAAGCCTGGACGTGACGCGGCGTCTGCCGGTCGAACGCGCAGTAATAGGCGGCAAGTAGATCCTCCGCGAACGGCAGATGCGCAGCGACCCGCTTCAGCTTGCGCCAGAAGCGGCGGCGCACGCTCTCGCGATCTTCCGCAAGCCGATCGGCCGGCTCGAAGCCAACGCTGTGCTCGGCAGCCATGCTCAAATGCTCCCCGTTCTGCGGGAGGCGGAGGACCGCCCGATCCCGGCTGATCACAAGATGGGGATGCAGCCGGTCCCTGCAAGACGTCTGCTTCAAGACGTCTGCTTGGTGTCAGCCTGCGATGGCGTTCATCGCCTTGGCGAGCGCCATGTCGCGCGCGGTGACGCCGCCGGCGTCATGGGTCGACAGCACCACCTCCACCGTCTTGTAGACGTTGCGCCATTCGGGGTGGTGATCCATCTTCTCGGCGACCAGCGCGGCGCGGGTCATGAAGCCGAACGCCTCGTTGAAATCCTTGAAGACAAAGGTTTTCCCGATGGCGTCGCGGCCTTGGACGTCAGTCCAGCCGGATAGTCCGCCCAGCGCCTGCCTGCGCGCCTCCGCCGAGAGCCGTTCTGCCATGGTCGTCTCCGTCCTCTAGGGGGAACTTTACTCTAACACCGCCCCGGCGCCCCGGTTCATACGGGATTTCCTGCATCCGCTAACCATGACGGAGATGTAACCCCGCCGGACAAGAAATTTGCTACAATTGCGGGCGTAAATCGCCGGCCAAGATGAAACCGAGCCTGAAGCGCCTCTTTGGGAGACCGATGACCGGGGGATTGGACCTGGCCGAAACGCCCCCTCCGCCTTCGCCGCGATCCGCGGCGCGGAAGACGGCGCTCGTGTCTCTGGCGTTCCTGCTTGCGATCGTCGGCGTGGTCGCCGGCGGCTATTACTTCGCGATGCGTCCCGTGACGCTCAGAATCGCGGTCGGCCCCGCCAACAGCGACGACGTCAAGGTCGTGCAGGCGCTGACGCAAGGCTTCGCGCAGCACAAGAGCTATGTGCGGCTGCGCCCGATCCAGACCGACGGCGCGACCGCCAGTGCCAATGCGCTCGCGGAAGGCAAGGTCGATCTCGCCATCGTGCGCGGCGATCTCGACGTGCCGAAGAACGCGCAGGCTGTCGCGACCCTGCGCAAGAACGTCGTGGTGCTGTGGTCCGTGCCCGCCAAAGGAAAGAAGAAGGGCGCGAAGATCACCAAGATCGCGCAGCTCGCCGGCCATCGCGTCGGGGTCGTCGGCCGCACCCAGGCCAACGTCAATCTGCTCAAGGTGATCCTGCACCAATACGGCGTCGACCCGGCCAAGGTCGAGATCGTGCAATTTCCCGTCAATGAAGTTGCCGAGGCGATCAAGGCGCAGAAGGCCGACGTCTACCTCGCGGCAGGCCCGGTCAACAGCAAGATCACGGCGGACGCGATCTCGGCATCGGTCAGGGAGGGCGGCACGCCAACCTTCCTCGCCATCGATTCCGCCGATGCGATCGCGCAAAATCATCCAGTCTATGAAGCGGGCGAGATCCCCGCCGGCACCTACGGCGGCTCGCCCGACCGGCCCGAGGACGAGGTCAAGACCATCAGCTTCGCGCACCACATCGTAGCGCGCAAAGGCGTGTCCGAGGCCGACATCGCAGCGTTCACGCGCCAGCTCTTCGCCGTGCGCCAGCAACTGGTGACGGAATTCCCGCTGGCGGCGAAGATCGAGACGCCCGACACCGACAAGGATGCAGTGATCCCGGTGCATCCGGGTGCGGCCGCTTTCGTCGACGGCGAGGAGAAGACCTTCCTCGACAAGTACAGCGATTACATCTGGTGGAGCCTGATGGCGCTCTCGGCCATGGGCTCGGTCGGCGCCTGGTTCGCCGGTTATCTGAAGAAGGACGAGCGCGACAACAACAATCACCAGCGCGAACGCCTGCTCGACATGATCGCCGCGGCACGCAAGTGCGAGACGACCGAAGAGCTGGACCAGATGCAGACCGAGGCCGACGAGATCCTGCGCGACACGCTGCGCTGCTTCGATCACGGCGCCATCGAGGAAGCCGCGCTCACCGCCTTCAACATCGCACTCGACCAATTCCACGCCGCCGTCGCCGACCGCAAGGCTGTGCTGTTCAGCCTGCCGCCGAACCTGCAACGTGCCGGCGCGCAGTTCCGGGCCGCCGGCAACGCGTGAGCGCCCGCGCGCGTTATTGCTGCGTCACATTGTCTCAATATAGCTCCCAACGTCATTCCGGGGCGATGCGAAGCATCGAACCCGGAATCCATTGCGCAGCATTCGCGGGGAGACATGGATTCCGGGTTCGCGCTACGCGCGCCCCGGAATGACGGACTCCCCCGCAAGCCCCGGGGTCGGAGCCTCATGACCATCACATTCTCCCGCCGCCGCTTCCTCGCCAGCAGCGCCGGTGCGCTCGGCACGCTGGCGATGCCGTATCTTTCGCGCGCGGCCGACCGGCCGGCAGTCACCCACGGCGTGCAAGCGGGCGACATCACCGTCGACGGCGGCGTGGTGTGGGCGCGAACCGACCGGCCCGCGCAGATGCTGGTCGAGGTCGCCACGAGCGAGTCCTTTAGGGACGCCCGGGCATTGCCGCCGATTGCGGCGCTGCCCGAGAGCGACTTCACCGCCAAGATGCTGGTCGAAAATCTACCCGCCGGCCAGGACATCTTCTACCGCGTCCGCTTCCGCGATCTCTCCCACAGCGCGATCGAGGGCGAGGCGGTGACCGGCCGCTTCCGCACCGCGCCGGCCGACCGCCGCGACGTCAGCTTCGTCTGGGGCGGCGACGTCGCAGGGCAGGGCTGGGGCATCAATTCCGACGACGGCGGCATGGTCACCTTCTCGACCATGCGCAAGCACCGGCCGGATTTCTTCCTGCACTCGGGCGACACGATCTATGCCGACGGTCCGATCCAACCCGAGGTGAAGCTCGCCGACGGCAAGATCTGGAAGAATCTGACCATCCCGGAGAAGGCCAAGGTCGCCGAGACGCTGGACGAGTTTCGCGCCGCGTACAAATACAATCTCACCGACGACAATCTCCGCGCCTTCAATGCCGAGGTGCCGGTCTTCGTGCAGTGGGACGACCACGAGGTCACCAACAACTGGTCGCTGTCGAAAGACTTGCCGGCCGCCTACAAGGTGCGCGACATCTCACTGCTCGCAGCCCGCGCGGGCCGGGCCTTCCACGAGATGTACCCGATGCGGGAGAGCATCACTGAACCCGGCCGCGTCTATCGCCAGATCTCCTACGGCCCGCATCTCGACGTATTCGTGCTCGACGAGCGCAGCTATCGCGCACCGAACGGTGCCAATCTCGAAACCGCCTATGGCCCCGCCAGCTATTTCCTCGGCCCGGACCAGATCACCTGGCTCAAGCGCGGCCTGCTGAATTCACGCGCGACATGGAAGGTGATCGCATCGGACATGCCGATCGGCCTGATCGTCTCCGACACGCCGAAGGGCGGCTCGGAAGCCGTTGCACAGGGCGACGGCCCGGTGCGTGGCCGTGAGTTCGAGATCGCCGACATCCTGCGCTTCATCAAGGTGGCGCCGATTAGCAACACGGTGTGGCTGACCGCGGACGTGCACTACGCCGCCGCGCATTATTACGATCCGAACAAGGCGCAATTCCAGGAGTTCGAGCCGTTCTGGGAGTTCGTCTCGGGCCCGCTGCACGCGGGCACGTTCGGCCCGAACGCGCTCGACAATACCTTTGGTCCCGAGGTGCGCTTCGTCAAGGCGCCGGGCAAGGACAGCCAGAACCTGCCGCCGTCCGCGGGCATGCAGTTCTTTGGTCACGTCAAGATCGACGGCGCGTCCGGCCGGATGACGGTGACCCTGCGCGATCGCGCCGACGTCGCGCTGTGGTCGACCACGCTCGATCCGAAGCTTGCGTGACGGCCATTCGAAGCCGGATGAACCATCCGGCCGGCCCGGACGACAATTGCGAGCGCCCGCGCATTTTCGAGGGCGTGATGCCATCCGAGCCGTTTTCGAGTTGATGCCGTGCCGTTCAGCCGCCGAACGATCGTTATTGCGCTGCTGCTGAGCGCAGCATCCCCCACATGCGCGCAGACCCAAGAGAAGGCTCAGGACAAAGCGACGCTGGTGCGCGAGGCCCTCGCTTCGCCTTACGGCAAGGCGCTGACCGCCGAGCTCGGCAAGTCACTGCGCGCAAGCGCCGACCCGGCATGTCTGACGGACAAGGGGTTGGCTGCCGACCAGCTCGAACCGCGCGGCCGCGATATCGTCATCAGATGGGGCACGCATATGCTGGATGGCGCATCGGCGTTCATCGACCGGCAGACCTCCGACAATCCATTTGCCGGCGCAGCCGAATTGGAAAGCCTGAAGAGCAATCCGGATGTGAAGCGCTATCTCGCGATGGAAGAGCCGATACGTCAGGCGAAGATCCTGGATTTGATCTTCGAGCATTTCGACCGCTATAACGTGATCGCCCGCGTGAAACTTGGAGGGGTCTATCCATTGCAGACAGGCAACGAAGCTCTGCTCCGTCTCAATCCGACCGATGCAACGGAAGAGCGGTTGGAGACATTCGCCAGGAAGAGTCGCTCGAAGGCGCTGAAACGTTTCCTGCAATTGTCCGATCAAGAGGCGATTGCGCAGAGTGCGGCGATCAAGAAAGCCTCATCGCCGCCGCCGCTTCCGCACACCTTCTTCAAGGGCGTCGAGACCGACCTCGCCGAGCTCTGCATTCGCTCCGGCAAGTAGCGATCAGGTGTCCCGTGCCTGCAGCGCCGCCTCCAGCGCCTCGCTCGAGCACGGCTTCTGCAGCCGGGGCCGGCCCGCCAATCCGGGCGGGATGCGCACCTCGGCGCCGTAGCCGGTGACGAACACGAACGGAACCTTTAGCGCGATCAGCCGCTCGGCGATCGCAAAGCTCGTCTCGCGGATCAGCTCGACATCGAGCAGCGCGAAATCGGGTGTCCGTTTGGCGATGGCGTTCAACGCCTGCGTCACCGAACCCGCGGTCCGCACGGCGGCCACACCAAATCCGAGCAGGCGATCCTCGAAATCGATCGCGATGATCGGATCGTCCTCGACGATCAGAACATCGGCCGGCCAGCCTGTGCCATTGGGGTGTGCAGGTACCATGATCGCATCTTGGTTTGGGGTTTTTGGATCAGACTGCCGCGACACGATGCCTGCGCGCAGCGCATCGGGGGGTTCCCGGAACGAAACTCACCACATCATCGTTCTCTGGTCTGTCCACTTGTGCACACAGGAAACGGATGGAACTCGCTAAGGTGGGAGGAAGGGTGGGAGTTCAGAATGGATGCGCGTATCGGCAAGATCACCGAGGTCGAGAGCCGGCCGGCCAACAATCTGCTGCGGCGTTTGAGTCAGGTCGACTACGGCCTCGTGGCGCCGCACGTGACCGTCGAGGACTCTGCAGCCGGGCACTTGCTCTACAATCCCGGCGATGACGTGCAAGTGGTCCACTTCCCCTGCGGCCCGTCGCTCGCGACTTTCCTCGTCCCCAACGAGGATGGCCGCGACGTCGAAACCATTCTGGTCGGCCGCGAAGGCGCGGTGGGCGGCATCGTCAGCGAGGGGTTTCTGCCGGCCTATACCCGGATCTGCGTCAAATTCGGCGGACCGTTTGCGCGCATTCACGTTGCCAAGCTGGAAGCGGCCAAGCTGCGCTCGGCGTCGCTGCGCAACGTCTTTGCCCGCTATGCCGATTGCATGCTGGCCCAGATCTTCCAGTCGACCGCCTGCAACGCGATCCATTCGATCGAGCAGCGCACCGCCAAATGGATCCTGGCGGCGATGGAGCGGACCGGCGACGAGACCAGTGTGCCGCTGACCCACGAACAGCTCGCGACTTTGCTCGGCGTTGGCCGCTCCTATGCCAGCCGCGTGCTTCAGTCGTTCAAGGCCGAAGGCGTGCTCGACACGCGGCGCGGCTCGATCCTCGTCCGCAACCGCGACGGCCTGAGGCTGCGCGCCTGCCTGTGCAACGATGCGGTGAAGATGCATTTCGAGGAGGTGCTGCGCGGGGTCTATCCGACCGAGGAGCGGGAGGCGGGGTAGCTTCTTCCTTCTCTCTTGTGGCGCTATAATGCGCGGCGCGCCGCTCTAACCGCGGTCGTGCTATACTGGCCCCGCATGAGCGGGGCTTTCCTTCACACTCTCTTCGACATCCTGGCCTGGCTGGCGGCGGCTACCGCCGTCTTTTGGCTGTCGCGACGGGGCTTGCAGTTTCCCTCGCAATCCTTCGCGCTGCCCTATATCGCCACGCTGGTGTTTGGCGCAGGCCTTGGCGCCTATCTGTTCGGCTCCGCCAATCTGTGGCTGTCCGGGCAAAGCGGCATTGCGCGCTCGGTCGAGGGCGGGCTGGCCGGCGGCATCGTGGGAATCGAGCTCTACAAATGGTCCGCAGGCGTCACGGTGCGAACCGGCGCGCGCTTCGCGCTGCCGCTGGCGCTCGGCATCGCGATCGGCCGGATCGGCTGTTACTTCGCAGGGCTCGACGATTTCACCTATGGCACGCCGACGGCGCTGCCCTTCGGCCATGATTTCGGCGACGGCGTTCGCCGCCATCCCGTGCAGCTCTACGAGAGCGCGGCCATGGCCCTGTTCGCGCTCGCCTATGTGGTGGCGGTCTTGAACCGGAACGCGTTCACGATCACCAATGGTTTCTACCTGGTGCTCGCCTATTACGGAATGCAGCGCTTCCTATGGGAATTCCTCAAGCCCTATGGCACGCTGGTCGGGCCCCTGACCCTGTTTCACCTACTGTCGCTGTCCGTCCTGCTCTACGCCGCATTCATGCTCGCGACGGCACCCCAAGCGAGACGCTTACAAAACGAGTCACTTGCATGAACGCGCCGTTGCGTAAGTCGCGACCCTACATCTTCTGGGGCCAGACCCAATCTCTTTGCGAGACCTGCCTGAAGCTGGTTCCGACCAAGATCCAGATTCTCGGCAACGAGGTCTGGTACGAAAAGCGTTGCAGGGAGCACGGCGTGCAATCGACGTTGGTGTCGACCGATGCCGCCTATTGGCGGCTGTGCAAGGATTTCATCAAGCCGGGCGACCGGCCGCTGCAATTCCAGGAACGAACCCAATTCGGCTGCCCCTATGATTGCGGTCTCTGTCCCGACCACGAGCAGCATTCCTGCCTGGCGCTGATCGAGATCACCGAGCATTGCAACCTCACCTGCCCGGTCTGCTTTGCGGAGTCCTCGCCGGCACGAACCAAATTCACGCCGCTCGCGACGGTGGAGAAGATGCTCGACGCGCTGGTCGCGAGCGAGGGCGAGCCCGATCTCGTGCAGATTTCCGGTGGCGAGCCAACGCTGCATCCCGACTTCTTCGCGATCCTGGACGCGGTGCGCGCCCGGCCGATCCGCCACGTCATGATCAACACCAACGGCCTGCGCATCGCCCGCGAAAAGGATTTCGTGGCGCGGCTCGCCAAAAACAGGCGCGGGCTGGAGATCTATCTCCAGTTCGATTCGCTGCATCGCGATGCGCTGATCAACCTGCGCGGCGCGGATTTACGAAAGATCCGCCAGCAGGCGCTGGAAAATCTCGAGCATTGCGGCATCTCGACCACGTTGGTCGCGACCATCAAGCGCGGCGTCAACGACTCCGAGATCGGCGACATCGTGCGCCACGCGCTGACCTGGACGTGCGTGCGCGGGGTGACATTGCAGCCGGTCCAGGATGCCGGCCGCAACGAGAGCTTCGACAAGAATACCGACCGCATCATGCTGTCGGAGATCCGCAAGCGCGTGATCGAAACCGGCGTGTTCGGCGACAAGGACATGATCCCGCTGCCCTGCAACCCCGAGAGCATCTCGATCGGCTATGGCCTGCGCAACGGCGAGAAGGTGCTGCCGCTGACCTCGTTGATTCCGCAAGAGCAGCTGGTTGCGGTGATGCCAAACACGATCAGCCCGGAAAAGTATCCGATGCTGCGGGAAAAGTTCATCGACCTGTTCTCGCTCTCGTCAGGGCCCCTCAACACGTCCGAGCGCGTCTGCGAATTGTTGTGCTGCCTGCCGAGCTTTCAGGTGCCGGACGGCCTCACCTACGAAAACGTCTTCCGCGTCACCATCGTGCAGTTTCTCGACCGCTTCAATTTCTGCGTCGGCAACGTCAAGCGCAGCTGCATCCATTTCGTGACCGAGCAGGGGGCGATCATCCCGTTCGACACCTACAATCTGTTCTATCGGAATGGCGCCATCTCCCGGATTCGCGCCGGGCTCGAGGGGCAGACCTATCACGAGGCGAGGCAAACCGAGGAGGCACCACGATGAGCGACACGCCACCGCCGGTTCTACCACCCGCACCAACGCCCGCCCCAGCTCGCAGCGGCTGCCTCACCGCCCTGATGGCGATCGCCGGGATCTTCATGCTGCTGCCGGGTGTCTGCGCGCTGCTGTTCGGCGGAGTGTCGATGTTCGAGGACGGCAAGATAGCTGGCGACATCGCGCCGTTCGTCCTTCTGGGACTGGTCGTGGGCATCGGCGGGGTCGCCATGATCTGGGCGGCCATCAAGGGGCGCAGGGTCCCCGCTCACCCCCCGACCCAGCCCTAAGCCCCGGGGATTCCCGGACAAAATTCAGTCAACCAACGGTCAAAGAACACATTGTTTTTTGGCCGTTTTTGCATATATTGCGCCGCAACGCGCAGGGCGCCCGGTCTGATATGGCCGGGCTTCCTTTTTGGGCGGAAAGCGCCCCGTTTCCAGTCTTCCAGCGTTGTTTCGAGAAGAGGTCCCGGTCCGACCGGCGAGATCGCGCTTAACCCATTGTTCGACCGCAAAGAAGCTCACTCATGAATCTTCGTAACGTCGCCATCATCGCCCACGTCGACCACGGCAAGACGACCCTGGTCGACAAACTCCTGCAGCAGTCCGGCACGTTCCGCGAGAACCAGAAGGTGACCGATCGCGCCATGGACTCCAACGATCTGGAGCGCGAGCGCGGCATCACCATCCTGGCCAAGGCGGCCTCGGTGCAGTGGAAGGACACCCGCGTCAACATCGTCGACACCCCCGGCCACGCCGATTTCGGCGGCGAGGTCGAGCGCATCCTGAACATGGTGGACGGCGCCCTGGTGCTGGTCGACGCCGCCGAAGGCCCGCTGCCGCAGACCAAGTTCGTGGTCTCCAAGGCGCTCAAGGTCGGCCTCAAGCCGATCGTCGTCATCAACAAGGTCGACCGCCCCGACGCGCGCCCGACCGAAGTCATCAACGAGGTGTTTGACCTGTTCGCGGCGCTCGATGCCAGCGAGGAGCAGCTCGATTTCCCGATCCTCTACGGGTCGGCCAAGCAGGGCTGGATGGCGGACAGCCCCGAAGGCCCGCAGGACAAGGGCATGGAGCCGCTGTTCGACCTGATCCTGCGCCACGTCGCCCCGCCGAAGGTCGAGGAAGGTCCGTTCCGCATGATCGGCACCATCCTCGAAGCCAACCCCTATCTCGGCCGCATCATCACCGGCCGCATCTCTTCCGGCACGCTGAAGCCGAACCAGCAGGTCAAGGTGCTGAACGCCGACGGCAAGCTGGTCGAGTCCGGGCGCATCACCAAGATCCTGGCGTTCCGCGGCCTCGAGCGCACGCCACTCGACGAAGCCGAAGCCGGCGACATTGTCGCCATTGCGGGCCTCACCAAGGGCACCGTCGCCGACACCTTCTGCGATCCGACCGTCGAGGTGCCGCTGCCGGCGCAGCCGATCGATCCGCCGACCGTGTCGATGTCGTTCATCGTCAACAATTCCCCGCTCGCCGGCACCGAAGGCGACAAGGTGACGAGCCGCATGATCCGCGACCGTCTCCTGCGCGAAGCCGAGGGCAACGTCGCGCTGCGCGTCGTCGAATCCGCCGACAAGGACGCGATGGAAGTGTCGGGCCGCGGCGAACTCCAGCTCGCGATCCTGATCGAGACCATGCGCCGCGAGGGCTTCGAGCTCTCGGTGTCGCGTCCGCGCGTCGTCTACCAGAAGGACGAAGCGACCGGCGCAACCATGGAGCCGATCGAGGAGGTCGTGATCGACGTCGACGAGGAGCATTCCGGCGTCGTCGTGCAGAAGATGAGCGAGCGCAAGTCCGAGCTGATCGAGATGAAGCCGTCCGGCGGCAACCGCCAGCGCCTGGTGTTCTACGCGCCGACCCGCGGCCTGATCGGCTACCAGGGCGAATTGCTCACGGACACCCGCGGCACCGCGATCATGAACCGCCTGTTTCACGGCTATGCCCCGTACAAGGGCGAGATCCAGGGCCGCCGCAACGGCGTCTTGATCTCCAACGACCAGGGCGAAGCGGTGGCTTACGCCATGTTCAAGCTGGAAGACCGCGGCCCGATGATGATCGAGCCGGGCTGGAAGGTCTATCGCGGCATGATCGTCGGCGAGCACACCCGCGACAACGATCTCGAGATCAACGTGCTCAAGGGCAAGCAGCTCACCAACATCCGCACCACCTCGAAGGACGAGGCGGTGCGCCTGACCCCGCCGATCCGCATGACGCTGGAAAAGGCGCTCGCCTATATCGAGGACGACGAGCTGGTCGAGGTCACCCCGAAGTCGATCCGCCTGCGCAAGAAGCACCTCGACCCGAACGAGCGCAAGCGCGCGGAAAAGGCCAAGGAAGCGGTGGCGTAAGCGGGCGAATGGGGATTGGCGAGTGGCGAATAGGGCCGTTTGGCCACAGGCCCTAGTTCCGATACTCTATTCGCCATTCGCCACTCACTATTCGCTTTTTCATGTCCCTCCCTTCCTCCGTCGACGTCGCGATCATCGGCGCCGGTGCCGCCGGCCTCGGCGCAGCCCATGCGCTGCAAGGCTCCGGCCTTTCCGTCATCGTGCTGGAGGCGCGTGACCGGCTCGGCGGCCGGGCTTGGACCGTGCAGGCCTCACCCGAGGTGACGTTCGACGTCGGCTGCGGCTGGCTGCATTCGGCCGACAAGAACTCTTTCGTGCCAATCGCGCGACAGCTCGGTTTCGAGCTCAACAAGGACCTGCCGCCCTGGCGCGAGCGGGCCTACGGCAATGCCTTTCCGGAAAGCGAGCGCGACGATTTCATGCGCGCAATGGACGCGTTCTATGAGCGTCTGTGGGAAGCGGCGCAAACAGGTAAGGACGAGGCCGCGAGCTCGCATTTGGAGCCCGGTAATCGCTGGAATCCGATGATCGACGCGATCTCGACCTATATCAACGGCTGCGAGCTGAAGGATATGTCGACGCTGGACTGGGAAGCCTATGAGGACACCAACTTCAATTGGCGCGTCCGCCGCGGCTATGGCGCGCTGATTGCGGCCTATGGTGCGCCCTGCCCGGTGGCGCTGAATTGCAATGTCGCGCTGATCGATCATTCGGACAAACGCGTCCACATCGAGACGTCGCGGGGCGCGCTGACCGCGGACAAGGCGATCGTCACCGTGCCGACCAATCTCATTGCGGAGGAAGCCATCCGCTTCTCGCCGCCGCTCCCCGCAAAGGTGAACGCAGCGGCGGGCCTGCCGCTCGGCGTCGACGATAAGGTGACGCTGGCCCTCGATGACGCCGAGACCTTTCCGACAGAAGGCAATCTACGCGGCGCCACCATGCGCACGGAGATGGGCACCTATCACATCCGCCCGTTCGGCCAGCCCTGCATCGAGGGCTTTTTCGGCGGCAGCTTTGCCCGCGCGCTGGAAGATGCCGGCGACGGTGCCATCGCCGCCCAAGCCATCAGCGAGATCGCGGGTTTTCTCGGCAACGATATCCGCCGCAAGCTGAAGCCGCTGTATGAATCGCGTTGGGCCCGCGATCCCTTTGCGCGGGGGTCGTATTCGCATGCGCTGCCCGGCCATGCCGGCGACCGTGCCGTGCTGGCTGCGCCGGTGGATGCACGTCTGTTCTTCGCGGGCGAGGCGACGTCGCCGACCTTCTTCACGACCGCGCATGGTGCACGGGACAGCGGCGAGCGGGCGGCGAAGGAAGTGCTGGCGGCTCTGGGCAAGCCTTAGCTGCAAGCTCCGTCATTGCGGGCTACTCGATCACTCGCGCTCGCAAATCCGCATCTGGCACGAAGCAGGCGTCATACTTTCCGAAGATGCGATAGCGGTTGCGCGCGACGAGGCTGTAGACCGCATCCCGCAGCGGCTTCGGCAACACCAATAATGCGCGCACCCAGCGCCAGCCTGGGAGTTGCGACAGCACCGTCAGCACAGCATCCGACTTCATGAACACCTCGCCGCCGTGGACAACCGCGTTGGTGTCGGGATCATCGGGGTCGATGCCGAACGTGCGCGCGAGCCGGGCGCCATAATCAGACTGGATCGGCGTGAACCGAAACTGCCTCGCCGTGTCGCGCTTGGCGACGAAGCGGACCCAGCGTGAGCAGAAGATGCAGACGCCGTCGAACAGAATGACTTCGTCCTCAGGCCATTTGGGCATC
This sequence comes from Bradyrhizobium sp. NBAIM03, assembly GCF_020194055.1. Classification (NCBI taxonomy): domain Bacteria; kingdom Pseudomonadati; phylum Pseudomonadota; class Alphaproteobacteria; order Hyphomicrobiales; family Nitrobacteraceae; genus Bradyrhizobium; species Bradyrhizobium sp. NBAIM03. Next base: position 135,313 of record NZ_JADYVS010000018.1, on the reverse strand, counting down.
AGACTCTCTTTTTGACGCGTTTTCTTCACGCGAACCGGAATCCACTTCGCTCGAAAACGCTATCGGTTATCCAGCATCAGGAGCGCGACGACCATCAAGACGATCGCCGGCCCGGTCTTCACCAGCGCGCCAAGCGGCTCGATCCAGAGGTCGGGCGTCAGGATCGCCGCGCCCAGCATATAGCCGAGCGAAGCGAAAATACCGGCGACCAAGCCGATCGCAGCCGTTCGGCGGAAGGCGATCAAGACACCGATGCTCATGTCCATCAGGCTGGTGCCGATGGTGATGGGATCAACCAGCGCGGGCGGAAAGTTGTGCGCGGTCAAAATGCCGGCGGCGGCACCGTAGGACACGAACAAGGCGATGAAACCGGAGACGACCCAGAACGCGACCAGGCTTGCGAAAATCAGCGCCTTGACCAGGAACAGGCGCGCGAACCATTTGTCCTGGATGCTGGCAGGATGGCGTCCGATCGCCTCAGCCAGATGCTTCGGCGCGATACCCGTCGCGGCGCTCCACGCTGACGGATCGCCAGTCACGCCGCGACGCAGCTCGGCAATGGCGGTCGAGCGCATCGGCGGCGTCCAGCCGAGATAGCAGGCGACATCGCCGAGTTTCACGCCGAGATCGAGCAGGAAGCGGGGCATCGCGATGCGCGGCCAGCCGTCCGTGCCGAACGCATGGCGAAACGGCTTGATGACGCCGGCCATGGTGATCGGTTCGGCCTGCATTAGGTCCCAGCTCACCGCCCTCAACGAGGCATCGTCGATGTCGCGCGCGGCGAGCCAGGCGATGGTCGCCGTAATATCCTCGATCGCCACGGGCTGAAATGGCGTTGCCATGTCCTTGGCCGGCAAATCGATCGGAAAGGCTGCAAGCGCGCGGAGCATGGCGCTACCGCCATAGGCTGACGGTGCGACCACGAAGCCGGGCCGCAGGATGGCATGAGGAATGCCGCTAGCCCCGATCAGGCGCTCGGCCTCGCGTTTGGTCGTAGCGAAGGCGGTGCGGTCCGCCTCCGCGGAGCCGGGGATCGAGATGTGCACCAGCCGGATTGCGCGGCCGCTGCCGCCGATCGCCCGAAGCAGTCGCGCGACGAAATCGCGATGCACCGCGCTCGTGTTGCTGCCGGGGCCATCCTGGAGCACGCCGAGACAGTTCACGACGACGTCTACCCCGTGCTCGCTGAGGAGACGCGTCAGCGCGGCCGTGTCGAGGATGAGGATCGGCAGCTCGATGTCCAGCGCGCTCATCCTCTGCGCCGGCGACAGGCTCCGCGCCACGCCGACGACGCGAAAGCCCCGCGTGCGCAGATCGTCGGTGACGAAGCGGCCGATCAGGCCGGAGGCGCCGAGCACCAAAACGGTTCGCTCACTCATCGCTTCTCTCAAAACGGTTTCGCGATCATCAGCCACAGGATGGCCATCGTCGCGCCGAAGCCGGGGAAGCCGAACGCGAACCAGCGGCGGAATAGCACGAAATAGCGCTGTGGGAGCGCACTGCGCTGCGCAGCAGCCTTGCGCGCGAGGTCCCGCATCTCGATCTGCATGAACACGACCGGCACCCAGAACAAGCCGGCAATCGCGTAGAGCGCGAGTGAGGCCAGCAGCCAGCGCTCCGTGATCGAGGTCGCCGACAGCATCATCAGCACGCCGCCGCTGACCGGCTGGAGGATCACGGCCGACAGCGTGAAGATCGCATCCGCGATGACCACGACCGAAGCGGTGCGGGCGATGAACTCCGGGTCCTGCGTGCGATGCGCCATCAGCATGAAGAAGGCGATGCCGGTCCCGGTGCCGAGAATGACGATGGCGCCGAGGACGTGAACAAATTTGAACAGGAAATACAGCGTCATGGCTTCTTGGTCGCCACAGGCTTGGGCGGGTTCAGCGCCCGCGCGAGCTCGCCGCTGGCGGCTTTGACGCCGGCTTCGGTTTCGATCATCCAATGGCCTTCGCTGTCGACGGCCGGCAGCGGGCGAAACTCAGCCTTGCCGCCCGTGCCGCGAAACGCATCGACGAGTTTCTGCGAGAATGCCGGCGCGAAATAGCTGTCATTGGGCGCAACGAGCCAGGTGACGGGAATGCGCGCGGTCTTGCCGAATTCCGCTGCGGCGGCGAGCAGGGTGTGCGGCGCGCAGATTCGGTTCGGCTCATCATTGGCATGGCCGCCGCGTCCCGGTGCAAACACGGTGATGGCGGAGATCACCTTCGGATCGGCACCGGCGAGCGCCAGCGCACCCCACCCGCCGGCGGAATGGCCGATCACGATCGCGCCATCCTTGCGGATGAAATCCTGCTTTTGCAGCTGGACCAGCGCCAGTTTGATTGCGTCGGCCGTTGCGCGGCCCGAGCGCGTGTAGTCGGGCTCGCCGCAGCCGCCCTGATCCTCGAGGTAGCGGCCGCCGGTGGCACCATGGCCTGGCCGCTCCGGCACCAGCACGGCAAAGCCGCGCGCGACGAGATAGCCGGCGAGCGGGCGGTATTCCGGCTGCGGCATTTGCACCCGACGTAGCGTGTTCTGCGTCGAGGCGTGTGCGATCACCGCGAGCCGGAACGGACCTGGGCCCGAGGGGCGAAACAGCAGGGCATGCGCAGCAAGATCGGTATCCGGCGTTGGCACGCGCCATTCCTGCCGACGAAACGGTTCGCCCTCCTCTCCCGATGGACCGAACCTGACCTCTGCGCACAGAGGCGGCGCGGTCAGCAAGGCCAGCAGAGGCAGGAGCGCGATGGTATTGAGGAGCCGCATGAATTGCCGAGGGCGAACAAGAACAGCGACAGGCACACTAGTAGGAACGAATCACAATGAGCGGACTTTCTGCGGTGCCCATTGCCGTTCCTTCGTTGCCGCAAGCAACAGGAGTTTTGCACCGACGGCACGCACGCAGGTGCCCTCGGAGTTGCCGTCCTGTCTTTTTTCGGCACAACTCGGTTGAAATACTGATGCAGAAAGTCCACAGGTTAACCGATAATTAACGATAGGTCTTGCCGCCGGCGCGGCGACTTGGTTTGATCGCGTCCATGAGCACAACCCTGATCGAGGTCCGGCCGGCCAAAGCCGCAGATGCAACTGCGGTGGCGTCGACCCATGACGAAGCCTGGCGTTCGGCCTATCAGGGCATCATTCCCGGCGCCGAGCTGGAGAAGCTGATCAACCGCCGCGGTCCGCAGTGGTGGGACAGCGCGATCCGCAAGGGCAGCCGTGTCAGCGTGCTGGTGTTCGGTGACAAGATCGCCGGCTATGCCAATTACGGCCGCAACCGGGCCCGCAGCCTGCATTTCGACGGCGAGATCTACGAGCTTTATCTGCGGCCCGAGTTTCAGGGCCTCGGCTTCGGCCGCCGCCTGTTTGCCGCCGCCCGCCGCGACCTGATGCAGAGCGGGCTGAAGAGCATGGTGGTGTGGGCGCTCTCGGACAACGATCCCGCTACCGAGTTCTACCGCGCCCTGGGTGGTCGCATGGTGGCGCGCTCGTCGGAGCGTTTCGGACCGAAGGCGCTCGACAAGGTTGCCTTCGCTTGGACCAATTGAGCTGCTGAAACCCTAGCCGGGCAGCGTTCCCATCCGTCGATACCGCAGGCCGCTTGCGCCGGTGATCGCCGGATTCATTATTTCACAAAAACGCGATGGATCAGCGGGCCAAGCCCGCGTATGACAGCGCCAAAATCGCTGCCGGGCGCGATTTATCCTCGGCAACAACGGAGCCTTGAATGCGTATCGATGCGGTCTCGATCGGAAAGAACGTCCCCCACGACGTCAATGTCATCATCGAGGTCCCCGTGGGCGGCGAACCGATCAAGTACGAGATGGACAAGGAGGCCGGCACGCTGGTGGTCGACCGCTTCCTCTACACGCCGATGCGTTACCCCGGCAATTACGGCTTCATCCCGCATACGCTGTCGGATGACGGTGACCCCTGCGACGTGCTGATTATCAACACCCGCGCCATCATCCCCGGCGCCGTCATGAGCGTGCGCCCGGTCGGGGTGCTGTTCATGGAGGACGAAGCCGGCGGCGACGAGAAGATCCTGGCGGTGCCGTCGTCCAAGCTGACGCAGCGCTACGACAAGGTGAAGTCGTATTCCGATTTGCCTGACATCACGCTGCAGCAGATCCAGCACTTCTTCGAGCACTACAAGGATCTCGAAAAGGGCAAGTGGGTGAAGATCCTGCGCTGGGGCGGCCCCGAGGAAGCGCACCAGCTGATCCAAGAAGGCATCGAGCGCGAGAAGAAGAAGAAGGGCTGATCCGCACGGTCATTCCGGGGCGCGTCAGAGCGAACCCGGAATCCAGAGGTCGGGGCGCGAGATTCCGGGTTTGGCTCTGCGAGCCGCCTCGGAATGACGCTCAACTACACCGCCGGCTTCGGCAGGCCGGCGATCGCGCAGGCCGCGCGGAGCGTGTTCACCAACAGGCACGCCACCGTCATCTGGCCGACACCGCCCGGCACCGGCGTGATCGCGCCGGCAACGGCAAGCGCTTCCTGATAGGCGACATCGCCGACGAGGCGCGTCTTGCCGTCCTCCTTCGGGATGCGATTGATGCCCACATCGATCACGGTCGCACCCGGCTTCAGCCAGTCGCCGCGCACCATTTCTGGTTTGCCCACTGCTGCATAGACGAGGTCCGCTTTCTTCACGAGGCCAGGCAGGTCGCGCGAGCGCGAATGCGCGATCGTCACCGTGGCGTTCTCGTTCAGCAGCAATTGCACGAGCGGGCGGCCGACCAGGTTGGAGCGGCCGATGACGATGGCGTTCATGCCTTCGAGCGAGGCGTGCACGCTTTTGGTCAGGATGATGCAGCCGAGCGGCGTGCAGGGCGACAGCGCCTCGAAGCCGCCGGCGAGCCGGCCGGCATTGTTCGGATGCAGCCCGTCGACATCCTTGGCGGGGTCGATGGCGTTGATGACGGCCTCGGTGTTCAGCCCCTTCGGCAACGGCAATTGCACGAGAATGCCGTGCACGGCGGGATCGCGATTGAGCTTTGCGACCAGCGCCAGCAGATCTGCCTGGGAGACGTCGGCCGGCAGCTTGTGCTCGAACGAGGCCATGCCCGCGGCCTGGGTCTGGGTGTGTTTTGAACGGACATAGACTTCGCTGGCGGGGTCGTTGCCGACCAGGACCACTGCAAGGCCCGGCACCAGATTGTGCTCGCGCTTGACGCGGGCGACCTCCTCGGCGACGCGGCCACGGAGTTCCGCCGCAATGACTTTTCCATCGATGATATCAGCGGTCATGTCCGTTCTCTCAATCTGTCGGTTTGGCCGATGTGAGCTGGCGCAGGGTTTCGCCGAGACGCGCCGGATCGCCGTCGACCGCGATCTGCTTCAGCCGCGACGTGGCTCCGGATAGCAGCTTTACATTGCTCTTGGGCACGCCGAGCGATTTCGCCAGCAGCGCCAGCACGGCCTTGTTGGCCTCGCCGCCATCGGCAATGGCGCGCACCCGCACCTTGAGCACGCTGCGGCCATCCGAAAGCTGCTCGATCCCGTCGATGTCGTCGCGGCCGCCGCGCGGCGTCACCCGCAGCGCGATGCTGATTCCTGCGGCCGAGTAGCGCCAAGGGTCCTTAGGGCAAGCTCCTGACAACAAGGCTCCTTGTTGGCAACCAAGGCGCTCCCGCCCGCTTAGACCACGTTCGGGTAGATGTAGTACAGGATCACCCGCTCGATGAACATGATGATCAGGATCAGGATGATCGGCGAGATGTCGAGACCGCCGAGGCTGGGCAGGAAATTGCGAATCGGCGCCAGCAGAGGCTCGGTGATCCGGTAGAGGAACTCCGCCACCGCCGACACGAACTGGTTACGCGTGTTCACCACGTTGAAGGCGATCAGCCAGGACAGGATCGCGGAGGCGATCAGCAGCCAGACGTAGAGGTCGAGCACGATGATGACGATGTCGAGAACGGCACGCATGGCTTATGAGGCCTCTGGCTTTTGGAAACTCTGGCTCGGTCGGGATTGACGCCCCGTTTGCTAGATATCGGTTCCGTCAGGCCCAAACAAGGGAAGTCGGCACCCTGAGAGCTAAAACCGGGTTACGCCCGTCCTTGACTTGACCTTGGCGGGGACTTAAATGGCGCCCGGTTGTCGGCCGCGTTCACCAGAGCGGCCAGCAAAGGGGCCATAGCTCAGCTGGGAGAGCGCGTCGTTCGCAATGACGAGGTCGGCGGTTCGATCCCGCCTGGCTCCACCACGCTTCGCCCTTCGGGCTACGCGTGGCGCAGCCGCGCGGAGCCCGAAGAGTGAAGCGTGGTGTCCGGCGAAGCCCGCAGGGCGAAGACGGACTGTCTCCTCACACTCCTCCCCCTACCTCCCCGTAAACCTCGGCGGCCGCTTCTCCATGAAGCTCGCCACGCCCTCCCTGAAATCACTCCCGTTCAGCGCCACCATCATCTCCCGGTTGGCCTCGATCGTCGCCTCGGCCAGCGTCTGGAACGGCACCTCGTAGAGCTGGCGCTTGATCACGGCCATCGCGCTCGGCGAGACGAAATCGGCGAGATCGCGCGCGTAAGTATACGTCTCTTCACGCAGCTTCTCCGGCGGACAGAGCCGGTTGACCAGCCCGATCCGCAGTGCCTCCTCGCTCGACACGCGCCGCGCCGAGAGCAGCAGATCCAGCGCATTGGCGTGGCCGACGATGCGCGGCAGCATCCAGCTGATGCCGTGCTCGGCGATCAGGCCGCGCCGCGCGAAGGCGGTGGTGAACACGGTGTTGTCGGCGGCAAAGCGAAGGTCGCAATAGAGTGCATGCACCAGTCCAATGCCTGCCGTCGCGCCGTTCAGCATGGCGATCACAGGCTTCTTGATGGAAGGATAATAGCCGTACCGCGTCTGCCAGTCCGGCCGGCGATTCATGTCGAACGGCGGCAGGTTCGAGGCGCGCCTGACGTCGTTGGGATCGAGGCCCTTCAGCGCATCCATGTCGGCGCCGGCGCAGAAGGCGCGGCCCGCGCCGGTGAGGACGATGACGCGGACATTGTCGTCGGCGCTCGATGCCTCCATCGCGTTGCGCACGTCGCGCTCCATGACCGGCGTCCATGCATTCATGCGATCGGGGCGGCTGAGCGTGATGGTCGCGATCTTGTCGCTCACCTCATAGAGAATGTGTTCGTAGGCCATGACGCTCTCCCTTGTTTGCCGGCACGCGTTCGCACGCGCTCGTTAGAAGCGAGCCTAGCATACCCCGGGATGGGAGAAGGACTTGCGCCAAGGACCTGCGCCAAGGACTTGCGCGAAGCCGCGATCACTCGGCGGCTTGCGCCAGCATCGGCCGGCGCTCCAACCAGCCGTCGAGGAAATGATCGAGCCAGGCGCGTTCGGCGACATCGTAGACGGCGCGATCCGCGAAATGATGATGCCGCTGCCGTGCACCGGGCGCGCTGAAGCCGTCGTAACCGCGCGTGGTCCAGCGGCACATCATCGCATAGGTCACATCGGGGTGGAACTGCACGCCGAAAGCATTGCCCGTGCGGAACGCCTGCACCGGGAAATCATCGCCTTCGGCGAGCAAGTCGGCGCCTTCAGGCAGCTCAAAGCCCTCGCGATGCCAGTGATAGACCTGCGCCGGCCAGTGCGGGCAGAGCGCGCGGCCCGCGGCGGTCGGCCTGATCGGGTAGTACCCGATCTGCGTCAGCGCCTGCGCATGCGGCGCGACACGGGCCCCGAGCTGCATCGCCAGCATCTGCGCCCCCAGGCAGATGCCGAGCAACGGGCGCTGCTCGCGGAGCGGAATTTCGATCCAGTCGATCTCACGGCGAATGTAGTCGTCGGAATCATTGGCGCTCATCGGCCCGCCGAAGATCACGGCCCCGGCATGCTGATCGAGCGTCTCGGGCAGGGGATCGCCGAAGCGAGGACGGCGGATGTCGAGGCGGTGGCCGAGCGCGCGCAACGCATTGCCGACGCGGCCGGGTGTCGAGCATTCCTGATGCAGGACGATCAGAACCGGCAGCCGGGTTTCAGCGGCGGCGACGCTCGCCGCCCTCTGTGGGAAGGCGACCACCTCTGCGCCACCAAACCTGTCCGTCCGGAACGACATGGCCTCTGCGAGTGCTATCGGTTCAGACCGCCAGCATAGCTAAGCGATGGTTAACATCGTGTGAGTTTGCGCACACACGCGCACGTCTGGAAGCAAGCTCCGGGCCACTACGGACGCGGGCGGCGGCGTTCAGCGCCGCTGCCGCTGGAACCGGCTAGTGGCCGCCAGGATGAAGCCGCGTGGGAAGAAGCGCAGCGCGAACGGCACAATCTTGTTGCCGAGGCCGGGCAGCACTGCCCGTTTGTTGGCCATCAGAGCGCGATACGCCTCCCGCGCAACCTCGGCAGCTGAGACGTTGAGAAAGGCCGTGTCATGTTGCGAGCCGACGCCGGCGCGGGCCTGGAATTCCGTGGGGACCGGGCCCGGGCAAAGCACGGTGACACGGACGCCGCGGGGAGCGAGCTCCGCCCGCAATGCTTCGGTGAAGGAAATCACATAGGCCTTGGATGCGTAGTACACGGCCATGCCGGGGCCGGGCAGGAAGCCTGCAACCGAGCCGACATTGAGAAGACCGCCCTTGTTCCGGATGAGCTGATCGGCGAAGCGCAGCGACAGATCCGTCAGGGCGCGGACGTTGACATCGACGATACCGAGCTGCGCGACGCGATCGCGCTCGATGGCATCGCCGAATACGCCGAAGCCGGCATTGTTGACGAGATGATCGAGCTCGACGCCTTCGGCGGCAAGTGTCGCGGCGATCCTCTCACCGGCATGCGGGTCCTCGAGATCGCAGGCGATCACGATCGGCTTCTTGCCACCCTTGGCGGCGATCTCGTTCGCGAGCGCTTCGAGCCGATCCACCCGTCTCGCCGTCAATGCGAGGCGATGTCCATTGGCGGCAAACACACGCGCCAGCTCCATCCCGATGCCCGCCGAGGCACCGGTGATCAACGTTACCCGCTCATTCACGATCGAAGTCTCTTGAATTGAAGTCTGTGGTCCCGGCAATACCAGAACGAGAGCATAAGCCGTGCGCGCCAGGCAAGCGGCGCTGGCAGCATGGCTGCTTGTGAGAGCGACAGTGGAAGCAGGAAAGACCGGTATTTGCAGTCGAATCCGCAGAAGCGGGGGACCGCCGGGCTTATATTAAAGTTTCGTCATGTGGCTCGCAGGCCAGGCAATCCGCCGGGGACCGGTCCGACGGCGCGATCCTTGACCTGGCCACCGGCACGCTCCGCAATGGCGTGCTTCAGCTCGATCCGGTCACGCTGGGAGATGCCGAGCAGGTCGGACGCGCGCCAGACCACATTGTCCTCGAACTCGCTGACCTCTCCGTCGGCATAGACCAGCTCCCACATCATCTGCACGATCCGCTTGCGACCCGCTTCGTCGAGCGAGCGCATGATGACGCTGGTGAAGTGATAGAGGTCGACGGCCTCGCCTTCGACCTGGGTGGCGTCGGCGATGAGACGGTCAGCGGTGCCGCGGTCGAGCCCGAAATGGCTTTCGATCAGGCTGTGCAGCTTGCGCTGCTCGGCCGCGCTCGGCTGGCCGTCCAGCGAGACCACATGGACCAGCAGCGCGGTCGCGGCCAGCCGGTAATCGCTGTCGCCAAATGCGCGGTCCTGGGCTTGGGGACCGACAATGTCGGCGATGAATTGGCGCAAGCCGTCGAGCATAGGTCCTACCGAGATTGATGACGCCGCAAGGAGCGCGGCCGTTACCAGCATTATATGAGCAAGAAACCCAACCGGCGCAACGTGCGTCAGTTCCGCGCGCGTATTACGTTTCGGCAATCTGTTCACCGTCATTCCGGGGCGATGCGCCAGCATCGAACCCGGAATGACGAATGATGCCTCACGGTATCTCGTACACCACCATCTTGTCGGCGATGCCGCGCAGCGCGGCCTGCTTCTGGATCGGCTTGATCGCGCGCTGCTCGAGCACCTCGGCGACTGCGGGAGCGTCCAGCACCGGGCCGGTGATGTGGATCTCCTGCGCGGTCGACAGGCTCTGCACGCGGGCGGCGATGTTGACGGTCTGGCCGAAATAATCCTGCCGCTCGTTGAGCATGACCGCGAGGCAGGGGCCTTCGTGGATCCCGATCTTGAGAATGAGGTCGTTGGCGCCGCGCTGCTTGTTCAATTCGTCCATCGCCGCGCGCATGCGCAGTCCCGCGGTGATGGCGTGCTCGGGCCTGACGAAGGTCGCCATCACGGCATCGCCGATCGTCTTCACGACCGCACCCTTCTCGGCGGCGATGATCTCCAGCAGCGCGCGAAAATGCGCCCGCACGAGATCGAAGGCATTGAGGTCGCCGACCCGCTCATACAGCGCCGTCGAACCCTTCAGGTCGGTGAACAGGAACGTCAGGGACGTGATCTTCAGTCGCTGGTCGACATTGAGGTTGTCGGCCTTGAAGACGTCGCGGAACGTCTGGTTGGACAGCATGCGCTTGGCGGTCAGGATCGGCTTGCGCTTGCCGATCATCTCGTGCAACGCGTGGTCGGCAATCCAGACCGAGGGCAATACGCGACTGTCCGATTGGTTCTCGAGCATGAGACGCAACGGTCCGGGGCGCATCACGGTGGTCCCCGTCGGCGCCTCCAGCTTGTTGAACATGATCGACAGCTGCTGACGCTCGCTGGTCGGCTCACCCTGAACGTCCAGGAAATGGGCGGAATGGGTGACCGGCTCGAACACGATGATGAACTGGCTCGGCAGATTGAGTGAGAGGATCGCCTTCTCGCCGGCGGGCAATTCGAGGGCTTCGAGCGTTACCTGGTTGATCAGGCGGGAAAAGGATTCGTCGTTGATGTCGACGCCTGAGCTCCAGAACATCTGCCGCACATACTCCCAGATCGGCAACGTGTCGGGATCATGAGCACCGATGCGGCGGACCCGCGGGCTGACGGTGAAGGCCACCTCGACCATCTCGTCGACGGAGGCCTCGTATCCGGCGGCGCAGAGCGCGCAATTGTAGTCGTCGTGCTTCAACGACTTCAGTGTGGCGTGCGCGCCCAGCACACCTCCGCAGCCGGGACACAGCACGTTCCAGCTCATGTCGAACAGGCCGAGCCGCGAGGCGTGCAGGAAGCCGGAAATGACCTTCTCCTGGTCGAGCCCGGTCCGGTCGGCAAAATCCAGCGCATTGATCCGGTTGAGATCGCGATCATGACCGTTGGCGATCAGCTGCGCGATGGCCTCCACCACAACGGGATCGGCGGTCTGCTTCAGAACGGAGAATTGGGCCTGGATGTCGCTCATGGCGAAACTCTATGTAGGCTGGATCACGCCAGCGGCCAGACGCGAGCCTGTCACCGACGCGTGATGCGGAACAGGGGTGAATGGTCCGGCTGGGTGGTGACGACGCCGAGCGGAATTACGGGGGTCGCGGGGTCGGCAAGCTCGATTCGGTACGCTCCGATCAGCCGCGCCAGCGCCAGCACGGATTCGGCTTGGGCAAACGGTGCGCCGATGCAGACGCGCGGACCTGCACCGAATGGCAGGTAAGCAAAACGGTCCGGCGCCTCCTGCGACATGAAGCGCTTTGGAATGAATGCGTTCGGCTGATCCCACAGCTTCTCGTGCCGGTGCAAGAGCCAGGGCGCGATCATGATGATGTCGCCCTTGCCGATCTCGACGCCCGCCGCATTGTCCCTATCGCGCGCGGCACGCGCGACCAGGAAGGCCGGCGGATAGAGCCGCATGGTTTCGTCGATCACCGCGCGGGTGAATTTCTGGCGATCGATGTCGGCCATGCTGTCGAGATGCTCGCCGCGGGTCTCGGACGCCACCTCCTCCTGCGTATCGGGATCGAGCGCGAGCAGGTAGAGCGCCCAGAACAGCGCCGTCGCCGTGGTCTCATGACCGGCGAGGATCATGGTCGCGACCTCGTCGACCAGCTGCTCGTCGGAGAAGCCCTGGCCCGTCTCGGGATCGCGTGCCTCGTCCATGAGATCGAACAAATCGCGCGGCGGCGCACCGTCCTTCTTGCCCGCCTTACGCCGCTCGGCGATCAGCATGGCCACGAACTCGGTCCAGCGCTTGCGGAAACGGGCGCGGGCAAAATCCATCGGGCTCGGCCAGGACACCGGCAGCACCATGTCGAGGAAGTACGGACGCCCCAACCGCGCGGCATATTCCATGATGAAGTTGCGCAGGGTTGCGCCGTGCTGGTCCATGCCGAACGAGAACATCGTGCGACCGGCGATCTCGAGCGTCATGCGCTGCATGATCGCGCGCAGGTCGACCGGCTCACCGGTTTGCGCGTCCAGCTTGGCGATGGTTTCGTCGAGCACGGCCGTCATGTGCGGAACGAGGTTTGCGGTCGCGCGCGGCGTGAAGGCCGGCGCCAGCGTGCGGCGCTGAAACGTCCAGGAATGACCTTCCGCGATCAGAAGGCCGTCGCCGAGAACGGGGCGCAGCATGCGGATGCCGGCCGGCGTGCGCGTGTAGTTCTCGTAATTGCTGAGCAGCACGTGCCGGATCGCGTCCGGCTGGTTCAGGATGAAGCTATTGCGGAAGAAGAAGCGGCCAGAAATGACCTCTTCCTCGTAGGCGCGTTGACCCCAGGTCGCGATCATATTCTGCCTGATGACCGCGAGCCGGCCGAAGAACGACATATCGTCGGGCGCTCGCGGAGGAGCCGGAGGGGTGATGGGCCGACGCACGCTGGCGATATTCATGGCTCTCTCCCGCAAGGTGGGACGCAGGTAAATAGCTAGTAAGTCAGCTCGGCGATGGCAATCCGGTTCTCGGACGCAGCCCAGGCGCGTGCCACAATCCGTTCTTCGCCGAATTGGGCCACGATGTTACGGCCAACCTCGGTGGCGGGAAGCCGCAGGGTGGCTGCCGCATCCGTGGGCACGCCCGGCTTGACGTCGGCCGGCTCCTTGCCGTCGAGCAGCACCACGTCGCGCGGCAGGCCGAAATAGCCGCGCGGGCGCGACATGATCACGACGGCGCCGGCGGCCTTGTCGGCCGGCCCGAGCGGCCGCGCGGGCCGCAGATGCACAACCTCGGACGAGCGCGGGAAGGGCGAGCGGTAGATGTGCGTCGTCGGCGCATCCGGCGAGGTCAGCACGAATTCGAGCGACCAGGCGGGATCGACCTGCGCCGGCCCCCAACGGCCATCTGAGCCTGTTGTCGAGCTGTACAGCGCACCGTCTTTGCGCTCCCCGGTATCAGGATCGACACGGAAGACATCGACGATTGCACCCGCGACCAGACGATTGGTCGGCACGCCGCCGGGCGTACCCGTGACGAGGCCGCTCAATCTCACGCTGGTCTCCGGCACGATCGCGATGCGCGCAGGTTCGCGCCCCGCGATGAACTTGTAAATCTCGCGGAACGCGCGCGGGTGAAACGCCACCTCGCGATGGTCGAGCGCGCCGAGCACGAGATTGGTGGCGCCCTTCAGCTCCGGCCCTTCGGCGGTGACATTGGTCGGCATGCCGGGCTTGCCGATAAAGCGGCCATCGGGTTGCGCGAATTTGTCCAGACCGTCGCTGCGCAGCGTGAGGAAAGCGACTCCCGGCGTCACCTCACTCTCGCCCTCGTTCAGTCCGCGCAGGAACGTGCCGCGGCCATTGAATTCGTTGTTCGGCTGGTCGTCTGTTGCGAACACGCCGTGATTGGGCGTACCGCACAGCACCGCATGGCTGACATCACCGGCGCCGCCGTTCTTGATGACGTTACGGATCGCGTAGCCGCCGCGCGAGCTGCCGACCAGCGCCACGCGGGCTGCGCCGGTGCGGCGCTTCAGCTCGGTGATGGCGGCAGCGAGCTCGAGGCGCTGGTCCTCGGTCGAGGAGCGACCCGCCTGCTCGACCTTGTCGTCGTTGCGCGCCAGCGGGTCGGTGAAATTGATCGCCATCATGCGATCGCGCGCGATACCGTTGGACTCCATCCGCCAAAGCGTCGTCATCCAGAGCGCGCCGTAATCGCCATTGCCGTGGACGAACAGAATCGGCGGCAGCTCCGTGGCGGGCGCGGTCTGCGCCAGCGCGCCCGTCCGCAAGCTCGCAAGTGCGAAAGGCACGCTCGCAGCCCCTTGCAAGATCGTCCGTCGCGACAGCTTCATCTGTTCCTCCCCGGCAAACCTAGCTCTTTGCACTGCTTATACCGGCCTAAGCACTGGACAGCGAAGGACTTTCGCGGGCATCACTGAATTGGCCGGAATCACCACGACCACTTCTGCCATCCGACATGGAAGGGGATATGACCGAGCAGCCGAACCGCCCGAAATTGGCCGCCGACGGCATCACTGCGCCCCTGCGGTACACCGTGTTCCGGCGGATCTGGCTCGCCAGCCTGCTCTCCAATCTCGGCCTCCTGATCCAGGGCGTGGGTGCGGCCTGGGCGATGACGCAGATGGCGGCCTCGGCAGACAAGGTGGCCCTGGTGCAGACCGCGCTCATGCTGCCGATCATGCTGATCTCGATGCCGGCCGGCGCCATTGCCGACATGTATGACCGCCGCATCGTCAGTGTGATTTCGCTGTCGATCGCGCTGATCGGCGCGAGCGTGCTCACCGTGCTGGCCGGCTTCAACCTGATCACTCCGGAATTGCTGCTCGCCTTCTGCTTCATCGTCGGCAGCGGCAATGCGCTGTTCGGTCCGGCCTGGCAGTCCTCGGTCAGCGAACAAGTGCCGCCCGAGGCATTGGCGTCCGCGGTGGCGCTGAACGGCATCAGCTACAACATCGCGCGCAGCTTCGGTCCGGCGGTCGGCGGCGTCATCGTCGCTGCGCTCGGTGCGGTGGCCGCATTCGCCTGCAATGCGATCCTCTATCTGCCGCTGCTGGTGGTGCTGCTGCTCTGGCGCCGCAACACCGAGGTGTCGCGCCTGCCGCGGGAAAAGCTCAACCGCGCCATGGTCTCGGGCGTGCGCTACATCACCAATTCGCCGCCGATCAAGATCGTGCTGTTGCGCACGCTGGTGATGGGCCTGATCGGCGGCGCGGTGATGGCGCTGATGCCGCTGGTCGCGCGCGACCTCCTGCATGGCGGCGCGCAGATGTATGGCATCATGCTCGGCGCCTTCGGCATGGGCGCGGTGATCGGCGCGCTCAACATCCACGAATTGCGCAAGCGCATGAGCGGCGAGGCCGCGATCCGCGCCTGCACCATCACGATGGCCTTCACCATGGCCGCCCTCGCTTTGAGCACGGAGCCGGTGCTGACGGCGGCCGCGCTGGTGCTAGGCGGCGCAGTCTGGATGGCGGCGATCGCGCTGTTCAATATCGGCGTGCAGCTCTCGGCCCCGCGCTGGGTCGCCGGTCGCTCGCTCGCAGCCTTCCAGGCCGCGATCGCCGGGGGCATCGCGATCGGCGCCTGGGGCTGGGGCCATCTCACCGACTATGCCGGCGTCGAGATCGCATTGCTGACCTCGGCCGGCCTGATGCTGATCTCGCCGCTGCTCGGCATCTGGCTCACGATGCCGCGTGTCGGCGCCCGCAACGAGGATGCGGACATGCTGGCCGATCCCGAGGTGAGGCTGTCGCTGACAGGGCGCAGCGGCCCGCTCGTGGTCGAGATCGAATATCGGGTTGCGCAAGAGAATGCGCGCGCGTTCCACAACGTGATGCAGGACGTGCAGCTCTCGCGCCAGCGCAACGGTGCCTATGGCTGGTCGATCGCGCGCGACATCGCCGACCCCGAGCTGTGGACCGAGCGCTATCACTGCCCGACCTGGCTCGACTATTTGCGTCAGCGCAACCGTGCGACCCAGTCAGAACGCGCGCTGCACCAGCAGGCGATCGATTTCCACATCGGTCCCGAGCCGGTGCGAATCCGCCGCATGCTGGAGCGCCCCTTCGGTTCGGTGCGCTGGAAGGACGACACGCCGGACCGCGCCAACAGCGAGGTGCTGCCGGTGGTCGCGACCGCGGCGGGAAGCAGTACGTAGGCCTCTCGTCATTCCGGGACGCGCCGTAAGGTGCGAACCCGGAATCCATTTATCGCAGGAGTTGGTCGCGCGATGGATTCTCAGGTGCGCAGTTGCGCACCATAGTTCGCGCTTCGCGCGCCCCGGAATGACGATCACTGCCCGTGCTGGGTCAGCACCTTGTCGCAGGCCTTGCTCAGCTTGGTGCGGTTCTGCTTCAGGCAGGCCAGCACGGCACCGTCGCCATTGTCCATTACGGGACGGCAGAAGCGCGTGACGTCGCGCGCGCAGGCATCATGGCCGGGCTGCTGTTGCGCGGAGGCACTCGATGCGCACAGGAGCAAGGAAATAACGAAAAGCAGTCTGGTCATCGCGCAATTGCCTCTTACCCGGAAAGACGTGCGGGCGAAGCTAGTGCGACGATCCCGCACCTGCAACGGCTTTGTTGACTAGCTGCAGGGCGCCGCCGCATCACCCCGGCTTCATGCCGGGGGGCATGACGAGGGGAGCTGCAGCGTCTTGGTTACTGTGTGTCCTGAGCGTCAGCGACCTTGCGCGAGGCGCCCTTGGCGAGGGTCTTGTCCATCACCGCGCGGCATCCGGCGCTGAGGTCCGAGCGATGCTTGATCATGCACGCGGTGATCTTCGGGATATTGGGGATCTCGGCCGAGCAGAGACGGAAGGCATCGCCCGTGCACATCTGCTGCGCCTCGGCCGAGAAGGCGAAGCTCGCGCCCATCGAAGCGATCGAGACGATGGCGGCAAAGCCCAGGGCCAGGCTGGCGTCGCGGATCTTGCCGGTAAACGACTTGGTCATTTGAAGCTCCCGTTGGCGCCGCCTCAGCGGGCCCGTTGTCGATGGGAGCTACGATGCTCCGGCAAAACCGTTTCCACTGTGATGACGCTCACGGGAGACCCGTCTTTTGTGATCTCAGTCACTCAGACGCAGCCCACTGAAATTCCTTCGCAACCGCTGTCGTGTTGGTGTCACGTTAACTCTTACTTCGCATTAATGGCTCGTCGCGCGGGAAATTCCGCCGGTTTGGTTGCGTAATTGGAAAGAGTAACGATGCGTAATGCGTTGGGCCTGATGCTGGCCAGTGTAGTTGCGGCGGTCGTGATCGCCGCCGGCGGTTGGTTTTATTATTCCGCGCGCGCCGACCAGGGCGCCCCCAAGACAGTTGCCGCCCGTGCCGCCGATCCATTGCCGGCACAGGCGAAGCTCGCCGCCAAGGACGACGTCGAGACCACCGCGACCGTCGCGGCCAAGCCGGCCGCAGCCGCGCCGGCACCTGCGCCAGCGCCGCTCATGCCGATGCAGTCGAAGCAGGCCTGCGCCAATCCGAACGCGCTGGGTGTGTCCCGCGTCGTCGAGATCGACACGACCGGCGGCCCCGGCTTCGGCTTCGAGCATTTCAAGCAGTTCGACTTTCTGACCGAGAAGGAGGTCGTGCTGACCTTCGACGACGGTCCGTGGCCGGTGAATACGCCCACGGTGCTGAAGGCTCTCGGGGACGAGTGCACCAAGGGCCTGTTCTTCTCGGTCGGCAAGCACGCGACCTACCATCCGGAGATCCTGAAGCAGGTGCTGGCCCAGGGCCATACGGTGGGCACGCACACCTGGTCGCATGTCAATCTGAACAGCAAGAAGCTGACCGAGCAACAGGTCAAGGACGAGGTCGAGAAGGGCTTCAGCGCGGTGAAGTTCGCGCTCGGCACCAACCCGGCGCCGTTCTTCCGCTTCCCGCAGCTTCAGCACAATCCCGCGATGGTGAGCTATTTCGGCACCCGCAACGTCGCGATGTTCTCGACCGAAATCGACTCCTTCGACTTCAGGAAGGGCGCGACGCCGGAGAAGATCGTCGAGACCGTGATGACGAGGCTGGACAAGCTCGGCAAGGGCATCATCCTGATGCACGACTTCCAGAAGAACACGGGCCTCGCCCTGCCGACGCTGCTCGCGCGCCTGAAGGCCGGCGGTTACAAGGTCGTGCAGATGAAGGCCAAGACGAGCCTCCAGACGCTGCCGGAATATGACGAGGCGCTGATGAAGGACATGAAGGTGCCGACCGCAGGCACGAACTCCCGTCCGATCGCGAGCGTCGTGCAAACGATCTCGCAATAAGCGCCAAATCCAAAACTCTTGCGTCATGGCCGGGCTTGTCCCGGCCATCCACGTTTTAGGATCAGGCGCGAAGACGTGGATGCCCGGGTCAAGCCCGGGCATGACGGCGAGATCAGGGTACAGGTCAGCGCCTCACCAATAGATGCCGTGGCGATGCAGCTCGCTGATGATGCGGCGCTCGGTCCAGCTGCGCTTGGGCTTCGGCTTGTCCGCCTTTGCCGTGGTCTTGGCGGCGGGCTTGGGCGTCGTGACCGGCGCGGAGGCCGTCGCCGGTGTGGTGACCGTCGGAGTGGTCGCCACTGTCGGCGCGGAGAGCGACACCGCCGGCGGACGATCATGATATTTCTGAACCTCGGTGGCCGGCGCGGCTTCGCTCACCTGCGCCGTCACGGTGCTCGCCGATGTCGTGGTTTGCGGAGTGGAGGTCTGTTCGCCTGCCGCCGCCAGCGACAGACCGCGGGAGCCGCCTGCCTGGGCGGAGGCCGAAGCCAGCAGCATGGCGGCAATCAGAATGATCTTGCACATGTGAAGTCTCCCCGTGTTGGCGTGACAGGACGTTAGGGGGAGCCATGTCTGCGATTATGTGATCGCGATCACGCAGCCGAGCGAGCCCTTGGGGATCGGATGAACCGGGGCGCTGGTGCCGCAAGAGGGATTCGAACCCCCGACCCCGTCATTACGAATGACGTGCTCTACCGACTGAGCTATTGCGGCGAACCTGCCGGGACCAAAGCAATGTCGGCCCCGATACGCGCGCCCCTGATATCGGGCATGGCCCGAATTGGCAAGGACAAGCGGGAGGCGAAATACCGCTCACGCGCCCCAGCGGGACCAGAATCCGCGCCAGCCGCCCGCCTGGGCTTTGGGCGTGCCGATTTGTTCCGTAAATTCATCGCTTGGGCCGTCGTCGTCGATCCCGGGATCGTCGGGTGCGCGGACGATCGGGATGACGGTCTGGGTCGGCGCCGATGCGGGCTTGCTGAGGTCGGCCCGGGTCCGGAAGACCGGTGTCGCCGCCGGCGGCGATGATTCGGCGGGCGCCGAAGCCGGATTCGCCGGCTCGGCGGGCGTGACGGCCGGCTCGTCGACCTTCGCAGTTTGCTCCCCAGTCTCCTTGGCCACTTCCTTGGCAGCCTCCTTCGCGGCGTCCTTGGCCTGAGGGGGTGAATTGTCCTGCGCGGCCGGTGCCGGCACCGGGGCCACCTCCGGCGGTTCCATCGCGGCTTCGCCGGGAGCCACCGTCACCCGCTTCGGCGGCGGAGCGGCCAGCATCGCTTCCTCGAAGGCCGAGGATTCGAGCGTGGGGCCCCTGTCCGACGGCAAGCTCGCGACCGGCGCCTGCCACTGGAACGCATCGAGGCGGCCGGTGACCGGGGAGACCGGACGCCAGCGGTCGCTGACATAGCCGTCGGCGGTCCAGGCGGGATCGAGCCGCGCGCGCACCGCGCGCAAGGTCCAGACGCGGGCGCGGCCGCCATCACCATGCTCGGTGCGCTCAAGCTCGGCCATCAGCAGCGCGACGCGCTGGGTCGGATCCTTGAGATAAGGCGCGAGCACCTCGCGCGCGCGGGCGAACTCGGAGGCCTCGATCGCAGCACGCGCGATCGCGAGCTGCCCTTCGACATAACCGGGCTTGTCGGCGGGGGTCTTCGCGGCGAGAGTTTCTACCCGCTGCAAGCGGTGCCACGCGGAATCGCCGAGCTTCACATGCGCATAGGCATCCGCGAGATCGGGATGCGGATTGGCGAGCCAGGCGGCTTCGACCATCTTCATGGCGCGGCGCACCTGATGCGCCTCGCTCTCGAATTTTGCCGCGAGCACGGCCGCCGGCACCAGGGTCGGCGCGAGTTTGACCGCCTCCATCACGCTCTCGCGCGCGACGTCGCGGTCCATCGTTTCCAGCTCCAGCGCACGCGCGGCGAGCAGCACGCCGCGCTGCCGGCGATAGGTCTGCTTGTCGATCAGGCCCGCGGACAGATTCGAATCGAGGATCGCGAGCGCGCCGCTCCAGTCGCCGCGCGCGCAGCGGAAGCCGAGCACCGCGTGCGAGGCCCAGGTCGCGGACGGCGACAGCTTGATCGCTTCCTCCGCGATCATCACGGCGCCGACCGCATCATCGGCGCGCTGCGCCTCGATGAAGAGACCGCGCAGGCCGAGCAGCCGCGTATCCTCGCGTTCGGCCATGGCGCGGAAGACGCGTTGCGCCTCGTCGCGATTGCCTTCGAGCTGCGCCGACTGCGCGTGCAAAAGCAGTGCGAGCGGATCGTTCGGCGCATGCCGCCGCGCCGCCTCGGCGTGCCGGCGCGCGAGCGCGGAATCGCCGTGGCCGATCGCGAGCAGGCCATGGGTGATGGCGTGACGGCCGCGGGCATGGCGCTTGTCATGACGGCGGCGGCGCAAGCGCCCTGGCATGCGCCAGATCATCGTCAGGATGCTCCAGACTAGCACGACGGAAGCGGCGAAGAGGCCGAGCAAGAACACGAACCTCGGCAGCGTCGTCGAGATGCGGAAGCTGCCCGCGGTCAGCACGAGATCGCCTGGCTGGTCGGCCACCCAGGCCGCGCCGGCCGCCGCCAGTGCGATCAAGACGAGAAACAGGACGATGCGAAGCATGGTCGATCCCTATACGCGCCGATTGTTGCGCGATCTTATTGAGTAGATTTGGCGAGATCCGCCATGGCATCGTCGGCGAATTTGCGGGACGCGGCGAGCGCGGCGTCGCGGGCGTCGGCTTTGTCGAGCCAGGCCTGCGCCGGAGCACGATCAGCCTCGGGCAGCGTCTTCAGCTCGCGCCGCGCTTCGGCGAAATCGCTGCGGAGCGCCGCCGCCGTGACGCGCGTCACGATGGCGCCGCGATCGTTGCCGACACCATCGGTGCGCTCGATCCGCACGAGCTTTGACGCGCCGGCCTGGAGCCGCTCGACAATGCCGGCCTCGCTCGACGGAGCTTCAGCCGGCGGCGACAGCTTCGGCACGATATTGAGGAGCTCGCGGCTCAGCGCCGCCGATGTCGGGATGCCGGACGATGCAAACGCCTCGAGCGGCTTGAGCATATCGGGCTTGGTCGCCAGCGACCGCGCCGCCGCCAATTGCGATTGATAGGGGTCGCCGTGGCGAACGGCAACGTCGAGCAGGGACGCCGCGACCACATAGCGGAGCGGCTTGTCGTCCATCGTCTTGGCCTCGGCGATCTTCTCGCCCTGCTGCGCAAGCTCGGCCCGCTCGGTCTTGCTCGCGCGCTCGAGCTGGGCGATGCGGTCGGTGAGCGCGGCAAGATCGGGCGCGGCACTCGGCGGCGCGGATTTCGCATCGTTCAGCGCGCTCGCCGTCTTATCGAACTGTGCGCGCAAATCGGCGATGTCGCCGCGCAGTGCGCTCGCCGCTTTCTCCAACGCGTCGATCCGCGCGACTTGGGCCGGATCGGCCGCCGGCCTCGCGGCCCTGGCTTCGACCGCGGCAACGCGTCCGCTCAGCGCATCGACGGTCGCACTGGTGACCTGCGGCGCGGCCGGCGGGGCCTGCACCGCGGGCCAGCCCAGCATCCAGCCGACTGCGATCACGACCGCAGCCGCGGCAACGCCGGAGAACGGCGCGATGACCCAGGGCGAAATCGGCGCCGATACAGGCACCGCCGCGGAGGCCTGCTGCTCTGCAGATTCGGACTGAGGCTCGGCCTTGACCTGCTCCGAGCCGGGCTCTTCCACCCTGGCCTGCTCCTGCGCGACATGCTCGGATGCCTCGGGCTCGCCCGCGACCTGCTGCGGCTGGGTCGAGACTTCCGTCGCCTCGAGGTCGATGGTGGGCGGGGTGCGCTTGGCACGACCCGGATCGGGCGCCAATCCAGCGTCTTCAGGCTTGTCGTCGGCCATCGTGACGGTTCCTCACACTTCCATACCAGGGATGGATTAGATTGCGTCGGATTCGGCCCGACCTTTACGCCAAACGGGTCCGCAACGCACGCTCCAAGGTGTCGAATAAGGCAGTTTCGTCCGGCGTTGCGGCCACCAGAACCTGTGACGCGCCGGCATCGCGCAGCACGCCCGCAACGGTCTCGGACAGGCAGCAATGCGGGATCGCCAGCGCCGAAATTTCGACACCTTCGTCCCGCGCCGCATCGAGGAACGCACGTGCGCTGCGCCGGGAGTAGTGCAGCACCGCCTCGATCCCGTGGGCGGCAAAGCCCTCGCACACCTCGCGCGGCAGATGCTTCACCGGCGCCATGCGGTAGGTCGTCTGCGTCACCACGCGGAAACCTTCCGCCCCGAGTTCGCCGCCGAGGTCGCGCGACAGATCCGCGCCGGCGAGATACAGCAGCGTGCTGTTTTTCTTCAACACCTTGTCGCACGCGCTCTGCATCACCTTGTCGCGCAAGGACGCGGCGTCGCCCCCGGCGACGATCACCTCGGCAAAACCAGCCTCTCGCGCCGCTGCAGCCGTATGTTCGCCGACCGCGAACAATGGCAGCACCAGCAGACCGAGATCCGGCAATTGCGGCGCTATGGCGCGAATCGCGTTGGCCGAGGTGACGAGAACGGCATCATAAGAAACTTCGCTCTCGCCTTGGAAGGCGACCGGCTCGAGCTTGAGCGCCGGCGCAAGCAGTACCGCATGCCCGCGCGTGCGCAGATTGTCCGCCGTCGCCGCATTGTCGGGATGCGGCCGTGTGACAAGAATGGACATCGCTGCTGTTCCCGGACCATTTGGCGGTGACGCATTGACCAGAACGGCTGCGCGTGACGATTGCGCAAGCCGACCCCGGGATGCTACCGGACGTACCAGAACTCTGCTTTATGGATGAGCGCAAGGGCGCAAATTGGATAACAATTCGCCAATGCTGGTGCTGGGCATCGAAACCACCTGCGACGAGACCGCCGCGGCCGTGATCGAACGCGCGGCCGACGGCAAGGGCAAGATCCTGTCCAACATCGTGCGGTCGCAGATCGAGGAGCATGCCCGCTTCGGCGGCGTGGTGCCGGAGATCGCCGCGCGCGCGCATGTCGACGTGCTCGATGGGATCATCGACCGCGCCATGAACGAGGCCGGCATCGATTATGCTCAGCTCGACGGCGTCGCGGCGGCCGCGGGGCCCGGGCTGATCGGCGGCGTCATCGTCGGACTCACCACCGCGAAGGCGATCGCGATGGTGCACGACACGCCGCTGGTCGCGGTGAATCATCTCGAAGCGCATGCGCTGACGCCGCGTCTCACCGACGGCATCGAATTTCCCTATTGCCTGTTCCTCGCCTCCGGCGGCCATACCCAGATCGTCGCAGTCACCGGTGTCGGCCAGTATGTGCGGCTCGGCACCACGGTTGACGACGCCATCGGCGAGGCCTTCGACAAGGTCGCGAAGATGCTGGGCCTGCCCTATCCCGGCGGCCCGCAGGTCGAGCGCGCGGCGGCAGGTGGCGATGCCACGCGCTTTGCGTTTCCCCGGCCGATGCAGGGGCGCCCCGATGCCAATTTCTCGCTGTCGGGACTGAAGACGGCGGTGCGCACCGAAGCGAGCCGGCTGGCCGAGCTCATGCCGCAGGACATCAGCGATCTCTGCGCGAGCTTCCAGGCCGCCGTGCTCGATTCAACGGCCGACCGGCTGAGCGTCGGCCTGAAGCTTTTCCGCGAGCAGTTCGGCGCACCGCGCGCGCTGGTCGCCGCCGGCGGCGTTGCCGCCAATCAGGCGATCCGCGGCGCGCTTGACGATGTCGCGAAGCAGGCCGGGACGCAGCTGATCATGCCACCGCCCGCGCTGTGCACCGACAACGGCGCCATGATCGCCTGGGCCGGCGCCGAGCGCCTGGCGCTTGGCCTGACCGACACGATGGACGCGCAGCCGCGCGCACGCTGGCTGCTCGATGCCAACGCGACCGCGCCCGCGGGCTACGGCAAGACTCGGGCGGGATTCTAGGGATGACCGCTCTCCAATCCGTCGCAGTGATCGGCGCGGGCGCCTGGGGTACGGCGCTGGCGACGGTGGCGGCGCGAGCAGGGCGAAACGTGACGCTGTGGGCACGCAATGCCGAGCACGCCGCGCGGATCGCATCGACGCGCGACAATCCGCGGCTGCCCGGGATTCGGATCGTGCCTGAGCTCGTCGTGACGAGCGATCTGGCGCTCGCCGCGCGTGCCGACATGCTGCTGATTGCGACGCCGGCGCAACATTTGCGCGGTGCGGTCAACATGCTGGCCTCGCACATCACGAAGGCGGTGCCGATCGTCGCCTGCGCCAAGGGTATCGAGCACGGCACCCATAAGTTCATGACCGACGTGATCGCCGAGGCCGCGCCGCACGCGCAGCCGGCGATCCTGTCGGGGCCGAGCTTTGCCGACGACGTCGCACGCGGCCTGCCGACGGCAGTGACCCTGGCGGCAAGCGATGAGGCGCTCGCCAGCAGCCTGGTGCAGGCGCTGGGCTCGCGGACATTCCGCCCCTATCACTCCACCGACATTCGCGGCGTCGAGATCGGCGGCGCCGCCAAGAATGTGCTGGCGATCGCGGTCGGCATTGCGGTCGGGCGCAAGCTCGGCGCTTCCGCGCAGGCGGCGCTCACGACCCGCGGCTTTGCCGAGCTGACGCGCCTCGGCCGTGCGCTCGGCGCACGCAGCGAGACGCTCACCGGCCTGTCGGGCCTCGGTGATCTCATTCTGACCTGCTCGAGCCCGCAATCGCGCAACTTCGCGCTCGGCCTCGCGCTCGGACGCGGCGAGCAGCCTCCCGCCGGCAAGCTCGCCGAGGGCGAGTTCACCGCCCCCGTGCTGATCGAGCTCGCCGCTTCGCAAAATATCGAGTTGCCGGTATCTGAGGCGGTCGCATCGATCCTGAGCGGCAAAAGCACGATCGATGCCGCGATCTCGGCGCTGATGACGCGCCCCTTCAAGGCAGAGGAATAAGCATGGCGTACTGGCTCGTGAAATCCGAACCGTCGGTGTGGTCCTGGGACCAGCAGGTTGCGAAGGGCGCCAAGGGCGAGGCCTGGACCGGCGTGCGCAATTTCACCGCCCGTCAGAATCTCGTGAGCATGAAGAAGGGCGACAAGGCGTTCTTCTATCATTCCAACGAGGGCAAGGAGATCGTCGGCATCGCCGAGATCATCAAGGAGGCCTATCCCGATCCAACCGACAAGACCGGCAAATTCGTCTGCGTCGACATCAAGGCCGACAAGCCCCTGAAGACGCCGGTGACGATGGCCGCGATCAAGGCGGAGAAGAAGCTCGCGGATATGGCGCTGGTGAAATATTCGCGCCTCTCCGTGCAGCCGGTGACGGCAGAGGAGTGGAAGCTCGTCTGCAAGATGGGCGGGATGTAGTTACGTCGTGTCGTAGCCCGGATGGAGCGCAGCGCAATCCGGGAAAGTCTCGATTGAAGCCCGATCCCGGATTACGCTTCGCTCCATCCGGGCTACGATATCCGGGCTTGCGACTCCTCCAGCGCAAACACCTCGCACGGCGCGGCAATGCCGCGCAGCTCATGCGTCCCAAGCGCGACCAGCGGCATCTCCGTCTCGGCGGCGAGCGCGCCCGACACCAGCACCGTCCGGCCCAACGGCTTGCACAATCCCTCCAGCCGGCTGGCGAGGTTGACGGCGGGACCGATCGCGGTGAAGTCGAGCCGGTTGGCGGCGCCGATATTGCCCCAGAGCATCTCGCCGAGATGGAGCGCGGCGCCAAACGACAAAGGCGGCAGCCCTTGCGCGCGGCGCTCCTTGTTGAGATACGCCATCCCGGCTTCGGCTGCGCTTGCCGCGCGCAAAGCAGCGTCACAGGCGCGGCGCGGGGACGCCTCGAGCACCGGAAAGATCGCGAGCACGCCGTCGCCGATGAATTTCAGCACCTCGCCGCCGAAGGCGTGAACCGCGCCGGCGATGCGATCGAACCAGGCATCGAGCGCCGCAATGACATCGGCCGGCAGTGTCGTCTCCGACAGGGTCGTGAAATTGCGCAAATCCGCATAGAGCAGTGCGGCCTGGATGGTCTCGCCGAGATCGCGGCGCAGAGGCGCCGCCAGTACCCGCTCCGCGCTGCGCGTGCCAAGGTATGCATCGAGCGTTGCCCGCAAGGTGGCGCGCGCGGCGAGCACGGCCAGCGGCGTTGCGGCGAAACGCGCGGCCTGACGCAATTGCTCGATCTCATCCGCCGTGAACGGACGCGGCCCGATCCAGCCGAGCAGCGGGCCATTGGGCCGTCCGGCGACATCTTCATGCACATCGCCGCCGGCGATATCGCGCAGCCAGCGGCGGCCGGCGTCGTCGGGTGGATCGGGCGCGAGGCCGCCCGGCGCGAAGCCGAGCGCTTCGATCACCTGGCCGCTGTCGGCACGCCACAGCCAGGTCCGCTTCGCGATCAGCGGATGCGGCACCTCCAGCGTCAGGGCGCCTGCCGCGAGCGGCACGCCATCGGCGGCCAGATGCGCGCCGAGCTCCGCGAGCAGGTGGTCGGCCCCGCGACAATCCGAGGCCGCATCGAGGAGCCAGGCGAGGGTCGGGGAGAGCTGCATGAGGCGATCATGGCGAAACAGGGCCGTCTTTGCCACGGGCAATCCTTGACGGAGCGCAGAGCCACCGCCATGTCCCATCGTCAGACCAGGGATGATCGCCGATGCCCGAACCATTCATAGTGCGACGCGAGACCCAGATCGCGGCCCCGCGCGCCACTGTCTTCGCCTACCTCACCGACCCCGAAAAGATCCTGAGCTGGATGGGCTCCGACGCAACCACGGAGCCTTACCCCGGCGGGCTCTACCTGCTCAAGGGCGTCAGCCCGGACGGCGCCGCCGCCCGCGGCGCGTTCCGCGAGGTCGTGCCGGTGCATCGTCTGGCCTATACGTTCGGCTGGGAGGGTGGTCAGGAAGTGCCGCCCGGCTCGAGCCTGATCGAGATCGACCTGATCGAGCAGGACGGCGGCACGCTGCTGCGCATGACCCATAGCGGCCTGCCGAACGAAGCGCAGGCGGCCGCTCATGCAACGGGTTGGGCGCACTACCTTGAGCGGCTCACGATCGCAGCCGCAGGCGGCGACCCCGGTCCTGACAAGGGTGTGTCAGATAAGAAGTAGCTCTCGTAGGGTAGACAAAGGCGCGCTCTTCGCGCCGTGCCCACCACCCGTCACCATGGGCAAATGGTGGGCACGCTTCGCTTTGCCCACCTTACGAGAGCGGCGCTTCGTTACACCGCCGCGGTCGCCACCACCTGCGCCAGCAGCTGCTCGCGCCTGGCCTGCGAGCGCTGACCCGTCATGGTCGCGGCGAAGCGCTCGAGGATGCCCTCCTCGAAGGCGGTGACGATGGTGTCGTGGACGTAGCTCTTGCGGCAGATCGCCGGCGTGTTGGAGAGCTGGTCGGCGGCGGCGCGGATCGCATCCAGCACCTGCTTCTTGCGGCCGCGCTGGCTGCTCGCCGGCGTGATCCGCGACAGCGATTCCACCACGACGGCGGACGCCATCAGCGTGCGGAAATCCTTCAGGGAAATCTTGATGCCGGCGATCTCGCGCAGAAACGCGTTCACCTGGGTGGTATTGACCGCGCGCACGATGCCGGAGGCATCGCGATACTGGAACATGCGCTTGCCGGGAACGCTCTGCAAAATGCCGATGGCGCGCACCAGCTTGGCGGCGTCGCACTCCTTGCGCACCGCCTTGCCGCCCTTGGCCTTGAAGGTCAGCACGAAGCAATCGTCTTCCAGAGTGACGTTGGACTTCAGCAGCGTGGTCGCGCCGCGGGTGCCGTTGAGGCGGGCGTAGGATTCGTTGCCGGGGCGGATCGCGGTGCGCGCGATCAGCTCGATCACGGCCGAGAGCGCGAACTCGCGCGTCGGCTCGTCCCCTGACAGGAACGCCGAGACCTTGCGCCGGATTTTCGGCAGCGCGCCGACGAGCTTTGCCAGGCGATGCGCCTTGCGCTGCTCGCGGACCTTCTCCCAGTCGGCGTGGTAGCGGTATTGCAGCCGGCCCGCGGCATCGCGGCCGACGGCCTGCAGATGCGAGTTCGGGTCGGCGGAGTAGCGCACCTCGCGATAGGCCGGCGGCACCGCCATGGAATGCAGCCGCCGGATGGTGCGGGCGTCGCGGATATGCGCACCGTTGGGGCGGACGAAGGAATAGCCCTTGCCGCGCCTGATACGACGGATGGTCAGCTCGTTCTGGTCGCCGAGCCGCAAGCCGAGCTCCTTGGCGAGGGCCTCGACCGTCGCCGCAGGCGCCGCGTCGTAGGTCTTCTTGGGGCTCGGGCGCCTGAAACCGGTCGGTTTCGGCCATTGTCCGAGGGCCTTGGCCAGGGCAATGGCTGCAGGATCGGCTGAAGCGGGCCGTATCGTCCCGAGATTCTGCTGATCCATCATGGTCTTACGCCTTAGCCCTGTCCTGTTGTCGATCAATGCCGCTGTTGTGATTTTTGTTCCGAGGAGTCTCTTTGGACCCGGGTTGGCCATTTAGGGTGTTCCGAACACGATTGCGAGTCCCGAATCAGTGACAAGAGGTTGCTAAATACCTCTCCTCGGCGCATGGGGGCTCTGCGGTCTCTGTTCTGGCGGTTTGGGTAGAGAGCCGGAAAGTGCTCGTCGGCCCTGTTTCAGATTTGCGACAGCGGGCCTTCCGGAGCTTGATTCTCCGCATGGCCGGCTGCCCGTCGAAGGTCCAGCTTGTGCTCCTTGTCGGGTCCGGTTAGCCCGACGCATAATCCATCAAATGATGATGTCGGCATTGCCTGAGCTTGCCGCATGTGGAGGGAAGCATGTCCGAGAAGATCTACGATATCCCCGCGGAGTGGGCGAAGCGCGCCTGGGTCGACCAGGCCAAGTACAAGGAGATGTACGCCCGTTCGATCTCGGACCCGAACGGTTTCTGGGCGGAGCAGGCCAAGCGCATCGACTGGATGAAGGCGCCGACGAAAATCGAGAACGTCTCGTTCGCGCCGGGCAACATCTCGATCAAATGGTTCGAGGACGGCATCCTGAACGTCGCCTACAATTGCATCGACCGGCATCTCGCCAAACGCGCCAACCAGACCGCGATCATTTGGGAGGGCGACGATCCCTCGCAGTCCAAGCACATCACCTACAAAGAGCTGCATGACGAGGTCTGCCGGATGGCCAACATCCTGCGCACCCGCAACGTCGGGAAGGGCGACCGCGTCACCATCTACCTGCCGATGATTCCCGAGGCCGCCTATGCAATGCTGGCCTGCGCGCGGATCGGCGCGATCCACTCCGTGGTGTTCGCGGGCTTCTCACCTGACAGCCTCGCCCAACGCATCAACGACTGCCAATCCAAGGTGATCATCACCGCGGACGAAGGCCTACGCGGCGGCAAGAAGGTGCCGCTGAAGGCCAATGTCGATGCGGCGCTTAGCAAGGCCGACGGCGTCGACTGGGTCGTCGTGGTCAAGCGCACCGGCGCCAAGGTCGACATGAACCCCACGCGCGACCTCTGGTACCACGAGGCCGCGGCGATGGTGACCACGGAATGCCCGGTCGAGCACATGCACGCCGAGGATCCGCTGTTCATCCTCTACACGTCGGGCTCGACCGGCCAACCCAAGGGCGTGCTGCACACCTCCGGCGGCTATCTCGTGTTCGCCTCGATGACGCATCAATACGTCTTCGACTATCACGACGGCGACATCTACTGGTGCACCGCCGACGTCGGCTGGGTCACCGGCCACAGCTACATTCTCTATGGGCCGCTCGCCAACGGCGCGACCACGCTGATGTTCGAGGGCGTACCGAATTATCCGGATAATTCGCGGTTCTGGAACGTCATCGACAAGCACAAGGTCAACATCTTCTACACCGCGCCGACCGCAATCCGCGCGCTGATGCAGTCCGGCGACGAACCGGTGAAGAAGACCTCGCGCGCCTCGCTCCGCCTGCTCGGCTCGGTCGGCGAGCCCATCAATCCCGAAGCCTGGGAGTGGTATCACCGCGTCGTCGGCGACGACCGCTGCCCGATCGTCGACACCTGGTGGCAGACCGAGACCGGCGGCATCCTGATCACGCCGCTGCCGGGCGCGACCAAGCTGAAGCCCGGCTCGGCGACGCAACCGTTCTTCGGCGTGGTGCCTGAGATCGTCGATGCCGACGGCAAGGTGCTGGAAGGCGAGACATCAGGCAATCTCTGCCTGACGCGGTCCTGGCCCGGCCAGATGCGCACGGTCTACGGCGACCACGCCCGCTTCGAACAAACTTACTTCTCGACCTACAAGGGCAAATACTTCACCGGCGACGGCTGCCGCCGCGACGCCGACGGCTATTACTGGATCACCGGCCGCGTCGACGACGTCATCAACGTCTCCGGCCACCGCATGGGCACCGCCGAAGTCGAGAGCGCGCTGGTCGCGCATGAGAAGGTGTCGGAAGCCGCCGTCGTCGGCTTCCCGCACGACATCAAGGGTCAGGGCATCTACGCCTATGTCACCCTGATGGCCGGCGTGCAGCCGAGCGACGAGCTGCGCAAGGAGCTCGTCACGTGGGTGCGCAAGGAGATCGGCCCGATCGCCTCGCCCGACCAGATCCAGTTCGCCCCGGGCCTGCCCAAGACCCGCTCCGGCAAGATCATGCGCCGCATCCTGCGCAAGATCGCCGAGGACGAGCCGGGCAGCCTCGGCGACACCTCGACGCTCGCCGATCCCGCCGTTGTCGATGATCTCGTCAAGAACCGGCAGAACAAGAAGTCGGCGTAAGGCGAGTTCGTGCCCCGAACGCAGCGCAGCGCTCCTTCAGCGGTGCGCTGCTGAGCCGGGGCCCATCTAAACGTCAGAACGTGTAGCTTCCTGGATCCCGGCTCTGCGCAGCAGCGTTTCCTGCTGCAGCGCATCCGGGACACGCGATTAGTTTTCGCGTCAGCGCGCCCTCTCAACCAACGGCCATTCACACCCTCACGCTGTTGTCAGCGGGCGCGGCAGCGCGCCTGCATCTTTCCCGCCGAGTGTTGTTTTCAGGTCATTTACTTTATTTCGAACATTTTCTTTGTTCCCCCTGCTGGCCGGCCCTCGGCAGCCGCGGCTGGAAACCATTGGGTTAACGGGCGCGGTTAAGAATGAGCATCGACGAGGGCTTGGTGCGGCGACGATTGCCGGTTCTGCGTCATTTTGGACGATCCGTTTTGGGCAAGGGGAAGCATCGATGTCGATGAGGATTGCGGTGGCGCTGGCCGCCACCATCGCGGCTGGGGCCTTGACGTCGACGGCGGCGCAGGCGCGGCCGGAAATGGTGGGGGCGCACCTGGCCGACTATTCGCCGGGCACCATCGTGGTCAAAACCAGCGAGCGGCGGCTTTATCTCATCCTCGGGAACGGCCAGGCCGTGCGCTATCCGGTCGGCGTCGGCAAAGCCGGCAAGCAGTGGGCCGGCACCACGAAGATCGACGGCAAATATCTCAATCCGGCCTGGGCGCCGCCCGCCGAGGTGAAGCGCGACAAGCCTGGTATCCCCGACGTCATTCCGGGCGGCTCGCCGCGCAACCCGATGGGCGTTGCGGCGATGACGCTCGCCGGCGGCGAATATGCGATCCACGGCACCAACGTGCCGGGCTCGATCGGCGGCTTCGTCTCCTATGGCTGCATCCGCATGCTCAACGACGACATCACCGATCTCTACGGCCGCGTCTCCGTCGGCACGACGGTGGTCGTGACGCGCTGATCGCCTGAATCAGCCGAGATGAAATGAAAGGCCGCGTCTTCGACGCGGCCTTTTTATTGCCAGAACCGCCAGCCGCGCGCGCACCAGCCGTCGCGATGGCCGCCATTGTAGCTGCGCACGAAGCCGCCGGCGAGCAGTGCCGCCGAGACGTTCACAGTCCGCCGGGTAGCGACGTCGGCGAGGACTCGGCCGTATTTGTCGGGAGCGAGATTGGTGATGGTCACGCCGCCCTGGCCGAGCAGATCGCGCAAGGCACGGGACGCCGCTTCGGCCTTGTCCAGTTCCTCCTGGCAAGATGCTTTCAATTCGGGCGCATCGATGCCGCGCAGCCGAATGCGGACCACGGGATGATCGCGTCCCCCGTGCAGACGAACACGGGCGAGAAAAGTGTCGCCATCGATGGCGCGGATGAATTCGACGGGACGCACATCCGCGTGGCCGGTCTGCTGAAGAACGATCTCGGCATCTCCATTGCGATCGGTATCGGGAACAAGCCAGTGCGTTCCATGACGGAATGTGAGCACGATGGCTAGCGCTATGCCCACCACGAACATCCAGGGCAATAGACCGGAGAAGCGGCGGCCGAGCGGCGAGCCGCTGAACTGCGGCCGGTAGGAATTGGGGCGATCCTGGAAACGCATCAACTCACGCTATGTCTGAGTCGGGGGAACTCACAAGCACGAGCGTGTCCATAAACGACGCCGAATGCGCCGGAGGCCATGCACGAAAGTTCCGTCTGTCAAAGAGGTTAGCCGTAGTTCTACTGGGGATCCGCGAATATTTTCCAAATCTCAATCATTGGTTGCGAATAGCTGTTATACGACAAACCGAGGGGAGATTGCCGTGAGGTCATTCAGGTTTCGCATTGGAACAAAGCTCGGCATCGTGACGGGCGTGAGCGTCGTGCTGGTCGGCGGCATGCTGACCAATCAGATGCTCGGCAACCGCTCCATTGCCGAATCCAATCGCCTCGTCACGATCAACTATCTCAACAAGGGCAATGCGCAGGCGGCTCAGACGGCGATGGCACGCGCGCAGCTCGCCGCTCTCGAACTCGGCTCGGCACCGTCAGCCGGAGAGGTCGACAGGCTCCTCGAGCTTCTCCGTACCCGGGCCGGCGAAGCCGGCACCGAAATCGATGCCGCGAGAGAGCGGGCGACCCGCAAGGTCACACAGGACGCTTACCGCGAGGCCAAGAAGTTCGTCGATGCGTATCTGGCCAGCGGCGTCGAGCTCGCCGCGGCGCAAAAGGCGGTCATCGCCGCCCCCGCGGGTGGCGCCAAGCTTGCAGCAGAGTCGGCCAAGGCAAGTATTCTCGCAGAGCATATGCGTCCGGCAGCGCAGGAAGTCAGCAAGCGCATCGACGATCTCGTCGGCGTCGCCAACGAATTCGCCGCGCGCCGCAAGGGCGAGATGCTGGCCGAGTTGGACCGCGTCGCCAATTTCGCTTTGATCGTCGGCCTATTCGTCGTCCTGACGTTGGTCGGCTCCGCAGTCTTTTCCGTCTCGAACGTCGCCCGTCCGATCCGTCGCATCGGCGATGTGCTCCTGCAGCTCGCCGGAGGCAACAAGGCGATCGAAATTCCCTACACCCGCCGTGGCGACGAGGTCGGCGACAACGCCCGCGCGGCACAGACCTTCAAGGACAATCTGATCCGCATCGAGCAGATGGAAGCCGAGCAGAAGAACCATCAAGCCGCTGCGGCCGCTCAGCGCAAGCAGGAGATGACGCGGCTTGCCAACGCGTTCGAAACTGCGGTCGGCGGCATCATCAACTCGGTGTCAGCCGCATCCCAGGAGCTCGAATCCGCGGCCGGCACGTTGTCGGGTACGGCCGAACAAACCCAGCAGCTCTCCGGAATGGTCGCCGCCGCCTCGGAGGAAGCCTCGACCAATGTCGGGGCCGTGGCGTCCGCGGCCGAGGAAATGAGCACGTCGGTCGTCGAGATCGGCCGTCAGGTGCACGATTCCAGCCGTATCGCCGGCGATGCGGTCAAGCAGGCCGAGCGCACCGATGCCCGGATCAACGAGCTGCTCAAGGCGGCGGGCCGCATCGGCGACGTCGTCAAATTGATCACGGCGATCGCCGAACAGACCAACCTCCTGGCGCTAAACGCAACGATCGAGGCGGCGCGCGCCGGCGAGTCCGGCCGCGGCTTTGCGGTCGTGGCGAGCGAGGTCAAGGCGCTCGCGGCGCAAACCGCGCGAGCGACCGAGGAAATCAGCGCGCAGATCGCCGGCATGCAATCGGCAACGCAGGACTCCGTCGGAGCGATCAAGGAAATCGGAACGACTATCGGCCGCATCTCCGATATTTCGACGACCATTGCCGCGACGATCGAACAGCAGGGCGCAGCGACGGCCGAGATTGCGCGAAACGTCAGCGAAGCCGCCAAGGGAACGGTCGAAGTCGCGGACAAGATCGCCCAGGTCAGCCATGGCGCGAGCGCGACCGGCGCGGCGTCGGGACAAGTGTTGGCGTCGGCGCGTTCACTGTCGAGCGAAAGCAGCCTCCTGAAGACGGAGGTCGAGAAGTTCCTCAGCACCGTGCGCGCTGCGTAATGCACAACGAAGCCGCGAGCACGATTGCCGTGCTCGCCGGACATTTATGAAGCCCCCGGGATTTCCCGGGTTTGACCGGGGTCGTAATCAACACTAGGTTGAACATTGAGCCGTAAGCAACTCGCTTGCGGAACTTGTTCAGCGAGTCCCCCGCCATGAATATCGATGCGTCGTCCCCCGATTCGCTCGAGCGAATCGCCGAACTCGTTCGTCGGCAAGATAGTTCTCTCGACACCACGCTGCTTCCGCCGGTGGAGGGGTTCCAAACCAGGACCGTCGCGCTCGAAACACTGATGCGCGAGGTGACGGAGTGCCTGGCGGACGGCTTCCGGCATCGCTCGCCGCAAGACTTTCCCATGCTCTATTTTGCATGCGGCAAGGCGCGCGTCGGATCGACGGCCCTGAGCAATCTGTTCGGCATGACCGGGATGCCTTCCTACTATCAGCCTTTGAAGGCCATGCTGCGCGATGCGCTCGTCGGCAAGAGGCCGGCGCCGTGGGCCGTGCCGTCGGCAGACGACGAGCCGCACATCTTCAGCAAGGAAACGATCGGGCCCTACGTGCTCGCCGAGAGCCTGTTCAATCCGCTCAAGCTGCTGATTGAGGCGGGCTATCCGCGGCACCGGCTGCATCTCATCATGCTCGACCGTGAGCCGGCGAGTTCACTGGCATCGTGGCTCGACAAGCTGATCTCGCGCGCGCCTGAAGATGTATTGCTGCGGCACTATGTCGTCGCCGCGCTCAGCGCGGCTCAAGTCGCAAGCTACGCCCAGCGACAGGGCGTTGCCGTCACTCACTACGTCTACGAGGTGAGCAAGGAGGCCGTGTCCTCGGTTCGTGTCCTGTTCGAACGGATCGGCCTTTCGGGCAGCTTCAACGAGAATGCCGTGACGTCCTGGCGTGAGCCGGGAGACTCGCACGCGAACAATGCGCGCGTCATCTTCCCGAGCGAAGCGACGATCTACAAGGTGCCCAATTTGCACACCTCCGACAGTGCCTATCGCTACCAGCGCCGTGCGACGGCCTCTCTGAGCGAAGCGCAACGCGAGGCTCTGGAGCGCTGCGGGGTCAATGATGCCTATCGCGTCGCGGTCGCCGCCTGTGTTCGCGATCTCGGCCTGAATGCGGCACTGTCGCAACGTCTGTTCGGCGACTGGTTTGCTGCGGCTGCGTGATGGTCATGCTGGACGTTCCCACCGGAGCCGATTCCGCACTCCGTGAAGGTGCTGGCGGCAAGCAGCGTCACGTCGCCAGCCACCTCCGCCGTCTGGAGGCGGAAAGCATCCACATCCTGCGAGAGACGGCGGCCGAGTTCCGCAAGCCGGTCATGCTGTATTCCATCGGGAAGGATTCCTCGGTGCTGCTGCATCTGGCGATGAAGGCCTTCGATCCCGGCAAGCCGCCGTTTCCGCTGCTGCATGTCGATACGACCTGGAAGTTTCGCGAGATGATCGCGTTTCGGGACCGACGCGCGCGCGAGCTCGGCCTCGACCTGATCGTCCATACCAACAATGACGGATTGAGCCAGGGCATCGACCCTTTCACCCACGGCTCGGCCCGCTACACCGACGTGATGAAGACGCAAGCGCTGCGACAGGCGCTGGACTTCCACGGCTTCGACGCCGCGATTGGAGGCGCGCGGCGCGACGAGGAGAAGTCGCGCGCCAAGGAGCGCGTGTTCTCACACCGCAGCGCTGCGCATCGCTGGGATCCGAAGAACCAGCGGCCGGAGCTGTGGGGCTTGTACAACACGAGGCTCGCGCCCGGCGAGAGCATGCGGGTGTTTCCGCTGTCGAACTGGACCGAGATCGACGTGTGGGACTACATCCTGCTCGAGGACATCCCGATCGTTCCGCTCTATCTCGCAGCGTCGCGCCCCGTGGTCGAGCGCGACGGAGCATTGATCATGGTGGACGACGACCGGATGCCGCTGCAGCCCGGCGAGGAGCCGCAATCGCGCTCCGTCAGGTTTCGCACCCTCGGCTGCTATCCCCTCACCGGTGCAACGAGCTCGACGGCGGCAACCCTGCCCGAGATCGTGCAGGAGATGATGGCGTCGCGCACCTCCGAACGACAGGGACGCATGATCGACCGGGACAGTCCCGCATCGATGGAGCGCAAGAAGGCGGAAGGTTATTTCTGATGTCCTATCACGAGGCACCGGCGATCGCCGCCGCCGATGCGCCGCAGCTCGAGCAAGACGATCGCCCGACGTTGCGTTTCGTCACCTGCGGCAGCGTCGACGACGGCAAGAGCACGCTGGTCGGTCGGCTGCTCTACGATTCGAAGACGCTGCTCGACGACCAGCTCGACGCGCTCGCCTCGGAGAGCAGGACCGCCGGCACCACCGGCGGCGACCTCGACTTCGCGCTGCTGGTCGACGGGTTGCAGGCCGAGCGCGAGCAGGGCATCACCATCGACGTGGCCTACCGCTTCTTCGCCACGAAGCTGCGCCGCTTCATCGTCGCCGACACGCCGGGACATGCGCAATATACGCGCAACATGGCGACCGGTGCCTCCAATGCTGAGCTCGCCGTGGTGCTGGTCGACGCCCGCAAGGGCGTGATCACGCAGACGCGGCGTCACAGCCACATCCTGTCGCTGCTCGGCATCCGCCACGTCGTGCTCGCCGTGAACAAGATGGACCTGATCGGATTCGACGGCGATCGCTTCGCTGCCATCACCGCCGAATACCTGACTCTGGCCGGTCAGCTCGGGATCTCTCAGGTCCAGTGCATCCCGGTCGTGGCGCCCGACGGCGACAACATCGTCGCCGCGAGCACGCGCATGCCCTGGTACGAGGGACCGACCGTTACGGCCTATCTGGAATCCGTGGACGTGGCCGGGGACGCCTCGCAGCAGCCGTTCCGGCTGCCGGTGCAATGGGTGAGTCGGCCGCATGCGGATTTTCGCGGCTTCTGCGGACGGATCGCGAGTGGAACGATCGCAGTGGGCGATGCCGTTCGCGCGCAGCCGTCGGGACACCAGACCCGCATCGCGCGCATTCTCACGCCCGCCGGCGAGCGCAATCACGCAAGGTCGGGCGAGTCCATCACCCTCACGCTCGCCGACGAGATCGACGTCAGCCGCGGCGACGTGCTGACCGCCGGATCTGCAGCGCCGGTGGCGGATCAGCTCGCGGCCCATCTCGTCTGGTTCGATGGCGAGGCCATGGTCGCCGGCCGGCGCTATTTGCTCCGGTGCGGTACCGCCTCGACCGGCGCGGTGATCACGGAACTCAAGCACCGGATCGCCATCGACACCATGGCGCGGGAAAGCGCCGCCACGCTCGACGTCAATGAGATCGGCTATGTCCATCTCGATCTCGACCGCCCGCTGGTGTTCGAGGCCTATCGCGACAACCGCGAGATGGGCAGTTTCATCTTGATCGACCCGATCAGCCATCGCACTGCCGCGGCGGGAATGATCGACATGTCGCTCCGCCGCGCCACCAACGTTCATTGGCAGCGGCTTGCGGTCGACAAATCCGTGCGAGCCCGGCTGAAGCAGCAACGGCCCTGCGTGCTCTGGTTCACGGGGCTGAGCGGCGCCGGCAAATCGACCATCGCCAATCTCGTCGACAGCCGGCTCGCCGAGCTCGGGCGCCATGCCGCGTTGCTCGACGGCGACAATCTTCGTCACGGCATCAACCGCGACCTCGGCTTTTCCAACGCGGAGAGGACGGAGAACGTCCGGCGCGTCGCGGAGATCGCGGGGCTGTTCGTCGAGGCCGGCTTGATCGCGCTGGTGGCGCTGATCTCGCCGTTCCGCAGCGAGCGGGAGCTGGCGCGCCAGCGGCTCGAAGCGGGCGAGTTCATCGAGATCCATGTCGCGACGCCGCTTGCCGAATGCGAGCGCCGCGATCCCAAGGGGCTCTATCGCAAGGCTAGGTCGGGCCAGCTGCCGGCATTCACCGGCATCGATGCCCCCTACGAAGCGCCGCTGGCGCCCGACATCACCATCGACACCTCGGAGCTGTCGAGCGAGGCGGCCTGCGAACGCATCATCCGCTACTTGCGAGCGCACAACTACCTGTGACGACCGGGACGAGATCTGCCGGCGTTATCCAGCCGCTCCGACTGCAAGCTCAGAAGTCGGAAGCGATGCCCTTGCGCTCCCAATCGCCGTAGCGGGTGGGCTCGGGCCCCTTCGGCCCCTGCAGCTCCTTCGCCTTGGTCTTGTTCTTGGCCTCATCCTTGGCCTTGGCGGCCGCAGCCTGCCGGCGCGCCTCGGCCTCGGCCAGCGCGCGCTGGGCGGCCGGCGACAGCGGCTTGCGATCGGGAACGGGGTCACTCATCGCCGCGCTTTCTAGCGCAGGACCGGGCACAACGCGATGCCCAATAACGCATTCCTGAAATCGGCTCGGAGCGCTGAAAAACCCGCAAGCGATTCTTACATTTGGCATATTCGCGTGTCAGAGATCGCCTTCTCAAGGCATGCGCCCATCGCGGCGGAACTGCCGCTCGTTCAGAACCTTGCTTCCGCATGCCATCTCAACGTTTCGTCCCTCCGTCCGAAGTGCCCGGCCTTGCGGCGCGACGGATTGCCGCCGACATCGTCGACGGCGTGCTGCACAAGCACCGCACGCTCGACGACCAGCTCGACGGCGGCGGTGCCCATCCCGGACTGAAGACGCTGGCCGACCGCGACCGCGCGCTGATGCGGCGCCTGGTCGCCACGGTGCTGCGCCGGCGCGGCACGCTCGGCCATGTGCTGTCCCGCCTGCTCGACAAGGGCGTTCCCTCCGACGCGCCACGCGCGCAGAGCGCACTTTTGATCGGCGCCGCCCAGATCCTCTGGATGGACGTGCCGGATCACGCCGCGGTCGATCTCTCCGTCCGCCTCGTGCAATCCGACCGCCGCGCCGCGCGCTATGCCGGGCTCGTCAACGCCGTGCTGCGCCGCTGTGCGCGCGAGGGCAAGGCGCTGGTCGAGGAGGTCGCGACGCAATCGCTGGATCTGCCGCCATGGCTGCTCGCGCGCTGGAGCGCTCATTATGGCGAGGCGACCGCACGAGACATGGCATCGGCGCTCGGCCACGAGCCCTCGCTCGATCTCACGGTGAAATCGGATCCCACCCAATGGGCAAGTCGCCTGCATGGTGAGATGCTGCCGACGGGAACGGTGCGGATGCTGCTGCATGGTGCGGTAACCATGCTGCCCGGCTTCGCCGAAGGACAATGGTGGGTACAGGACGCCGCCGCCACGTTGCCCGCCCGGCTGTTCGGCGATGTCAAAGGCAAGTCCATTGCCGATCTCTGCGCCGCCCCTGGCGGCAAGACCGCGCAGCTGGTGCTCTCGGGCGCGCAGGTCACGGCGATCGACCGCTCGCCGGCACGGGTGGCGCGTTTGCGCGAAAACCTGGCGCGGCTGTCGCTGCAAGCCGAGACCGTCGTCGCTGACGCCGTGGAATGGGCCGGCCCGGCGGAGGCGTTCGACGGTATTCTGATTGATGCTCCCTGCACCTCCACCGGCACGATCCGCCGGCATCCCGACGTCGCATGGCTGCGGCAGGACTCCGACATCGCTACCTTGGCCGCGCTCCAGCAGCGGCTGCTGCGCAAATCGGTGTCGCTGCTCAAGCCGGGCGGGACGCTGGTCTATTGCACCTGTTCGCTGGAACCCGAGGAGGGCGAGCAGGCGGTGGCGGCACTGCTCGCCGCCGAGCCCGCGCTTCGCCGCGCTCCGATCATGGCATCGGAGGTTGCGGGCCTCGACGAAATCCTCAACCGGGACGGCGACCTGCGCACCCTGCCCTGCCATCTGCCGAACGCCGATCCCAGGCTCGGCGGGCTCGACGGATTTTTTGCGGCTCGGCTCGTTAAATCCTGATTTTGCACTGGATTTTGCGACCGCGGCGCTGATTCGCGCCGTTCAAGGTGGTGTTAGACGTCCGATTTTGGGATTAATAAGGATTCGTCACTGATCCTCTCCCCCATCAAGGCAAGGCGTGTCGGTCGCTCAACGCAGACGTATCTCGACGCTGGTCATGAACCGCTTCGCGCGGAACATGCTCGCGCGCGCGAGCGGCGGTTCCGTTGTGCTGTCGCGGGTCTGGCCCGGCCGCACCGACCGGCTGATCATCGCGCCGCATGACCTGCGGACCGCGGATGCGACTCGCGCTGCCGAGATCTATGCCGGTCGCTTCGTCTTCGCCGGCAAGATCGTCAATTGCCACGGCCGCTCGATCTTCGACCTCGAGCCGCCGTCGGAGGATTGGGAGGTTGCGCTGCTCGGCTTCGGCTGGCTGCGGCACTTGCGCGCCGCCGATACGGCGCTGACGCGGGCGAATGCGCGCGCGCTGATCGAGGACTGGATCTCGAATCCCGCCAACAAGCGACGCCCCGTCGCGCGCCGTGCCGACGTGCTGGCGCGGCGCGTGATCTCGCTGCTGTCGCAGGCGCCGCTGGTGCTGAGCGAGACCGACAACAAGTTCTACCGCCGTTACTTGCGGGCGCTGGCGCGCGAGATCCGCTTCCTGCGCTATACCATGGTCGACATTCCGGACGGGGTGCCGAAGCTGCAGGTGCTGATCGCGCTGTGCTATGCGTCCCTGTGCCTCGCCAACCAGACGCGTCACATCCGCACCGCCTCCAAGAAGCTGTCCGACGAATTGCAGCGGCAGATCCTGCCCGATGGCGGCCACATCTCGCGCAATCCGGGGGCGCTGATCGAGCTCCTGATCGACCTCTTGCCGCTGCGGCAGACTTTTGCCGCGCGCAATATCGCGCCGCCGCCGGCGCTGCTCAATGCGATCGACCGCATGATGCCGATGCTGCGCTTCTTCCGGCACGGTGACGGCAATTTCGCCCTGTTCAACGGCATGAGCGCGACCTCATCCGACCTGCTCGCCACGCTGCTCGCCTATGACGACACCCACGGCGTGCCGATGGCGAACATGCCGCATACAGGCTTTCAGCGCCTCGATGCCGGCCAGACCACTGTGATCATCGACACCGGCCCGCCGCCGCCGGCCGGCGTCAGTCACGACGCCCATGCCGGCTGCCTCTCGTTCGAATTGTCGTCCGGCATCAGCCGCATCGTCACCAATTGCGGCATGCCGACCACCGGCCGCGACAATTGGCGGCCGTTCGCACGCAGCACGGCGGCGCATTCGACCCTGACCTATCACGAGACGTCGTCATGCCAGTTCGTCGAGATGTCGGCGATGAAGCGGCTCCTGCACGGCGCGCCCGTCACCAGCGGCCCGGTCGAGGTCGAGAGCTATCGCGAGGTCGTGCAGAACGGCACGCTGCTCACGACCTCACATGACGGCTATCTCGCCAAGTTCGGCGCAATCCACCGCCGCGTGCTGATGATCGCCAATGACGGCGCGCGCATCGATGGCGAGGACTCGCTGTCGCCGCCGCAGGGCGGACGCTTCAAAGGTGCCGATGCCGATTTCGCGCTGCGCTTCCATCTGCATCCGGCGGTGAAGGCGAGCCGGCTGTCGGATGCGCGCGGCGTCATGCTGGTGCTGCCGAACCGCGACGTCTGGACCTTCGAGGCATTGGACGACAAGGTCGATCTCGAGGACAGCGTGTTCCTGGCCGGCAATGACGGCCCGCGCCGCACCGCCCAGATCGTGATCCGTCAGAACGCCCGCCAGGCGCCGTCGATCCGCTGGAGCTTTGTCCGCTCCACCGCCTCGCCCGCAGTGACCAATGCCCGCCGCAACGCCCGGCGCGAGCCGGAACTTCCGTTGTAAACAGGCGCGATCCGGCCCTATCTACCCGTTGAGAGCGACGCCAAAAGCTGCTATCGAGCGCTCGCTCGCGCGACTGGCGACCTTGGATGGAGCACCATCGGGAAGCGCGGGACATATAAGCCGCGCGCCTGGGCATAGACACTCCCTGAACAGAGGATCTTGCTCATGACTGACCATCCCCGCCGCGTCACCCGCGCCCTTCTCTCCGTCTCCGACAAGACCGGCCTAATCGAGTTCGCCAAGGCGCTCGCCGCGCACGATGTCGAGCTGGTCTCGACCGGCGGCACCGCGAAAGCGATCGCCGCGGCCGGCCTTAAGGTGAAGGACGTCTCCGACCTCACCGGCTTCCCCGAGATGATGGACGGCCGCGTCAAGACGCTGCATCCGAAGGTGCATGGCGGCTTGCTCGCGATCCGCGACAACAAGGACCATGCGGAGGCGATGCAGGCGCACGGCATCGCGCCGATCGACCTGCTCGTCGTCAATCTCTATCCGTTCGAGGCCACCGTCGACAAAGGCGCGGGCTTCGAGGATTGCATCGAGAACATCGACATCGGGGGCCCCGCGATGATCCGCGCCGCCGCCAAGAATCACGACGATGTTGCCGTCGTGGTCGAGGCGCAGGACTATCAGGCCGTGCTCGACGAGCTTGCCGCCAACAAGGGCGCGACCACGCTAAAGCTTCGCCGGCGGCTTGCCGCGAAGGCCTATGCCCGCACTGCGGCCTATGACGCCGCGATCTCGAACTGGTTCAATCGTCAGCTCGAGATCGACGCGCCCGACTTCCGCGCTTTCGGCGGCAGGCTGATCCAGTCGTTGCGCTACGGCGAGAACCCGCACCAGACCGCCGCGTTCTATGCGACCCCGGACAAGCGCCCCGGCGTCTCCACCGCGCGGCAGCTCCAGGGCAAGGAGCTCTCCTACAACAACATCAACGACACCGATGCCGCCTACGAGTGCATCGGCGAGTTCGACGCCAAGCGCACCGCGGCCTGCGTCATCGTCAAGCATGCCAATCCCTGCGGTGTCGCCGAAGGTCCGAACCTCGTCGAGGCCTATCGCAGGGCGCTGGCCTGCGATTCGACGTCCGCGTTCGGCGGCATCATCGCGATGAACCGCGCGCTCGATGCCGATAGCGCGCGCGAGATCACCAAGATCTTCACCGAGGTCATCATCGCGCCCGACGCCAGCGAAGAGGCGATCGCCATCATCGGCGGCAAGAAGAACCTGCGCCTGCTGCTCGCCGGCAGCCTGCCCGATCCGCGTGCGCCGGGCCTGACCGCCAAGACGGTGGCCGGCGGCCTGCTGGTGCAAAGCCGCGACAACGCCGTGGTCGACGACATGACGTTCAAGGTCGTCACCAAGCGCGCGCCGACGGATGCGGAGATGCGTGATCTGAAGTTTGCGTTCCGGGTGGCAAAACACGTCAAGTCCAACACCATCATCTACGCCAAGGATCTTGCCACCGTCGGTATCGGCGCGGGTCAGATGAGCCGGGTGGATTCAGCGCGGATTGCCGCACGCAAGGCGCAGGATGCTGCTAGCGAGCTGAAGCTCGCCGAACCGCTCACCAAGGGTTCGGTGGTGGCCTCGGATGCGTTCTTCCCGTTCCCCGACGGCATGCTCGCCTGCATCGAAGCCGGCGCCACCGCCGTGGTGCAGCCC
This sequence comes from Bradyrhizobium sp. NBAIM03, assembly GCF_020194055.1. Taxonomy (NCBI): domain Bacteria; kingdom Pseudomonadati; phylum Pseudomonadota; class Alphaproteobacteria; order Hyphomicrobiales; family Nitrobacteraceae; genus Bradyrhizobium; species Bradyrhizobium sp. NBAIM03. The sequence continues at coordinate 91,754 of NZ_JADYVS010000018.1, read as the reverse complement.
GGCGGCTCCATGCGCGACGACGAGGTGATCAAGGCCGCCGACGAGCACGGCATCGCCATGGTGTTCACGGGAACGCGGCACTTCAGGCATTGAGTCCATCGACTCGTCATTGCGAGCGAAGCGAAGCAATCCAGTCTGTCTCCGCAAGGAAGGTCTAGATTGCTTCGTCGCAAGTGCTCCTCGCAATGACGAGGATAGAGTTGCATGATGCGGGCTAATCCCGCACCCGCACCAACAGCCCCAGTCCCGCGACGAAGAACACCACCAGCACGGCCATGCCGGCCTTCTGGCTGGCGGTCAGCGCGGTGACCAGGCCGATCAGGAGCGGGCCGATGAAGGACGTCACCTTTCCCGTCAGCGCAAACAGGCCGAAATATTGCGCGATGCGATCCTTCGGCGCGAGATGGATCAGCAGCGTGCGGGAAGCGGCCTGGAGCGGGCCGCCGGCTGCACCGATCAGGCAGCCCAGCACGAGATAGGCGCGCTCGGCCGTACTCGAGAACAGGGCAGCGCCCGCTTGCGGCGGCGCGGTCTTGACGAACAGGACGCTGTCCTTGTCGACGAGGAGAATCGCGGCCACCGACAGCAGCAGGACCAGCAGGCTGCCGGCGATGACGCGCTTCGGCCCGAGACGATCATCCAGCTTGCCGCCGAACCAGGCGCCGAGCGCGCCGGCGATCGCGAGCATGATGCCGAACGTCCCGATCTGGATGGTGTGCCAGCCGAAGGTGCCCGCGGCATAGATGCCGCCGAAGGCGAACAGCGACACCAGACCATCGGTGTAGATCATGTTGGCGAGCAGGAATGCCGCGAGCGATTTCTGCCTCGGCAGACTCTTGATCGACTGCTTCAGCTCCGACAGGCCTTCGCGCAACGCCTCGCCCAGCGGGCGCTTCGCCGGATAATCCGGCGTGAACAGGAACATCGGCGTCACGAAGATGATGAACCACAGCGCAGTCAGCGGCCCCGCGGCACGATCGCCCTGACGTGTGAGGGGATCGAGGCCGAAGAGCGGCGTGACGCCGAGCAGCGTGCGGCCGGTCTCGGGATTGGCGGCGAGCAGGCCGAGCACGATGATCAGGCTGACGATGCCGCCAATGTAGCCCGTGGCCCAGCCGGTGCCGGAGAGACGACCGATTCGCTCCGGCGGCACCAGCGTCGGCATCATCGCGTTGTTGAAGAGCGTGGCAAATTCCGCACCAACGCTGGCGAGCGCAACTGCGGTGAGCACAAGCGGAATGACCGCATGATCGCCGGGCTTGCCGATCCAGAGCGTGCAGGACGCCAGCACCAGCACCGTACCGAAACCTGCGATCCACGGTTTCCTGCGGCCCGAAGCGTCGGCGATGGCGCCGAGCACCGGCGACAACAGCGCGATCGCAAGGCCCGCGGCCGCCATCGCAAAGCCCCACAAGGATTGACCGGCGGCGGGATTTGGCGCAATGGCCGTCGCGAAATAGGGCGCGAACACGAAGGTCGTGATCAGCGTGAAATATGGCTGCGCGGCCCAATCGAAGAAGATCCAACTCACGACGGCGGCGCGCGGCGGATAGGTCCGCGCCACGCCGGCCATGCGCGCATCCGGAGCGATTGTCGTCATCACGCAGCACCCATCACGAACAGTTTTGCCTCTCTTAGAGCAAACGGTATAGCATTACAGTGACGGGTGTGAACCGGTGCAACGCCACGGCGGGAATTCGATGATGTCGTCATATTCGACACGGCGGAGATTTTTAGCCGCCATTGCCGTCCTGGTGCTCGGTCTCGCCCCTGCGACCGCTCAGGATGCACGGCAGGGCTATGTTCCGCCCGCACGCGAGGCAGTGCGCGCCGTCGCCGCCGAGCACGGCATGGTGGTGGCGCAGGAGAAGATCTCCGCGCAGATCGGCGCCGACATCCTGCGGCGCGGCGGCAATGCCATCGACGCTGCGGTCGCGACCGGCTTCGCGATGGCCGTGACCTATCCGCGTGCCGGCAATATCGGCGGCGGCGGCTTCATGGTGATCCATTCCGCCGATCGCAATGAAGACATCACGATCGACTATCGCGAAACCGCGCCGGCCGCGACCACGCCGCAGATCTTCCTCGGCGCCGACGGCAAGCCCGACGCGACGAAGTCACGGGATTCCGCGCTCGGCATCGGCGTGCCCGGCACCGTCGCCGGCCTTGCGCTCGCGCTCGAGAAATACGGCTCGGGTCAGTTCACGCTGGCGCAACTGCTGGCGCCTGCGATCGCGCTCGCACGCGATGGCTTCATCGTCAGCGACGACATGGCCGATACGTTGCCGGGCTGGCACCGGCGGCTGGCACGCTGGCCTTCTTCGGCCAGGATATTCTCGCGTCCGGATGGCACGCCGCTGGGCGAAGGCGATCGGCTGGTGCAGGGCGATCTCGCCGAAACGCTGGCGGCCGTCGCTGCACAGGGGCCGCGGGGATTCTACGAGGGGCCGGTCGCCGAGAAGCTCGCCAAGGCCGTGACCGATGCCGGCGGCATCATGACGCCGGCCGACCTCAAGGCCTATCAGCCGGTCATCCGCACGCCGGTGCGTGGCAGCTACCGCGGCTATGACATCGTGTCGATGCCGCTACCCTCATCCGGCGGCGTCGTGCTGATGGAGACGCTCAACATCCTCGAGGGCTTCCCTCTGGCCGATCTGAAGCAGGGATCGGCGGCGTCGCTGCATCTCTTGATCGAAGCCATGAAGCGCGCTTATGCCGATCGCGCCCGCTATCTCGGTGATCCCGCCTTCGTCAACGCGCCGATCGAGACCCTCATTGCGAAGGACTATGCCGCGAAGCTGCGCGCGCACATTTCCCCCGAACGCGCCACGCCGTCAAAAGAGCTCGTGGCCTCTCCTGCCGCGCCGCGTGAGGGCAGCAACACCACGCATTTTTCCGTCGTCGATGCCCGCGGCAACGCCGTCAGCAACACTTACACGCTGAACTTCAGCTACGGCGTCGGCCTCGTCGCCGACGGCACCGGCGTGCTGCTCAACAACGAGCTCGACGATTTCACCGCGGCAATCGGCGCCTCCAACGCCTATGGCCTGGTCGGCTTCGAAGCGAATCTTCCCGGTCCCGGTAAGCGGCCGCTGTCGTCGATGTCACCGACCATCGTGCTGAGGGACGGCAAGCCGGTGCTGGTGACGGGCTCGCCCGGCGGCAGCCGCATCATCTCGACCGTGCTGCAGGTGATCGTGAACGTGCTCGACTACGAGATGGATGTTGCGGCCGCGGTCGCAGCGCCGCGGCTGCACCACCAATGGCTGCCGGATGAAGTGCGCGTCGAGCGCGGCTTTCCCGAGGGCGTGCTGCTCGAGCTGAAGGCGATGGGGCACCTCGTCGTCGAGCCGATGGGCCAGACATCTGCCAACTCGATTCTGGTGACGCCGAACGGAACGCTGGGCGCAGCCGATCCGCGCACGCGCGGCGCGGAGGCGGCGGGGCAGTAACCTGCTCCCGGAATGACGGAGTAAGGGAGCTTACCGCCCGACCTGATACGGCCCGCCCTTCTCCAGCGCGCGCGCATATGCAGGCCGGGCGTGGATGCGCTCCAGGAACGCCATCGCCTTGGGATGGCCCTGCTCGAGGCCGCCGCGAGCTTGGGCGGCTTCGAGCGGAAAGCTCATCTGGATGTCAGCCGCGGTGAACTCGCTGCCGGCGAACCATTCGCTCTTGCCGAGCTCGCCTTCCCAATAGTCCATGTGCTGCTTCAGCTGCGGATTGACCAGCGCGGTCAGCGCCTGGTTGGAGACTTTGCGCACCAGCGGGCGCAGCAAGGCCGGCGCACGTTTCGGCATCAGCGTGAACAGCAGCTTGAGCAGCAGCGGCTGCATCGCGGATCCTTCCGCATAGTGCAGCCAATAGGTGTAGCGCAGCCGCTCCGGCGTGTTCGGCGGCGGGATCAGCCGCCCGTTGCCGTAGGTGGCGATGAGATATTCGATGATCGCGCCTGATTCGGCGATGGTGTTGCCGTTGTCGGTGATGACGGGCGATTTGCCGAGCGGATGGATGGCGCGCAGCTCCTTCGGCGCGCGCATGTCCGGCTGACGCTGATAGCGCACGATCTCGTAGGGAACGCCCAGCTCCTCGAGCAGCCACAGCACGCGCTGCGAGCGGGAATTGTTGAGGTGGTGAACGGTCAGCATCGCGGGGTCCTCAAGGCTTGGTCGTGGTCATCGGCCGCGCCGTTGGTGCCAGCCCGGGAACACATTGTCGAGCCGTCGCTGCTGAGATTTTTATCCGGGTATATTGACGCGAGTAATTTACCCGGGTATTAAGAAACCCAGCATCGTCAAAATGGCAATGATTCCAATGCAGAAATTTTTCACCGCTTTCCAGGGACAACGCCGCCTGGTGTCCGGGCCGGCTGGAGAGGTTGCGCTGGTCGTCAAGCGGGTGGCGTCACAGCCGGACGAGCCAATCATCATCTTCGAGGACGCCACGGGCCGATCGATCGACTTCGATCTGCGTGGTGGAGATCGCGAGGTGTTGGCGCGCTTGGCGAAGCTTGTCCCGCCGTCGGCTGAGGCGACCGAAGCACCCGCAGAGCCGCGCGGTCGCGGCCGGCCGAAGCTCGGCGTGGTCGCGCGCGAGGTGACCTTGCTGCCGCGGCACTGGGAGTGGCTCAACGCACAGGCCGGCGGCGCTTCGGTCGCGCTGCGCAAGCTCGTCGACGAAGCCAGGCGCGCCAGCGGCGACAAGGACCGCGAGCGGCAGGCGCGCGATGCGGCCTACCACTTCATGTCGACCATGGCCGGCGATCTGCCGCAGTTCGAGGAAGCCTCGCGCGCCCTGTTCGCGGATGACCGGCGACGCTTCACCGGCCTGATCGCCGACTGGCCGACCGACATCCGCGACCACATCGTCAAGCTCGCCTACAGCGACCGCGCTTAAACCGCGCGCCGCTTCTCGCGCCCCATCGACGGCCGAGCCGCGCATTGCGCGGCAACGGCTTCGCACGCCCTGATGAAAGGCCAATGCCATGTCTGCCGCAAAGCCGCTCTGGACCACATTCCTCCGCTTTCTCGCACCCCTGATGCTGAGCAACGCGCTGCAATCGCTGTTCGGCACCGTCAGCAACGTCTATCTCGGCCAGATGGTCGGCGTCGGCGCGCTCGCCGCGGTCTCGGCGTTCTTCCCGGTGATGTTCTTCCTGTTCGCCTTCGTCATGGGCCTCAGCACCGGCGCCACCGTGCTGATCGGCCAGGCCTTCGGCGCCGGCGAGCATGGCCGGATCAAGATCATCGTCGGCACGACACTCGCCGTCGGCCTGCTGCTCTCGATAGCGACTGCACTCGTTGGCGGGATCTTCAGCCGGCCCCTGATGGTGATGCTCGCCACGCCCGCGGACATTCTCGATGAAGCCAGCGCCTATGCGCGCATCATGCTGTTGACGATGCCGCTCGGCTTCATCTTCCTGCTGATGACGGCGATGATCCGCGGCGTCGGCGATGGAGTGACGCCGCTGCTGGCGCTGGCCTTGTCGACGGCGATCGGCCTGATCCTGACGCCGATGCTGATCCGCGGCACGTTCGGATTGCCGGCCGTCGGCATCACCAGTGCTGCCTGGGCGGCTGCGATCGCGAACACGCTGACGCTGATCGTGCTGGCTGCCTATCTGCTGCGGAGAAAGCACGCGCTCGCGCCGGATGCGACGCTGCTGCGTCACCTCCGACTAAACGGCGCCGTGCTCGGCAAAGTCCTCGGGATCGGCCTGCCGAGCGCGATCGGCATGGTGGTGATGGCGATCGCCGAGCTTGTGCTGCTCGGCCTCGTCAACGGCTTCGGCTCGAATGCCACCGCGGCCTATGGCGCCGTCAACCAGGTGATGGGCTACACCCAGTTCACGGCGATGTCGATTTCGATCGCGGTCTCGATCCTCGGCGCCCAGGCCGTCGGCGGCGGCGACCGGGCCCAGCTTGACGGCATCGTGCGGATGGGCCTTGCGTTCAATATCGTCCTGACCGGCGGGTTGGTGGCGCTGATCTACCTCGCGCCACGCGCGGTGCTCGGTATCTTCATCACCGAGGGCGCCGTGCTGGATCTGGCGAAGGGATTGCTCAACATCGCCTTGTGGAGCTCGGTGCCGTTCGGGCTCGCCACGGTGTTCTCGGGCGCAATGCGCGGCGCCGGCGTCGCGTTGACGCCGATGCTGCTGTCGATCTTCGCGATCGCCGCAATCGAGCTGCCGGCTGCAATCATCCTCAGCCACACGGTCGGCCTGACCGGCGTGTGGGCCGCCTATCCCATCGTGTTCTGCGCCATGTTGATTCTGCAGATGGGCTATTACCATCTGGTGTGGCGCAAGCGGGCGATGCAGCGCCTGATCTGACGGTCAAAGTATTATGACCGTCATTAAACGATAGACCTGTGGCGCGGCCTGCGCCACAATGAGAAAAAGCCGCTCAGAAAGCCAGGCCAGGGAGAATGATTTTGACCCGCACCGCCCCGCAATTCCTGTTCGATTTCGGTAGCCCCAACGCCTATCTCAGCCATCTGGCGATTCCAGCCATCGAACAGCGGATCGGCGTCAAGTTCGAATATGTGCCGATCCTGCTCGGCGGCATCTTCAAGTCGACCAACAACAAGTCGCCGGCCGAGACGCTCGCCGGCATCAAGAACAAGCGGGAGTTCCAGCAGGTCGAGACCGAGCGCTTCATCAAACGCTTCCATGTCCAGCCCTATGTCTGGAATCCGCACTTTCCCGTCAACACGCTGAACCTGATGCGCGCAGCGATCGCAGCGCAGCTCGAGGGCGTGTTCGAGACATATGTCGAGGCCACCTTCCACCACATGTGGCGCGAGCCGAAGAAGATGGACGATCCCGAGATCGCGGCGAAGGCGCTGGCGTCGTCTGGTCTCGATGCGCAAAAGCTGTTCGCCCGCGCCGGGGAACCCGAGGTGAAGGCCAAGCTGATCAAGAACACCGAGGAGGCGGTCGCCCGCGGCGCCTTCGGCTCGCCGACCTTCTTCGTCGGCAATGAAATGTTCTTCGGCAAGGAGCAGTTGCGCGAGGTCGAGGAGATGGTGTCGGGAAAGTGAAGCGCGCGAATGGCGAGTAGCGAATAGCGAGTGGAAATCGCGCCCACTATTCGCTACTCCCTATTCGCCATTCGCCAATAGTAAAAGCGGAGTTCTCCCATGCGCATCCTCGTGGTCGGCGCCGGCGCCATCGGCGGCTATTTCGGTGGCAGGCTGTTGCAGGCCGGCCGCGACGTCACCTTCCTGGTTAGGCAGCGCCGAGCCGGCGAGCTCGCGAGCGCTGGCCTCGTCATCAAGAGCCCGAACGGCGATGTGACCTTGAAGAACCCGCCGACGGTTCAGGCCGACGCAATCAAGGACACGTTCGACGTCGTGCTGCTCAGCTGCAAGGCATTCGACCTCGACGATGCCATCAAGTCGTTCGCCCCCGCGGTGGGGCCGAACACCGCAATCATCCCGATGCTCAACGGCATGAAGCATCTCGACACGCTGGACACGAAGTTCGGCAAGGAGCGCGTACTCGGCGGCCTCTGCGCCATTGCGGCCACGCTGAACGAGAAGCGCGAGGTGGTGCAGCTCCAGCCGATGCAGTCGCTCAGCTACGGCGAGCGCGACGGCGGGATGTCGGACCGGGTGAAGGCGATCGACGAGGCCTTCAAGAGCGGCATCCATGGCGCCAGCGCCAGCCAGAACATCATGCAGGACATGTGGGAGAAGTGGGTGTTCCTGTCCTCGCTCGCTGCAAGCACCAGCCTGATGCGGACTTCCGTCGGCAATATCCTCGCCGCGCCCGGCGGCCGGGAGTTCCTGCTCGGCATGCTGGATGAGACCAGCGCGGTTGCCACGGCGTCCGGCTATCCGCCGGGCGGCCCGTTCTTCGATCGCGTCAAAGGCAATCTCACCACCGAGGGCTCGCCGCTGACGGCATCGATGTTCCGCGACATCAAGGCGGGCCTGCCTGTCGAGGCCGACCACGTCATCGGCGATCTCATCGCGCGCGCCGACGCGGCCAAGGTGCCGGTGCCGAAGCTGCGCATCGCGTATACGCATCTGAAGGCATATGAGAGGCAGCGGGCGGGGTAGGGCGTAACCACACATTCGGTGTCGTCCCGGGGCGCGCGCCGCGCGAGCCCGGGATGACGAGCTGCGATTGCCGAAACAGCTCAGCGCTATTTCAAATGCGCGAGATAGTGCGACACGGCGGTAATTTCCTCATCGCTCATGTGATAGGCGACGTCGGCCATCGCGGCGACGCCGCCGCCGACACGCTGGCCGGCCTTGTAATCGTGCAGCGCCTTGACGAGATATTCCTCACGTTGCCCCGCGAGCCGCGCCACCGCCTTGGTGCCGGCATAGCTGTCGGTATGGCATGAGGCGCAGCGGCGGCCGGCGGCCACCTGCGCCCCCTTCTTCGACAGGTCGGGATCCCCGTCTTCGGGTCCCTTCGGCGGCGCCAGCGAGGCGAAGTAAGCGCCGAAATTGCGGATGTCCTCGTTGGTGATCCCTTCCACGATCGGCTGCATCTGATCGTTCTTGCGCGCGCCGGCGCGGAAGAACACGAGCTGCCATTGCAGGAATTGATCGGGCTGGCCGGCGAGCGAGGGGATGTTCTCGGTCTGCGAAATGCCGTTCTCGCCGTGGCAGCCGGAGCAGGCGGCGGCCTTCTCCTTGATCGCGGCATTGTCGGCGGCCGTAGCCGGGATGAAGGCGTCGAGCGTCAGGAGCGCAACCGCGCTGATTGCGTGCGAAATGATCTGCCGGCGCATGGGGGAGGATTCCGATCTATCGAGCTCGTCATTCCGGGGCGTGCGGAGCACGAGCCCGGAATCCATAACCACGAGCCGGGGTTATGGGTTCCGGACTTGCGCTGCAGCGCAATCCGGAACGACAGCATGAGGCACTGAAACGGAAGAAGCTGCGGCCGTCACCCGGTCGCAGCTTTCTCCGTCAGGTCGCGCTACTTCTTGCTGTAGCTGATGCGATAGATCGCGCCGGCCCAATCGTCGGCCACAAGGATTGATCCGTCCTTGGCGATGATGATGTCGTTGGGACGGCCGAGATAGCCCTGGTCACCCTCGAGCCAGCCGGAGGCGAAGACCTCCCGCTTCGGGTTCTTGCCGTCAGGCCCGACGATCACCCGCACGATGCGCGCGCCCTGGTACTTGTGGCGATTCCAGGAGCCGTGCTCCGCGATCAGGATGTTGTTCTTGTAGTCGGCGGGGAACTGGTCGCCGGTGTAGAACTTCATGCCGAGCGGTGCGACATGGGCACCGAGGTTCAGTACGGGCGGCGTGAACTCGGAGCATTTGTGGCCCATCGCGAACTTGTCGTCAGGCAGATTGCCCTGATGGCAATAGGGATAGCCGAAATGCTCGCCGATCCGGTTGATCATGTTCAGCTTGTCCGAGGGCAGATCATCGCTGATCCAGTCGCGGGCATTCTCCGTGAACCAGAGCTTGCCGGTGCGCGGATCGACGTCGCCGCCGACCGAGTTGCGGACGCCGAGCGCCCAGATTTCGGCGTTGCCGGTCTTGGGATCGACGCGCCGGATCTGCGACACGCTGGTCGGCGGAATGCCGATGTTGAAGGGCGGGCCGAACGGCAGGAAGAACCAGCCTTCCTTGTCGACCGCGATGTATTTCCAGCCATGCGCGGCATAGGACGGCATGTCGTCATAGACGACCTTGCCCTGGCCGAGATTGTCGAGATTGGCTTCGGCGTTGTCGTAGCGGATCAGCTTGTCGACGGCGATGACGTAGAGCGCGCCGTCCTTGAAGGCGAGACCGGTGGGCATGTTGAGGCCCTTGAGGACGGTCTTGACCTCCTTCTTTCCGTTGTTGTCCTTGATGGCATAGACGTTGCCGAGGCCGAACGAGCCGACGAACAACGTGCCCTTGTCGCCCCAGGCCATCTGCCGCGCGGCCAGCACGCCCGAGGCGTAGACCTCGATCTTGAAGCCCGGCGGCAGCTTGATCTTCTTGACGATGTTGGCGAGCTCGGCGTCGGAGGCGCCGGTCGGCGGGCCCGACGGCGGCGCGAGGCCCTTCTGCGCCTCGGTCTCGTCACCGAGGAACCAGTCATCCGGCGGATGGGTCCAGAACTCCTTGGTGCTGGAATCGTATTTCTTCAGCGGCTTGTTCTTGTCCTGCTGCTGCGCGTTGCCGGCGCCGGTCCCCGCGAGAAGGGCCACGGCTGCAAGCGCCAACACGGATCGATGGAACATCGATGTCATCGCATCACTCCCCTAAGGCAGCCGTCAGGGCTGCGCGTTATTTTGTTTTGCTAGTCGAGAGGCGAAGTCTTGAGCCCGTCGGGACGACAGACGCAAAAAGGGTAGCACATCTGCCCATCGTGAGAAGCGCGCCGGATGCAGCGCGGCTGCGCGCAGCAAAAATTGAGACGGAATGTCAATGAACGGATGAACGCTGCGACGACCGCGCCTCGCGCTGCAACGCGGAATCAACAGCGCGCGCGCAACGTCGTCAGGCGGTCCGCCGGGGTGGGCATACAAAAGTGCGAAAACAACCCCATGCACAGTAGAACTGCGCAAGTTGATCCGCGCGCGGTGACGCCGGACAATCATTTGAAGCGTCGAGTAAAATAATCGCGGCGCTCACGGGGCGACGGGGTAGGGTCCGTCGTCGAACAGCGTGTCGTGGTAGCCTTTCGATCCGACCTCACGCGCCAGCGTGCTGCGGACGTCGCGGCCATCGCGCAGGCTGCGCAGCACATGCGTGAAGTCGAATTCGGGTCGCCAGCCGAGCTCCCGCCGCGCGCGCTCGTTGACATAGACCCGGTCAATCGCGGGGAAGAGCCGCCAGCCGCGCGCCGCATAGAGCTGCGCGCACTCCGGATAGAGCTCGCGCACGACGCCGGCGGCATCGCGCGCCAGCGCTCCGAGATGACGTTGCTCGAACGGGCTCGTCGCCGAGACGATGTAGCGGGCGAAGCCGATGCCGGGCGCACGCTCGACGGCGAGCAGATGCGCGCTCACTGCGTCCGCGATATCCAGCCGGCGGTAGAGCAGCTCGTTGGCCTGCGCGTTGTCCAGCGTGTAGGCCGATCGCATCGCCGGATCGTCGTCGTCCTCCGGAAAGAAGCGCGAGGTCCGCAGAACCACGATCGGTAGCGCGCGCTCGCGAAAGAACAGCTCGCAGAGGTTCTCGGCCATCAGCTTGGTCGTGCCGTAGATGTTCTTCGGCACCGATGGCAGCTCCTCGGTGACCCACACCGCCGCCTGTCCCGCCTCGGGCCGCAGCTGCGAGCCGAATGCGCTGGTGGTGCTGGTGAAGACAAAGCTCTTCACGCCGGCCGCGACTGCCGCCTCGAGCAGGTTCAGCGTTCCTGACACGTTGGTGTCGACAAAATCCTGCTTGGAATGGGTCGCCACATGCGGCTTGTGCAGCGTCGCGGTGTGGACCACGGCGGTGACGCCGTCCATCTGGCGCCGCACGAAGGCGGGATCGACGATGGAGCCGACGGCATCGGTGAAGGGGGAGGGCTTGAGATCGACGCCGCGGGCGGGCGACCCGCGCCCACGGAGCGTCCGCAGGACCGCCTCCCCGAGATGGCCAGCGCTACCGGTGACCAGGATTGTCATTGCAAGTCTCGCCCGCCGTTGCGCTTGGCTTTTTGCTCTTCGTATTGCGCCTGGAGCATTGGATTGCTCGTCTCGCCTGCGACTGTGTCTGCGTTGCCGCCGTCCAGGCCCGGCGCGGCCTTGATCCCGTCGGCGATGTTGCTCTCCGAGCCCTTGCGGATGAATGGCTTAAGGTAAGCATCAAGTTTGCCCTTGCCCGGCTCTTCGAGCTCCTGCGTCAGGGCTGCGAGATACTGAACTTTGTCCGTGGCGGCCCAATCGATGCTGATGCCTGCACGCCGCGCAAGTTCCGCATGGATCAGCATGATAGTGCGGCCATTGCCGTCCAGTAGTCGATAGCTTTGCGGATGTCATTGGGATGGGCGAAGATCACAGAGCCCTTCTTTACGAAGGTGTGGGACGCGTTCGTATGACGGTCCTCTCCAGCCCAGGGGAACACTCCTTCAAAGAGCGTTTTGTGTGTTTGGAGGACATCGGCGTAGCTTAGGGAAGGCTGCGCCTTGAGATGATCCAAGGCTGCATCGATGCCGGTCAGAAAGGAATTGTGCAGGAGGCGCTGAACGATTCCGGGATCTTTGGCCTTCGCGACGTTGCGCAAATAACCGCGCGTCGCAAAATCTCCAAACGGATCAAACGTCACAGACGGCTTTCGCGAAGATAGCGCGCTTGAAGACGCACCGCTTGGACACGATCCAAAATCCCGGCGCGCTGGAGTGCGACGATGGTATTCTCGATAGGATCGAAATTCACGTCATCGCCGGAGAGCCGCGTCACGTGATGGGCAAAGACATCGTTCGATGTCGCGATCACTGCCACGTTGTTAGCGGCCGCCAACCGCTGGATTACACCAGCGGTATACTGGGCCTTGGTGGCGGAGCGCTGAGCAGACATGGAAACTCCTCTCCCCAAATATAGTGAACCAAGGCCTGAGAATCCATTGAGTTGCTGCCTTCCCGGCGTCTTCACTTGCCCGTAAACTACCGAAAGACCTTCAAAATTGCTCCGGCCTCGGTTTGAGGCCGCTCTCGCAAGCGCGGACAGCAAATCGCCGTACGAGGCGGCTCATGCCCAACAACAGCTCGCGCTTGCCCTTTGGAGTCTTTGAGGCTCATACAATGCTCTCCGAGGTTGGAGAGCGCTTCCTAGGCCAGCCTAGGAAAAACTGGAGCGGGCGAAGGGGCTCGAACCCTCGACCCCGACCTTGGCAAGGTCGTGCTCTACCACTGAGCTACACCCGCATCCTGTGTCGGTCGCGTGACGCGCCGACAACGGCTGTCGTATGCCAAAAGCGGGAGGGGAATGCAACAGCTACAGGCGGCCTCAATTCGCAATTCGGACCCCGTATGGAGCCCGAAGCCGGCCAAATCGACCGGAAACGTCTCGGAACCGGGGAATCGGGGTGCCTGGATTGAAATTCGGCCCATTCGGCCCAATTTAGGAGCCGACCACAAGCATATGACGCGGCGGCGTGCTAAAGAGCCGCCATTCCAGACATGACGAGGGAATCCCGTGACGATCATCGACCAGGGTAACGGAGCGGCGGGCCCGGCTGCGGCCGACCTGATCAAGGACACCACCACCCAGACCTTCGTGAAGGACGTCATCGAGGAATCGAAGCGCCAGCCCGTGCTGATCGATTTCTGGGCGGAATGGTGCGGCCCCTGCAAGCAGCTCACCCCCGTCCTGGAGAAGGCCGTGAAGGCGGCCAAGGGCAAGGTCAAGCTGGTCAAGATGAACATCGACCATCATCCGGCGATCCCGGGCCAGATGGGCATCCAGTCGATCCCGGCCGTGATCGCCTTCGTCAACGGCCAGCCGGCCGACGGCTTCATGGGCGCGGTGCCGGAGAGCCAGGTCAACGCCTTCATCGAGCGGCTGACCAAGGGCGTCACCGCGCCGGGCGAGGTCAACGTCGCCGAGATCGTGCAGGAGGCCGACGCGGTGCTCGCCGAGGGCGACGCGGCGGCGGCGGCGCAGATCTATGCCGAGGCGCTGCAGCATGATTCCACCAACATCGCGGCGCTTGCGGGCCTTGCGAAGTGCTACGCCGTTTCCGGCGCGATGGAGCAGGCCAAGCAGACGCTGGCCATGGTGCCGGAATCCAAGCGCAACGACCCGGCCGTGAAGGCGGTGCAGACCGCGATCGATCTCGCCGAGCAGGCGAAATCGCTCGGACCGGTTGCCGAGCTGGAACAGAAAGTCGCCGCAAACCCGCTCGATCATCAGGCCCGATTCGACCTCGCCACCGCGCTCAACGCCCAAGGCAACCGCGCGGCGGCGACCGAGCAGCTGCTCGAGATCATCAAGCGCGACCGCAAATGGAACGACGACGGCGCCCGCAAGCAGCTGGTGCAGTTCTTCGAGGCCTGGGGCGGCACGGATGATGCAACCGTCGAAGGCCGCAAACGTTTGTCGACGATCCTGTTTTCGTAACGCCCTTTTTTGAGCATGATCTGTTCGGAAAACCGCTCCACACTTTGCGCTAACGCGGTCCTTCGGATCCGGATCATGCGCTAGCAACGCCAGGGGACCGGGCAGATGCCGATCAACATCGAATATCGCGGGCCCGCCGACCTCCCGGAGATCATTCCGGTCTTCCCGCTGCCGGGCGCGCTGCTGCTGCCGCGCGGCCAGATGCCGCTCAACATCTTCGAGCCGCGCTACCTTTCGATGGTCGACGATTCCTTCCGCGACGGCCATCGCCTGATCGGCATGATCCAGCCCGACATCGCGCACTCGCGGAAGGATTCCGACAAGCCGGCGCTGTTCCGCGTCGGCTGCGTCGGCCGCATCACCCAGCTCGCCGAGTCCGGCGACGGCCGCTACATCCTCGAGCTCACCGGCGTTTCGCGCTTCAAGGTGGTCGAGGAGCTCGAGGTGCTCACCCCCTATCGGCAGTGCAAGGTGGACTTCTTCGCCTACGTCGACGATTTCACCGCGCGCCGCGGCGAGGAGGAGGTCGACCGCGAGGCGCTGCTGGCGGTGCTGGCGGACTTCCTGAAGGCCAACAACCTCAAGGTCGACTGGGAGGGCGTCGAGAGCGCGCCCAATGAAGCCCTCGTCAATGCGCTCGCGATGATGTCGCCCTACGGCCCCGCGGAAAAGCAGGCCATGCTTGAGGCGCCCGACCTGAAGACCCGCGCCGAGATCCTGATCGCCGTCACCGAGATGGACCTCGCCAAGAAGCGCACTAGCGGCGACCCGCCGCTGCAGTGATCGTCAAGCGACCCAAAGCGCGATGCGATTAGGATGAATCCTCATCGCGCTTTGGGTTTTTTGGTTTGAGCATGATCTTTTCGGAAAACCGCTACACACTTTGCGCTGACGCGGCCCTTCGGGTCCGGATCATGCTCTATGCGGCAAACTCGCCGGCCTCGGCCTTTCGATCCGCAAGCCGTGCGATCGTCGAGGCCCGTATCGGCGGGCTGAGGTGGAAGCCCTGGGCCTCGACGCAGCCCTCCTGGCGCAGGATGTCCAGCTGCTCGGCGGTTTCGACGCCTTCGGCGGTGGACGTCTTACCGAGACTCGTGGCGAACTGGACCACGGCCCGCGCGATCCGATGGGGCTCCTCCATCGGACTGGACAGCTCGCTGACGAAGCTGCGATCGATCTTGATCTTGTCGAAGGGAAACTTCTGCAGAAAGCTGAGCGACGAATAGCCGGTGCCGAAATCGTCGAGGGCAATCCGCACCCCGAGCTCGCGCAGCTGGCTGAGTGCTGCGAATACGGTCCCGCTGTCATGCATGATGACGGTTTCGGTGACCTCGAGCTCGAGCCGGTCTGAAGCAATCCCCGACGCCGCCAGTGCGCTCACGATCGTCGACACGAGCTCCTTGCTCCTGAATTGCGCTGGAGACAGGTTGATCGCGATCTTCAGGTCGGAACGCCATTTTGCCGCTTCGGCACAGGCGGTTCTCAACACCCATTCCCCCAGCGGCAGGATCAAGCCAGTTTCCTCCGCGACGGGAATGAATTCGCCGGGCGAGACCAGACCCCGCTCGGGGTGATGCCAACGCAGCAACGCCTCGAAGCCACAGGTCTCGCCGCTCTTCAAATTGACGAACGGCTGGTAGTGGAGCTCGAATTCGCTCCTCGCAAGCGCCTTCCGCAGATCCCGCTCCAGGTTGCGGCGCGCATGCAGGAGCCGGTCCAGCTCCGGCTCGAAGAAGCGGAATGCACCACGTCCGCCGCTCTTGGCCGAGTAGAGGGCAAGATCTGCGCTCCTGAGGATCGTGTCGGAATCGGCGCCGTCTCGGGGCGCAAGGGCGATCCCGATGCTGGTGCCGACAATGACCTGATGATCGCCGAGATCGAACGGCTCGCTGAGCGCGCCATGGATCGCCTCGGCGAGAGAGGCCGCGTCCGCAGCCGGATTGGTCACGTAGTCGACGATTGCGAATTCGTCGCCGCCCAGTCGGGCGACGAACGTCGTCTCCCTGATGCAATCCAGCAAGCGCGCCGCGACTGAGCGCAGCAGCAGGTCGCCCGCCGGATGTCCGAGCGTGTCGTTGACCTCCTTGAAGCGGTCGAGGTCGAGCAGGAGAACCGCCAGATGGAGATTTCCGCCACGCGTATCGGCAAGTGCAGGCTCCAGACGCGCCTTGAGCAGCACGCGGTTCGGCAGCTCGGTGAGCGCATCGTGTTCCGCCATGTAGGTGATCTTCGCTTCGGACCGGCGTTGCTCGGTGACATCCAGATGCGTAGCCACCCAGCCGCCGCCGGCCATCGGCTGCCGCGTCACGCAGATCAGCCGCCCATCGGCGAACGCATCGATGCGGCTCGAGACGGCATGGATCGGCAGTGCTTCGAGCCTGGCGATCTGCCGTTCGGCGGCGAAATCGCTGGCCTCGCCTTCGAGTATGCCGCTGGTGACGCGATGACGGATGATGTCGCGGTGCGGAGTTCCCGCACGCAGCAGTTCCGGCGGCAGCCGGTACAAACGGGCGTAACGCTCGTTGCAGATGACGAGCCGCTTCCCGGCGTCGAACATGCAAAGGCCCTCGACCATATGGTTGATGGCCGTGTCCAGCCTCAGCTTCTGTTCCTTGAGCTCGTTCTGCGACCCTTCGAGCTGCTGCCGGGCGATGGAGAGCTGGCTGATGATCTCCTCGAACCTGGCGGTTCTGGTCGCCAGACGACGATCGGCCAGCACTCCGATCAGGCTCATGCCCAGCACGGACAATGCGACGCCGGCGATGGCGAGCGCGAGGAAGGCCGGAGACAGCGAAAGCGTATCGGTCGCGAGCGCCGGATCCGGTGTGATCAGCACGGCGCCCATGGCCGTGAAGTGATGCGACACGATGGCGAGCGTCAGCAGGGTGGCGGCTGCCAGCGTGCCGCTATAACCCTGACGGGTGAGCGCTGCCGCCAGCGCAGCGTAGCCAAAACACATGCCCAGAACGATGGAGAGGAGCACGAGGTCCACGGACCAGGAGACTCGGCCCGGCACTTCGAGCGCCCACATTCCGAGATAGTGCATGCTGGCAATGCCGCCACCGATGATGACGCCGCCAGCCGCCGCGCGCCAGGGGCCGGACGTGACGACCGCGACGCCGAAGCCGACCGAGGTCAGCAGCATTGCCGCCGCGAGAGAGGACGCCGTCAATACGATGCCGTAGCCCGTCGTGACCCCGGGCTCGTAGGCGAGCATCGCGACGAAATGCGTAGCCCAAATGCCGTATCCGATGGCCGCGCCGGCAATGGCGATCCAGATCCACCGGGTTCTCCCGCGCGTTGCGATCGCGCGGTGGAAGATGCTGACCGCGACGATGCTGGCAACGAAGCAGACCAGAGCAGCGAGCACGACGAGCCGCCAATCGTGTTCGGCCGTAAGGCAGGAGAAAACGCGGAACATTCAGTTTCGCCCCATCGTCGATATTGTTGATGTTTGTCGATGCTGGACCGGCTAATCGCCCTTCGCGTTAATTTTGTGCCGCGCCTGATCGCATGCTTAGCGGCTTGCCAACACCGTCCGTAAAATTTGATCTGTGGGGCTAACACGTTCCGCGCGCCGGTCGCGCCGGAAGCCCGCTGCGCGCGTTTGCGGATTACTGGAGATGGACGCGGATGCGCTTGCGTCCGGTGATCATCGCGCTGCAGGAGTCCTATCAGCGCCACACCAGCAACGTGGAGCACGACCAGGACGATGACGGCATCCGAAGAATGCCTGGTCGATCGGTAACGGATCTGGTCCGCTTTAGATGAGTTCTAGTACCCGGCAACCGACATCACGACGACCGCACTGAGCGCCATCCAGCCGAAATGCCGGCCCCGCGTCGCCCATGCGTTGGCGAGGGCGGAGCAGCCGAACACGCAGGCCATGGTCGCGACGATCCAGTGACGAGCCGGCTCCGATTGCATCCACGGCGCCGCGATCAGCAGCACGCCACCGCCGATCCAGGCCACGGTCGAGGCCTGCCACACCAGCCGGATCAAGGTGCGGAGGCGCTCCGGCTCGATGCGCGCGCGGGCGAAGACCTTGGCTTCGCCGAGGTAGCCGTGAACGAGCGCAACGGCGATGGTCACGACGCCCGCACATTGGAGCAGCAGATCCCGCATCGACGCCTCCATACACTCATGTATGTTTCGATAGCGTCTGGCCAAGCGCCTGTCAATACATTAGTGTATGGTGCGCTTTTCGGGAAACGACATGAACCAACAGCTCTCCGCTGACGATTGGACTGGCCAGGGCCTCAAGGCCTTGGCCAAGAGCGGCTTCACGGCCTTGAAGGCCGAGCCGCTCGCCAAGGCCATGGGCGTGTCGCGCGGCAGCTTCTATTGGCATTTCGCCGATCTCGCCGCGTTTCACGCCGCGGTGCTGAGGCGCTGGCGCGAGATCGCGGCCGAGCGGATCATCGCCGACGTCGAAGCCGCCGGCGACGAGCCGGTCAAGATGCTGCTGCGGAGATCCTTCGGCGCGCGGCTCGACCTCGAACGCGCGGTGCGCAATTGGGCGGCGTTCGATGCGAGCGCGCAAGGGGCGGTGCGTGCCATCGATCGCCGCAGGCTCGATTATATCGAGGAGCTGCTGCAGAAGCGGGGACTCGCCCCGGCAACGGCGCAGGCCCGCGCGCAGATCCTGTACTGGACATTTCTCGGTTTCGCCCTGTCAGGCCCGTCAATCCCGGCCGCGCGGCTGCGGACCATGCTCGACGAGCTCCTGGCGATGGTCTCCGCCTAAAGCGCGATGGCGGGCGCGAATTTCTATGCTAAAGGCAAGCAAGTGCCGGAGACTTCCATGAACGCGCCCACCGAACGTCCCGAAGCCAGCGTCGATCCAAAATTGCTGGAGATCCTGGTCTGCCCGCTGACAAAGGGCCCGCTGGAATTCGATGCTGAGCGGCAGGAGCTGATCTCGCGCAGCGCCAAGCTCGCTTATCCCATTCGCGACGGCATCCCGATCATGCTGCCGGAAGAGGCGCGCAAGATCGATTGATAACAGCGAGTGGGGAGTGGCGAATGGCGAATGGGTCCACTCGCCACTCGATACTCACCATTCGCCCTTACAATGCCTCGCCCTTCAACAGCCGCGGCACCTCGCCGGTGAGGCCTGCGGCCTGGCGGATGAAGAGGTTCTTCAGCGGCGGGGCGCGGTCGACGAGGCCGAGGCCGATGTCGCGCACCGTGCGCAACAGCGTCGACTGGTTGGAGAACAGGAAGTTCAGCGAGTTGGTGGCGACGCCCATCGCCATGGTGTCGAACCGGCGCCAGCGCTGGTAGCGTTCGAGCACGTCCGCCCCGCCGATATCCAGGCCGAGCCGCGCGGCATCGACCACCACTTCCGCCAGCGCAGCGACGTCCTTCAGGCCCATGTTGAGGCCCTGGCCCGCGATGGGGTGGATGACATGGGCAGCGTCGCCGACCAGCGCGAGGCGCTCGGCGATGAAGGACCGCGCGACGAAATAAGACAGCGGAAACGCCCGCGGCTTGTCGAGCACCTTGACCTCGCCGAGATGCAGGCCGAAGCGCTGCTCGAGCTCGGCGTGGAATTCCTCGTCGCTGAGGGCGATGATGCGCGCGGCCTCAGTGCGGCGCTCGGTCCACACCAGCGAGGAGCGTTTGCCGGTGAGCGGCAGGATCGCGAACGGGCCGGCCGGCAGGAAGTGTTCCTCGGCGCGGCCCTCGTGATCGCGCTCGTGGCCGACGGTGACGACGATGCCGGACTGATCGTACTCCCAGCCATGAGTGACGATGCCGGCGCGCTCGCGCAGCTTCGACCGCGCGCCATCGGCGGCGACCAAGAGGCCCGCCGCGATCACGCTGCCGTCGCCGAGCGTCACCTCGATGCCGTCGGTGCGCGCATCGTAGGAGGCGACCGGGGTGGCGCGAAGATCGATGCCGTCGGCCTCGGCGCGCACCACCAGCGCGTCGATCAGGCGGCGGTTCTCGATCATATGCGCGAAGGGCTCGCCCGGCGCGACGTCGCCGGCGAAGTTCAGGAACACCGGGCGGGTGGCGTCCTCGAGCTTGGAATCGGTGACGACCATGTCGAGGATCGGCTGGGCCTCGCCCCGGACGTCGTCCCAGGCGCCGATCGTCTCGAACAGGCGGCGGCAGGCGGCGACGATCGCGGTGGCGCGGGGGTCGCGGCTCGGCCGCGTGCCGAGCGCGGGATCGGCGACGATGATCGGGATCTCGGGCCCGAGCCCCTGGCGTAGCGCCAAGGCCAGCGCAAGGCCGGCAAACGCGCCGCCACCGATGACAATGCTACCCTGTACCGACATACCAAAGCTTCCCGAACAATTCTCGGTCTTGCTAGCAGACTTGAGCTGGGCGAAACAGTGCGGTGAAACGAGGTCCGCTAGCCCTTCGTTCCGTCATTCCGGGGCGCGCAACGCGCGTACCCGGAATCCGGAGGTTTATCAGCTCGAGATTTTCGGGTTCGCACCGCGTGCGCCCCGGAATGAGGCATCACTGGAAAGCACCATCATGTCCAAAGGACTGATCGACCTCATCGGGATCCTCGACCTCGAGCAGCTCGAGGTGAACCTGTTCCGCGGCAACAGCCCGAAGACGAGCTGGCAGCGGGTGTTCGGCGGCCAGGTGATCGGGCAGGCGATGGTCGCGGCCTGCCGCACCGTGGAGGGCCGGCTGCCGCATTCGCTGCATTGCTATTTCATCCTGCCGGGCGATCCGCAGATCCCGATCATCTATCAGGTCGAGCGCCTGCGCGACGGCAAAAGCTACTCGACCCGCCGCGTCACCGCGATCCAGCACGGCAACGCGATCTTCTCGATCATGGTGTCGTTCCACGCCGAGGAGGAGACTGCGTTCGACCACCAGGACAAGATGCCGGACGTGCCGCCGCCGGAAAAGCTCACGGCGGAGGAGGTGGCGAAGCAGCCGATGTTCAAGGAGATGCCGGACTTCATCCGCCGCTACTACGAATCCGATCGGCCGATCGAGCTGCGCCCGGTCGAGCTCGGCCGTTATTTCGGCCAGAAGATCGACGACGGCCGCATCCACGTCTGGATCAAGACCGCCGCCAAGCTGCCCGACGATCCGGCGCTGCACATGTGCGCGCTCGCTTACGCCTCGGACTTCTCGCTGCTCGATGCGATCATGGCGCGCTATGGCCGCACGCTGTTCGACAAGCGCATGATGCCGGCGAGTCTCGACCACGCGATGTGGTTCCATCGCCCGTTCCGCGCCGACGAATGGCTGCTCTACGCGCAGGATTCGCCGAGCGCGCAATCGGGACGGGGGCTGACCCGCGGCTCGATCTTCAAGCCGGACGGCACGCTGGTCGCCTCCGTCGCGCAGGAAGGCTCGGTGCGCGAACGGAAGGCCTGATCGCTTCAAGCAGCGCCTGAAGCGTTCAGATCATGCCCCGAGCGAGCCGCGCGGCGCGAGCTCGGTCTGCGAGGCGAACCAGTTCATGATCCAGCGGTACACCCACGGGATCGGGATGATGAAGCACATCAGGATGGCGGCCACGATGCCGCGCCAGAGGATATCGAGGCCGCTGCCCTTGAAGACGATCTCGCGCCGGGTGCCCTCGACGTTGCGGCAGAACCAGCGCATCTGAGCCGCGGCCACCCAGGCCCAGCCGATGATGGTGATGATGGAAATCGCGAACAGCAGATTCCAGCCGATATAGGCCCAGACCGAACCGGTGAAGCTGAGGCCCAGCGGCTGCCCGTTGGAGGCGAGGTTCGCGACCATCCATTTGATCAGCAGCCAGTAGAGCACGATCTGCACGATGAACAGCAGGTTGCTCAATATCTCGCTGCCGACGAAGCCAAGCGCGATGGCGAGAACGATGAAGCCGAAATACCACGGCACCAATGTCATCGCATTGCCGGTGAAGCTGAGGTTCGGCCGCCCAGGGACCTTCACGCAGGAGACGATCCATCTGGTGTACCAGACGAAGGCCCAGGGCGCCGGGATGACGAAGATCATTCCGATCAGCAGGACGATGCTGCGCCAGGTGAATTCAAGGATGCTGAAATCGACCGAGAGCGATCCACCGCTTGCATAGCCGGCAGCGCCGCCATAGCCACTTCCGCCCGTCGGGACCATCGGCGGCGCACCGCCGCCGATCAGGCCGGGAATTTCGGCGGCCTTCTGCCAGCCGGCCATGCCCTCGGTCCAGACCAAGGTGTCCGGACGCACGACGCCCTGGGCAACGAGGTCGCGGAATTGCCCTTCCGGAAAGGGCCCCTGCTGCTTACCCTCGGATGCGTAGAACCAACTCGCCATGGAACGTCCCCCTCGAACTTAGGTATGTACCGGCCGGGACGCTTCGGTTCACGCCTGGGTTCACCGCATCCATGCCAAAAATGCATTGTGAATGATGAACAGCTGCCCTGTACAGAGGCGGCCGTTCACATGATCGCCCTTGGCCAAACGTTTTTCCGCTTCAATCTGCAACTTTTTTGTGCCATTTGCCCGGAAAGATGCCAGATTGACGCAGCGCCGGGGACATACGGCGCGGCGCATCCCGGGGAATAGGCCTGACCATGAAACTCGTCGTCGCGATCATCAAACCCTTCAAGCTCGATGAGGTCCGCCAGGCCCTGACGGCGATCGGCGTGCACGGCATGACCGTGACCGAGGTGAAAGGCTATGGCCGGCAGAAGGGCCACACCGAGATCTATCGCGGCGCCGAATATGTCGTGAACTTCCTGCCGAAGCTGCGCATCGAGATCGCGGTCGCTTCCGACGTCGCCGACAAGGCGGTCGCCGTGATCACCGCGACGGCGCGCACCGGCCAGATCGGCGACGGCAAGATCTTCGTCACGCCGATCGACCACGCGCTGCGCATCCGCACCGGCGAGACCGACAGCGACGCGCTTTAACACAAATTATTCTTCGATCGCACCGGGCAACGACGCCACAGCGTGCGACGTAACGACTGTGCTGGGGGAAACGACATGGCGGGATATTTGCGCCGCGCAGCCGCCATGGCTGCGCCGATCGGATTTGCGTCGCTCGTTGCTGCGCCGGCGCGCGCGGCGGCAAACGAGATCAGCACCGCCGACACCGCCTGGATGATCGTCGCGACAGCGCTGGTGCTGATGATGACGATCCCGGGGCTTGCGCTGTTCTATTCCGGCATGGTGCGCAAGAAGAACGTGCTCGCCACCATGGCGCAGAGCTTGGCCGCGGTGACGCTGATCTCAATCCTCTGGGTGGCGTTCGGCTATTCGCTGTGCTTCGTCGGCGACGGCCCCTGGATCGGCACGCTCGATCGCTGGTTTCTCGCCGGCATGACCATGGACAGCGTCAACCCCGCGGCGAAGACGATCCCGGAATCGCTGTTCATGCTGTACCAGATGACGTTTGCCATCATCACGGTGGCGCTGGTCGCCGGCTCGGTCGCCGACCGCATGCGGTTCTCCGCCTATCTCCTGTTCTCGGTCGCCTGGTTCATCTTCGTCTACATTCCGCTGGCGCATTGGGTGTGGGGCGGCGGCTTCCTCGCCAGCATGGGCGTGCTCGATTTCGCCGGCGGTCTCGTCGTGCATCTGTCGGCCGGCACCGGCGGCCTCGTTGCAGCCAAGGTGATGGGACGCCGTCACGGCTACGGCACCGAGAATCTCTCGCCGTTCGATCTGTCGCTCGCAGTGATGGGCACCGGCCTGTTGTGGGTCGGCTGGTTCGGCTTCAACGGCGGCTCGGCGCTCGGAGCGAACTCACGCGCGGTGATGGCAATCATCGCGACCCATCTGGCCGCCTGCGCGGGCGCGCTGACCTGGGGCGCGATCGAATGGGCGACGCGGCGCAAGCCCTCGGTGCTCGGCATGATCTCCGGCGCGGTCGCAGGTCTCGGCACCATCACGCCGGCCTCGGGCTTCGTCGCGCCATGGCACGGCATCGTCATCGGCATCATTGCCGGTGCACTCTGCTACTGGGCCTGTACCTGGCTGAAGCACCGCTTCGACTACGACGATTCGCTCGACGTCTTCGGCGTCCACGGCATCGGCGGCCTGACCGGCACCCTGCTCGGCGGCGTGTTCGCCACCAGCGCCATCGGCGGCACCGCCGGCCTGCTGGAGGGCAATCCGCAGCAGCTCCTGATCCAGTTCTATGGGGTCGCCGTGACCTTCGTCTGGTCGGCGGGCGTCACCTTCATCCTGCTCAAGCTGGTCGGCCTGTTCGTACCCTTGCGCGTATCCCGTGAGCACGAGCTTGAGGGTCTGGATATTTCGCAGCACGGTGAAGCCCTGCAATAGGTCCCGACGCTACGTGAATACCGCCTCGCTGCCCGACACGTGAGCAACATTGTGTCGGGAGCCTGTCTTGCCCTTATTTTCAGCAGGCGTGACCACGTTTTGAGCGCGACGTAATAGCGCACTGCATTGCAACACCCCCCAAAGGCGAAAACCCCCGTCTTCATAGTCCGTTAGGCAATCCGCCTGATCTGGCACGGCATTTGATTCTAGGGGTCCGGCTGTGCCCGCGTAGTGAAACTTCTCCCTCGTGGCGAACCAGTCGAGAACGCCCGGCCACGTCCGGACCGGGCCCAAGCGGGGATAGGACCCATGAAAATTGTTATGGCGATCATCAAGCCATTCAAGCTCGAAGAAGTCCGTGACGCCCTGACCGCCATCGGCGTTCACGGTCTCACGGTGACGGAAGTCAAGGGGTATGGCCGCCAGAAGGGCCATACGGAAATCTATCGCGGCGCCGAATATGCCGTGAGCTTCCTGCCCAAGATCAAGATCGAGGTCGCTGTCGCCTCCGACCAGGTCGACAAGACCATCGATGCCATCACGTCCGCGGCGAAAACCGGACAGATCGGCGACGGCAAGATCTTCGTCATCAACCTCGACCACGCGGTGCGTATCCGCACCGGCGAGGCCGATGCCGCGGCCCTCTGATTTCGCGCTCAACCTTATCCAAGCAGGAGTAAACAATATGACGTTCAAGCGTCCCTATGGCGCGGGACTGGCGGCTCTCGCAGTTGGCCTGTTCGCTGCGACCGCAGCCTACGCCGAGCCAACGGTCAACAAGGGAGACAACGCCTGGATGCTGACATCGACAGTGCTGGTGCTGTTGATGACGATCCCCGGCCTCGCGCTGTTCTACGGCGGTCTGGTTCGTTCCAAGAACATGCTCTCGGTCCTGATGCAGGTGTTCTACACCGTCTGCGTCGTCTGCGTGATCTGGGCCGTATACGGCTACAGCCTCACCTTCACCGGCGGCTCCGACTTCATTGGCGGCTTCTCCAAGGCCTTCATGATGGGCGTCACCACCGACACGAAGGCCGCGACCTTCTCGGTCGACGCCAACATCTCGGAGCTGATTTACGTCTGCTTCCAGATGACCTTCGCGGCGATCACGCCCGCTCTCATCGTCGGCGCCTTCGCCGAGCGCATGAAGTTCGCGGCGATCGCGCTGTTCGTTCCGCTCTGGGTGACGCTGGTCTATTTCCCGATCGCGCACATGGTCTGGTACTGGCAGGGTCCGGACCTGATCCAGGATGCGGCCAAAGCGTTGGCTGCCGCTACTGACGCGGCGGCGAAGACCGCGGCCCAGGCCAAGCTCGACGAGCTCAACGCCGATGCCGGCTGGATCTTCAAGATGGGCGCGATCGACTTCGCGGGCGGCACCGTGGTGCACATCAACGCCGGTATCGCGGGCCTGGTCGGCGCTCTCCTGATCGGCAAGCGCGTCGGCTACGGCAAGGAGCTGATGGCCCCGCACTCGCTGACCATGTCGATGATCGGCGCCTCGCTGCTCTGGGTCGGCTGGTTCGGCTTCAATGCCGGCTCCAATCTCGAGGCCAGCGGCGGCGCTGCGCTCGCCATGACCAACTCCTTCGTCGCCACCGCAGCCGCCGCGCTGTCGTGGATGTTCGCGGAGTGGATCATCAAGGGTCATCCCTCCGTGCTCGGCGTGATCTCAGGCGCCGTCGCGGGCCTCGTGGCCGTCACGCCCGCCGCCGGCTTCTCCGGCGTCATGGGAGCGATCGTCCTCGGCCTCGTCGTCGGCGTGGTCTGCCTGTTCTTCTGCACCGTGGTGAAGAACGCGCTCGGCTACGATGACTCCCTCGACGTGTTCGGCGTGCACTGCATCGGCGGCATCGTCGGCGCCATCGGCACCGGCATTCTGGTCAACCCCGCGCTCGGCGGCGCCGGCATCATCGACTATTCGGCGATCCCGCCGAAGGTCGCCGATTACGACTTCGCCACGCAGATGCTCGCCCAGATCAAGGCCGTCTGCACCACGCTGGTGTGGTCGGGCGTCGGCTCGGCGATCCTCTTCAAGGTTGTCGATGTGATCGTCGGCCTCCGCGCCAATGTCGAGAGCGAGCGTGAAGGCCTCGACATCACCGAGCACACCGAGCGCGCCTACAACATGTGACCCTCTCCTCCCGGGCGCGGTCTCTTCGAGGACCGCGTCCACAACTACGGTTCGGGCACATACCCGGCAATGCCCTGACCGTTGAGGGGCTCCAGCGCAAGCTGGAGCCCCTTTCTTTTGATCGCTCCGCCTGCAGGCGCCTCCGGGGGAGGGGGGACCGTCCATGCACGCCGCTGTCTCCGGCCCCATTATTCCCGCTCTGGACGCGGGCGGCGGCCGATGGTTAATCGCGTCTTAACCTCGCCCTATCTATGGTGAACTGAACCGCTTCCCGCCGGCGCCTTTGGTAGCGACCGGCCGTTCCAAGAGTACTGGCGCCCAACGAATGGCTCTGACCGCTTCATCCCGTGCGCCGCAGGGCGGTAATGGCTCCGATTCCGAACGCTCGCCCTTCGTCCGGCTGAACGAGCTGCTGGCCCCGCATCAGCCGGGCAAGCCCTTGATTTCGCTTGCGGTCGGCGAGCCCCAGCATCCCGTACCCGACTTTGTCGGCCCGGTGCTGGCCAAGCACATCGCCGATTTCGGCCGTTATCCCGCGAACAAGGGTACCGATCCGTTCCGCAGCGCCGCCGGGGCCTGGCTGTCGACGCGCTTCAAGCTGCCGCGGCCGCTCGACCCCGAGAGCGAGATTCTCGTCCTCAATGGCAGCCGCGAGGGGCTGTTCCTCGCCGCGATCGCGGCCGCGCGCTATGTCGGCCCGCGTCCGGGCAAGCCCGCGATCCTGATGCCAAACCCGTTCTATCCGGTCTACGGCGCGGGCGCGCTTGCGGCCGCTTGCGAGCCGGTCCATCTGCCGACCACGGTCGAGAACGGCTTCCTGCCCGACCTCGACGCCATCGACGAAGCGACCCTGGCGCGCACGGTGGCGTTCTACCTGGCTTCGCCCGCCAATCCGCAGGGCTCGGTCGCGAGGCCCGGCTATTTCAAACGCTTGAAGCAGCTCGCCGACCGCTACGGCTTCGTGATCCTCAGCGACGAATGTTATTCCGAGATCTACACCCGCGAGGCACCCGGCAGCGCGCTGGAATGCGCCGGCCCCGACTTCACGCGCGTGGTCGCGTTCCAGTCACTGTCGAAGCGCTCCAACCTGCCGGGCCTGCGCGTCGGCTTTGCCGCCGGCGACAAGAGGTTCATCGGCATGTTCCTCGAGCTGCGCAACATCGCCGCGCCCCAGGTGCCGGTGCCGCTGCAGCATGTCGCGACGGTCGCCTATGGCGACGAGGCGCATGTCGAGGAGAATCGGCGGCTGTACCGGATCAAGTTCGACCTCGCCGACCAGATCATCGGCAATCGTTACGGCTATCGCCGCCCCGATGCCGGCTTCTGCGTCTGGCTCAACACCGCCGAGATCGGCGACGACGTGTCGGTGACGCTCAAGCTGTTCAAGGAAGCCGGCGTGCGCGTGGTGCCCGGCAGCTTCCTGGCGCGACAGCAGCCTGACGGATTCAATCCCGGCGCAGGCTATATCCGCCTCGCACTGGTGCAGGACGGCGAGACCACGGCGCAGGCGCTGCACCGGCTGGTCGAGACTCTGGGTTAGGCGGGGCCCGTGAGCATGTCGGCAATCGAACGCGTCATTCCTCTGGTCGGCCATCTGCCGCCCTCGATCCGCGAGGGGCTGGCGCGGCGCATGCGCGAGCTCGCCGGCCTCGGCCTGATCGCGCTGGCGGGCATCGCCGCGGCGGCGCTGATGACGTGGTCGGTGCAGGATCCCAGTCTCAGCCACGCGACCTCGCGGCCGATCCGCAACATCCTCGGCTATGCCGGCGCGATCGGCGCCGATCTCGCCATGCAGATCCTGGGGCTCGGCGCGATCATGCTGGTCCTGACCGTTGCGGTCTGGGGCTGGCGTATGATGACGCATCGGCCGTTCGACCGCGAGGCGCTGCGGCTCGGCTCCTGGATTCTCTGCACGGTGATCGCGGCAGGCTTCGTCAGTTGCTTTCAGCATGGCGGGGCCTGGCCGCTGCCGACCGGCCTCGGCGGTGTGGTCGGCGATGCGCTGGTGCGCGCGCCCGCGGTGATCTTCGGGCCGGCCGGTACGATCTATCGCATCGTGCTGGGCACGATCCTGTTCGCCGCGATGACAGCGACCTTCCTGATCGCCTGCGGCCTCGGCGCGCGCGAGCAAGACGACGAGATCGCTGAGGTCGCCGATGACGACAAGCCGCTCGACGAAGACGAGGAGAGCGATCGGGGTTCGGTCTCGCTGGGCTGGCTGTTCCATGCATTGATGAGCGCCAAGGCGCGGCTGATCTGGCTGTGTGGTGCGGCCTACCGCTCGCTGGTCTCGAGCGGACCGAAGACCAAGGCCGCCCAGTTCAGCCGGCAGGAGCCGAATCTCGGCGGCGGCCGCTCGGCGCCGTCGATCTCGCCGCAGTCTCAAGACGAGGGCTACGAGGACGAGCACGAAGACGAATTGGAGGACGAGGAGGAGGAAGAGGAGGAGCCCGCCGCGCGCGCCCCGAAGAAAAAAGCCGCGCCGAAGCCCGCTTCCAAGAAATCCTCCGACAAGTTCGACCTCCCGTCCGTCTCCATGCTGGCCGCACCAAAGGCAGGCGATCGCCAGCCGCTCAGCAAGGCCGAGCTGGAGAACAATTCCCGTTCGCTCGAAGGCGTGCTGCAGGATTTCGGCGTGCGCGGCGAGATCGTGAAGGCCAATCCCGGTCCGGTCGTTACGCTGTACGAGCTGGAGCCGGCGCCCGGCATCAAGTCCTCGCGCGTGATCGGCCTTGCCGACGACATCGCCCGCTCGATGAGCGCGCTGTCGGCACGCGTCGCCGTCGTGCCCGGCCGCAACGCGATCGGCATCGAGCTGCCGAACGCGCATCGCGAGAAAGTCTATTTGCGCGAATTGCTGGTGGCGAAGGAGGCGACCGACACGGTGGCGAAGCTGCCGCTCTGCCTTGGCAAGACCATCGGCGGCGACCCCGTCATCATCGACCTCGCGCGCACCCCGCACATGCTGATCGCCGGTACCACCGGCTCGGGCAAGTCGGTCGCGATCAACACCATGATCCTCAGCCTGGTCTACCGGCTGCGGCCGGACCAGTGCCGCCTGATCATGGTCGATCCGAAGATGCTCGAGCTCTCCGTCTATGACGGCATTCCCCATCTGCTCACGCCTGTTGTGACCGACCCCAAGAAGGCGGTGGTCGCGCTGAAATGGGCCGTGCGCGAGATGGAAGAGCGCTACAAGAACATGGCCAAGCTCGGTGTGCGCAACATCGACGGTTACAACACGCGCCTGCTCGAATTGAAGGCCAAGGGCGAGGAGCCGACGCGCACGGTGCATACCGGCTTCGACAAGGAGACCGGCAAGGCGATCTACGAGGAAGAGAAGCTCTCGCTCGATCCGCTGCCCTACATCGTCATCATCGTCGACGAAATGGCCGACCTGATGATGGTCGCCGGCAAGGACATCGAAGGCGCGGTGCAGCGTCTGGCGCAGATGGCGCGCGCCGCCGGCCTGCACGTGATCCTGGCGACGCAGCGTCCGTCGGTCGACGTCATCACCGGCACCATCAAGGCGAACTTCCCGACCCGTATCGCCTTCCAGGTCACCTCCAAGATCGACAGCCGCACCATTCTCGGCGAGATGGGCGCCGAGCAGCTGCTCGGCCAGGGCGACATGCTCTACATGGCGGGCGGCGGCCGCATCAGCCGCGTGCACGGACCGTTCGCCTCCGACGAGGAAGTCGAGAAGGTGGTGCGTCACCTCAAGACGCAGGGACAGCCGGAATATCTCGAAGCCGTCACCGCCGAAGAGCCGACCGAGGACGAGGACGGTGCCGTGTTCGACGCCACCGGCATGGGCGGCGATGGCGGCGGCGATCTCTTCCAGCAGGCGGTTGCGATCGTCAAACGCGATCGCAAGGCCTCGACCAGCTACATCCAGCGCCGTCTGCAAATCGGCTACAACCGCGCCGCATCGCTGATGGAGCGCATGGAACTGGAAGGCATCGTCGGTCCCGCCAACCATGCCGGCAAGCGCGAGATTCTGGTCGAGGAAGAAGACAGCCATATGTGAGGCGAGGAGCCTCTGAGCAACATTTCACGCAAATTCGATATCTGCTTTTGCCCGAAATCACGGTAAAAGGGCGCCCAGCCACACAGGACGACGCGTTGATCAGACATCCGGACATTCGATTCGCTGCCACGATCGCCGCGCGAAGCGCGCGCATGGCCGGCGTGCTTCTCGTCACCGCCGCGATGGTGACCGCTGCGTCTTTCGCGCAGACCGTGCCGGTGCCGAAGCCCGCGCCGAAGGGGCGTGACGGCGGCGCGACCGCCGGTGGGCCGGCCGTCACCGGCGCGACGCAGGCGCCGCCCAATCCGGTGATCCCGGATCCGCGGCGCAACGTTCCGAGCAGCATCTTCCAGACCTTCGACGCCAACCAGAAAGCGCAGGCGGCCAAGGTCAGCGCCTATCTGTCGTCGCTGCAGACGTTGGTCGGGAATTTCGTCCAGGTCGGTCCCGACGGCAGCAAGACGCAGGGCGACTTCTACATCCAGAAACCCGGCAAGGTACGCTTCGAATATGATGCGCCGAGCCCGATCGACATCGTCGCCGACGGATCCTCGCTCGTGGTGCGCGACCGCAAGCTCGCGACCCAGGACGTCTACCCGCTGTCGCAGACGCCGCTGCGCTTTCTATTGTCCGACCGCATCGACCTGATGAGGGACACCAATGTCGTTGGCGTCTCGGCCGACGACGTCTTCGTCAGCGTCACCATCGAGGAGAAGCAGGCCCTGGTCGGCACCAGCCGCTTGCTGCTGATGTTCGGCGCCAAGGACGGCCAGCTCAAGCAGTGGACCGTCACCGATCCGCAGGGCTACGACACGACGATTGCGGTGTACAATCTGGACTCGAGCAAGAAGCTCGACCCCAACATGTTCAAGATCGATTTCACCAATTACAACACGCCGTCGCGGGGTTAAGCGCTCCGCTGCCGTAGGGTGGGCAAAGGCGCTCTTGCGCCGTGCCCACCACCTCTCCTCACGCCCATCACGGTGGGCACGCTTCGCTTTGCCCACCCTACGAGAGCTCGCTGTGGACAAGCATTTTCCCCACGCCAATCCATGCTAAGACGCATTTCCTATGCGTCTTTCCCTGACAACCTGGAACATCAATTCGGTGCGGCTACGCATCGACCTGGTCGCGAAATTTCTCAAGAGCGCGCGGCCAGAAGTGCTGTGCCTGCAGGAGACCAAGTGCATCGACGATGCTTTTCCGCTGAAGCGCTTCAAGCGGCTCGGCTACGAGCACGTCGCGCTGAACGGTCAGAAGGGCTATCACGGCGTCGCCATCATCTCGAAGATCCCGTTCGAATCGAAGGACATCCGCACCTTCTGCGACAAGGTGGATTCGCGCCACATCTCGGTGTCGTTCGGTGAAAAGGCGGGCATCGCAAAACCACTGGTGCTGCATAATTTCTACGTGCCCGCGGGCGGCGACATTCCCGATCCCGCGCTGAACGAGAAATTCGACCACAAGCTCCGCTTCCTCGACGAGATGAAAGCGTGCGAGCCGCTGCATCCGCGCGGTGAGGACCGCCACATCCTGGTCGGCGATCTCAACGTCGCCCCGCACGAGAACGACGTGTGGTCGCACAAGCAGCTGCTGAAAGTGGTCTCGCACACGCCTGTCGAAACGGAGAAGCTGAAGGCGGCGCTCGCGGCCGGCGAATGGGTCGACGTCGCGCGCGAGCGCATCCCGATGTCGGAGAAGGTCTATACGTGGTGGAGCTACCGCTCCGCCGACTGGACCATCGGCGATCGCGGCCGCAGGCTCGACCACATCTGGGTCTCGCGCGCGCTGAAGGATGCAGTCAGCGATTTCAGGATTCTGCGCGATGCGCGCAGCTGGGAGCGGCCATCGGACCACGTGCCTGTGACGGTGACGCTGGAGGTGTGAGCCGCCCTCGTCATTCCGGGGCGCGCCACTTGGCGCGAGCCCGGAATCCATTCATCAACTGACTCTGCCGCTCAATGAATTCTCAGGTGCGCAATTGCGCACCATAGTTCGCGACTTCGTCGCGCCCCGGAATGACGAGTGGAGAGAGCTACGACGTCAGCTTCGCACCCGCCATCAAAATATCGCTGGCGATCTGGCTGGAGCGCACCGCGAACTCGTCGCGCAGGCGCACCGCCGCAGCGGGATCGCTTTCGAGCACGCGCTGGAACAGGCTGCGGGCGACGCGGATGACGGAGGAATGCTCCAGCGCGACCGCGCTCGACGGCCGCTTCATCGGCACCACCAGCGCGAGCTCGCCGATCAACGCGCCGGGACCGGCGATCATTTCGGCGCCGGCGCCGTCTTCAACCCGGAAGGCGCCGCGCTGGACCACGAAGCCGGCGTCGGCGTCGTCGCCGAGATTGAACAGCACGTCGCCGCGGACGAAATCACGCTGCTCCGAGCCGATCGCCAGCATGCGCAACGAGGCGTCTCCCAACAGGCGCAGTGTCGGGACACGCTCGAGAAGCGCTACATCATCGTCGATTGACATTCAGGTCCGAGGCTCGAAGGCGTGCGATCTAAAACGATTCGCACGCCATCGAAGCGTATCACGGCACCAGCTTGTAGCCACCGGCTTCCGTCACCAGGATCTCCGGGTTGGCGGCGTCCTTCTCGATCTTCTGGCGGAGGCGGTAGATGTGGGTTTCCAGCGTGTGCGTGGTGACGCCGGAATTGTAGCCCCAGACCTCCTGGAGCAGGGTCTCGCGCGACACCGGCATCTGGCCGGCCCGGTAGAGGAAGCGGAGAATCGCGGTTTCCTTCTCGGTGAGGCGGACCTTCCGGGCATTGGCCGCGGTGAGCATCTTCGAGCCGGGACGGAAGGAGTAGGGTCCGACCGAGAACACCGCGTCCTCGCTGGCTTCATGCTGACGGAGCTGGGCGCGGATGCGCGCCAGCAGCACCGCGAAACGGAAGGGCTTTGCCACATAGTCGTTGGCGCCGGATTCCAGGCCCAGGATCGTGTCGGAATCGGTGTCGTGCCCGGTCAGCATGATGATCGGGGCCTTGAAGCCGCCCTTCCGCAGCGAGCGGACAACCTCGCGGCCGTCGGTGTCGGGCAGGCCGACATCCATCAGAACCAGATCGGGGGAATTGGCCTTCGCGGCGCTGGCGCCCTTGGCGCCGGTATCGACCGCAGAGGCTTCGAATTCTTCGTGTAGCGATAATTGCTCCACCAACGTGTCGCGCAGATCGGTATCGTCATCCACGATCAGGATCTTGCGGGCATTGGCCATGGGGGGTCATCCTTTTGGGGTCCGGCTCGGCGGCACATCCATGCCGCACCCAGCCGCGAGGGGAAGTTTAAGGTCGCCGTGATTATTGTTGTTCGTGTTGAAGTAGTGGGCTGTTACCGATTCACAAGCCAGAAGCACTCTAACTCAGAATAGCAGGACGTTTTGATGAATGTCCTGTAATGAATTCGACATTGCACGTTCACATGAAAAACAAAGCAGCTTCAGTCGGTTACATCAGGAATCGAGGCCCCGGGCCGCTCTCGGCGATCCGCGTTAAGCCTGCTGCCGGCAATCCGCGCCGAGGCTGGCTGACGGCGGGAGCGCTGACCATTCCGGTTGCGCTGGGGCGAGGCGGCATTCTCGCCAACAAGCGCGAGGGTGATGGCGGCACCCCCAGAGGCAGCTTCCGGCCCAGGCAATTGTGGTGGCGGGGCGACCGGCACAGCCGTCCCCGGACGTTCCTGCCGGCCCGGATGATCACCGGCGTGGACGCCTGGTGCGAGGATCCGCGGGACCGCCGCTACAACCAGAGCATCCGGCTCGGCGAGGGGCAGGGCGGCGACCGGCTCCGGCGCGCCGACCATCTCTACGACTTCATCATCGAGATCGACCACAACACGCGGCCCCGCATCGCCGGCCGCGGCAGCGCGGTGTTCCTGCACCTTGCCCGCGACAATTTCGGCCCGACTGCCGGCTGCGTCTCCATGACGAAATCCGCCATGCTGCAATTGCTGCGGCGTCTGGGCCCGCGCACAAAGATCATCATCGGGTGAGGCACACCGCCGTCATTGCGAGGAGCCCTTGCGACGATATTGACAGCGTTCGGGCGGCATCCTCCCTCGCCAACGGCAACTAACGATGACCGAAGATCGCGCTGCCGACGCGCACATGGGTGGCGCCGAGCATGATGGCGGTCGCGAAATCGGCGCTCATGCCCATCGAGAGATTCGTCAAGCCATTGCGCGCGGCGATCTTGGCGGTGAGCGCAAAGTGCGCGGCGGGCGGCTCGTCGACCGGCGGGATGCACATCAATCCGGAGATCGTCAGCCCGTAGGTGTCGCGGCAGCTTGCAATGAAGGCATCGGCCTCGCCCGGGGCAATCCCGGCCTTCTGCGGCTCCTCGCCGGTGTTGATCTGGACGAACAGCTGCGGGTGCCTGTTCTGGGATTCGATTTCCTTGGCTAACGCTTGGCAAATGCTCGGACGGTCGACCGAATGGATGGCGTCGAACAGCGCAACCGCCTCTTTCGCCTTGTTGGATTGCAGCGGCCCGATCAGATGCAGCGCGATATCGGGGTAAGCAGACGTTAACGCCGGCCACTTGGCTTTGGCCTCCTGCACCCGATTCTCGCCAAATACGCGCTGTCCTGCGGCGATAACCGGGATAATTGCATCCGCCGCGAACGTCTTGGACACGGCGATCAGCGTGACCGAGGCGCGGTCACGCTGCGCGTCCCTGCAGGCGCGTGCAATTTCGGCTTCGACCGCGGCGAGCGCGTTTGGTGAATGGCCGGTGACCGGCGCGACGTTGGCTTCCGTCATGACGTCTCTTGGTTGTGACCTTAGCCCGAGTTAGGTCCAATTTTACCGAGTTCAAGAAACAGTTTTTGAACCCTTCGCTTTACCTTAGCCCGCGGGGTGGGTAGCGAAAATGGCAAGCGTCAGTCTCAACCGCAAGCGCGCGAAACTCAAGCAGGTTCTCGGTATCCGGGCGCGGCTTGCGTTGCTCGCGGTGATTCTCGTGACGCCCTTGATGATCGAGCGCATCCGTTCCCTCGAAGACACGCGCGCGCGGCAAGTTGCGCAGGCCGCGGCTGAATTCACCACGGTGGCGAGGCACAGCGCCGATGCGCAGCGCCAGGTGATCTCGTCGGTCGAGACCATTCTGAAATCGGAGGCCTTCATCCGCGCCTCCGCCGGCGGCATCAGCAAGAGCTGCGACGTGCTGCGCGCGAGCCTGCCCTCGAGCCTGCCCTGGATCCGCACGCTTCTGATCGCCGGCCAGGACGGCCGCATCCAATGCGCCACCAACAACATGTATGTCGGCCTCGATCTCAGCGACCGACCGTACTTCCAGCAGGCCCAGGAAACCGGCCGCTTCGTGCTGAGCGACTTCATCATGTCGCGACCGGTACCGTCGCCAACGGTGATGGCGGTCTATCCGGTCTCCGCCTTCAGCGGCGTGGCCGATGCCGTCGTGCTCGCCACCGTCAATCTCGACTGGATGTCGAAGGTCATGAACAATCTGGGCGGTCGCGCCGGCATCACTGCGGTGCTGGTCGACAGCGCGGGCACCGTGCTGGCGGCCCCGGCCGATCAGCACAGCGCGGTCGGCCGTCCGCTCGACAACATGCCGCTGATGTCCGCGATCGCCGACAAGGCGCTGCGCTCCGATCAGGATGAGGGTTCGCTGTCCTTTCTCGCCGCCGACGGCTCCCGCCGCGCGGTCAGCTATATCCGCATCGCCGGCACCAATGCCCGCCTGATCGCCAGCATCGACGAAGACAAGGTGTCCGCAGCGGTCAGCCGCGACATCCGCACCGCCTATCTGCAGCTCGCCTTTGTGCTCATGTTCGTCCTGCTCGGCGCGCTGATCGCCGCCGAAAAGCTCGTGATCAAGCCGATCGAGATGCTCGCCGACATGGCCAAGCGGCTCGGCGAGGGAGACCTGTCGGCGCGCGCCGCGCGCAATCGCCTGCCCGCCGAGTTCGTGCCGCTGGCCCGCGCGTTCAACGCGATGGCCGCGCAGCTGAGCCAGCGCGAGCGCGAGCTGATCGCAAGCAACGACCGCCTGACGGTGATGGCGTCGATCGACATGCTGTCCGGTCTCGCCAACCGCCGCGGCTTCCAGAGCCGGCTGGATTTCGAATGGATGCGCGCGCAGCAATATGGCAGCGAGCTGGCGCTTCTGATGATCGACGTCGACCATTTCAAGCTGTTCAACGACACCTACGGCCATCTCGAAGGCGATTCCTGCCTGACGCGGCTCGGCGAATCGCTGTCCGGCATCGCCGCCGACACGATGGGCTTCGCGGCCCGCTACGGCGGCGAGGAGTTCTGCCTGCTGCTGCCGAACACCGACGTGACGCGCGCCGTCGCGATCGGCGAGCAGGTGCGTTCGGCCGTGCTGAGGCTCTGCCTGCCTCACATCACCTCGAACCACATGATCGTCACGGTCTCGATCGGCGTCGCCGCGACCAAGCCGAGCGAATCCTTGCGTCCCGGCGACCTGATCGAAGCCGCCGACGCCGCGCTCTACGCCGCCAAGCATCGTGGCCGCAACAATGTCGTCGAGCACGGCGTGCAGGCGATCGCGACCAGCACGGCCGAGATAATGATGGTGGCGAGCGCCTAAAGCGCTGGTTCTTCACCTCGCCCCGCTTGCGGCAGGCTATCGCGTATGAGATGTGGGCCATGGGCACCGACTATCTCCACGTCGTCATGGCCGAGCTTGACGCCTCTCGAAAATTCAAATGCGATTGCCCTGCCGCAAGCGGGGCGAGGGAGCATACCGTCGCTGACCGCTAGCCCGCAGCCCCGGCGCGATCGAGCTCGATCTCCGTCACCACACGATTGCGGCCGCCGCCCTTGGCGAGATAGAGCGCACGGTCGCAGCGTTCGATCAGATCCGTGATCGCCTCGCCGACCCGGTATTGCGCCACGCCGATCGACACGCTGATGCCGGGCAGGGTCTCGCCGGTCGAGCGACGCGTGAGCGTGCAATCTGCGATCGCGCGCCTGATGCGTTCGGCGATCTCGGCGCAAGCGGCGAGATCGGCGTCCGGCAGCACCGCGATCAGCTCCTCGCCGCCATAGCGGGCCGGCAGATCTTGCGCGCGAACCTTCTCGCGCAGGACCTTGGCCATCAGGCGCAGCACCTGGTCGCCGACACCGTGGCCGAAATTGTCGTTGAACGACTTGAAGTGGTCGATGTCGAGCATCAGCACGCTGAGCGGCTCGCCCCATTCCGCCGTCGTCTGCGCCTTGCGCAGGAATTCGTCGAGGGCCCGCCGGTTCGCCAGCCCGGTCAGCGTGTCGGTCCGGGCGCGCTGCTCGGACCGCGACAGCGAATCGCGGATCACGTCGAGTTCGCGGGTCTTTTCGGCAAAGCCTGCCTCCAGCCGCGTCGCCCGCGTGGCCGCCCGCGCCAGCTCGTTCATGAGCTGGGCAACCAGCAGCTTTGGATCGACGCCGGCCTTGCCCTGGTCAGCCACCTGGCTGATGACCTGCATTTGCGAATGATTGTCGGCGATCGCCGTCGTCAGAAACTCCTTCGCCGTCCCCATCAGCGCCTGCAGCCGCTCGGAGGTGTCGACCACGACGGCACTCACCTGCGGCGCGACGTAGGTCTCGAACAGATCCTGATTGGTTTGGGCGTCGAAGGGACGATTGTGGTCGATCAGGAGATCGATCGCGTTGCGCAGATCGTCATGGCTGCCCGCCAAATACTGGAACCAGACGGCAAAGTTGGCCGGGGTCGGTGCAATCCGCTGTTCGGCCATGCTCCGCATCGCCCGCCCGGCGACGGACGTGGCATAGTCGTAATCGGGATCGTCGAAGCTGGAATCCATGTGCGGTAACGCGACCTTGTCGGGCTGCAACTTGGCATCGACGCCTTAATCACACCCCAACGCGGACCTCGTAGTTATGCGGATGGCTCGTCAAAGTTCCAGAACGCGGCAACCCATTGACCCCTTAAGGTCTTCTATGGCCTAGTCCGCCGTCTTGAGACGGCCGAACCACGAAAACCCAACGATTCCATGACCTCCGAACGCTATAACGCCCGCGACGCCGAACCGCGCTGGCAACGCCTCTGGGACGAGCAGGCGATCTTCGTCTCCAAGAACGACGATCCGCGGCCGAAATATTACGTGCTCGAGATGTTCCCCTACCCGTCCGGGCGCATCCATATCGGCCATGTCCGGAATTACACGCTCGGCGACGTTCTGGCCCGCTTCATGCGCGCCAAGGGGTTCAACGTGCTGCATCCGATGGGCTGGGACGCCTTCGGCCTGCCGGCCGAGAACGCCGCGATCGAGCGCAAGGTCGCGCCGAAGGCCTGGACCTACGACAACATCGCCGCGATGAAGAAGCAGCTCCGCTCGATCGGGCTGTCGCTGGACTGGTCCAGGGAGATCGCGACCTGCGACCCCTCCTATTACAAGCACCAGCAGAAGATGTTCCTGGATTTCCTGCGCGCAGGGCTTGCCGAACGCGAGAAGCGCAAGGTGAACTGGGACCCCGTCGACATGACCGTGCTCGCCAACGAGCAGGTGATCGACGGCCGCGGCTGGCGCTCGGGCGCCGTGGTCGAGCAGCGCGAGATGAACCAGTGGGTCTTCAAGATCACGAAGTACTCGCAGGAGCTGCTGTCGGCGCTCGACGGGCTGGACCGCTGGCCCGACAAGGTGCGGCTGATGCAGCGCAACTGGATCGGTCGTTCGGAAGGCCTGTTGATCCGCTTCGCGCTGGATGCGGCGACGACGCCGGCCGGCGAGAGCGAGCTGAAGATTTTCACGACGCGGCCGGACACGCTGTTCGGCGCCAAGTTCATGGCGATCTCGGCGGATCATCCGCTGGCACAGGCCGCCGCCGCAAAGAACCCTGAGCTTGCGGAGTTCATCGCAGAGATCAAGAAGATCGGCACCGCGCAGGAGATCATCGACACCGCGGAGAAGCAGGGTTTCGACACCGGCATCCGCGCGGTGCATCCGTTCGATCCCACCTGGAAGCTGCCGGTCTATGTCGCCAATTTCGTGCTGATGGAATACGGCACCGGCGCCATCTTCGGCTGCCCGGCGCACGATCAGCGC
Source organism: Bradyrhizobium sp. NBAIM03 (assembly GCF_020194055.1). Classification (NCBI taxonomy): domain Bacteria; kingdom Pseudomonadati; phylum Pseudomonadota; class Alphaproteobacteria; order Hyphomicrobiales; family Nitrobacteraceae; genus Bradyrhizobium; species Bradyrhizobium sp. NBAIM03. The sequence goes on along the minus strand of NZ_JADYVS010000018.1, from coordinate 52,292 downwards.
GACCTCGACTTCGTCAACAAGTACGCTCTCGGCAACACGCCCGTCGTGTGCCCGGAAGGCCAGGATCCGAAGAGCTTCGTCATCACCGACACCGCCTATGACGGTGACGGCCGCATGATCAATTCAGAGAATAAGTTCATTCATCTGAATGGGCTTACTCCAGCGCAAGCATTTGAGCTTGTCGCTAAGGTGCTCGCCTCGACACTGCTCGGCAATGCTCCCGTTGCCGAGCGCCAGGTGAATTTCCGCCTGCGCGACTGGGGCATTTCGCGCCAGCGCTATTGGGGCTGCCCGATTCCCGTCATTCACTGTCCGAAATGCGACGTGGTGCCGGTGCCGGATGCCGACCTGCCCGTGAAGCTGCCGGACGATGCGACCTTCGACAAGCCGGGCAACGCACTCGATCATCATCCGAGCTGGAAGCACGTCACCTGCCCGCAATGCGGCGGCAAGGCGCAGCGCGAAACCGACACCATGGACACGTTCGTGGACTCGTCCTGGTACTTTGCGCGCTTCACCGATCCCTGGAACGAGGCTTCGCCGACCACGCCTGCGGTCGCCAACCGGATGCTGCCGGTCGACCAATATATCGGCGGCGTCGAGCACGCGATCCTGCATCTGCTCTACAGCCGCTTCTTCACCCGCGCGATGAAAGCGACCGGGCATATCGCGCTGGACGAGCCGTTCGCCGGCATGTTCACGCAAGGCATGGTGGTGCACGAGACCTACCAGAAGGCCGACGGCAGCTATGTGCAGCCGGCCGAGGTGAAGGTCGAGGTCGGCGGCAACGGACGCCGCGCCACGCTGCTGACGACGGGCGAAGACATCGCGATCGGCCCGATCGAGAAGATGTCCAAGTCGAAGAAGAACACGGTCGACCCCGACGACATCATCGAGACCTATGGCGCCGACGTCGCCCGCTGGTTCATGCTGTCGGACTCCCCGCCCGACCGCGACGTGATCTGGAGCGACGAGCGCGTCCAGGGTGCCTCGCGCTTCGTGCAGCGGCTGTGGCGGCTGGTGAACGATGCCGCCACCCTCGGCAAGGCTGCGCCGGCAGCCCGGCCGGCCAGCTTCGGCCCGGACGCCACCGCCTTGCGCAAGGCCGCCCACGGCGCGCTGGACAAGGTCACCGCCGGCATCGAGCGGCTGCACTTCAACGTTTGCCTCGCCCATATCCGCGAATTCACCAATGCCTTCTCGGAGGTGCTCCAGCGCCCCGGCCAACCTGCCCCGGACCTCGCTCCAGATTTGGCTTGGGCGATCCAGGAGGCCAGCCAGATCCTGGTCCAGCTGTTCTCGCCGATGATGCCGCATCTGGCCGAGGAGTGCTGGCAGGTTCTGGACCGAAAGGGGCTGGTTTCGGAGGCCGATTGGCCGCAAATCGAACGCGATTTGCTGGTTGAAGACAGCGTGACCCTGGTGGTGCAGGTCAACGGCAAGAAGCGAGGTGAGGTCACAGTTGCAACAGCGGCCCAAAATCCGGAAATCGAGGCTGCCGTTTTGGCCCTCGATGCGGTAAAGCTGGCCCTGGACGGCAAGCCCGTCCGCAAGGTGATCATCGTTCCCAAGAGGATCGTGAATGTTGTCGGCTAGGACCCGTATCGCAGCCCGCTTGCTGGCAGTTGCCGCGCTGGCGGCGCTGACGGCCGGCTGCTTCCAGCCGATGTATGCCGAGCGCAGCGACGGCACCCCGGGCCTGCGCGAGAAGCTGATGGGGGTCGAGCTGCCCCCGATCAACAAGCCCAATGCTTCCCGCGAGGCCCGCGTCGGCGTCGAAATCCGCAACGCGCTGGCCTTCAAGCTTTACGGCACGGCGACGGGCATGCCGCCGACCCACCGGCTCGACATCCGCTTCACCACCAGCCGCTCCTCCCTGATCGTCAGCTCCGCAACGGGATTGCCGACCAGCGAAAATCTCGGCATCGACGCCCAGTACAATCTGGTCGAAGTCGTAACCGGCAAGTCTGTGATGACCGGCTCGACCTTCTCGCGCGTGTCCTATGACATGCCGGGGTCCTATCAGCGCTTCTCGCGCACCCGCGCCGTGCGCGATGCCGAAGACCGGGCCGCCAACGAGATCGCCGAGAACATCACCACCCGGCTCGCCTCGTTCTTCACCGCGGGAACGTAATACGCTTCCGTCATTCCGGGTTCGCCTTCTGACGAGGCATTCCGGAATGACGAGTATCGGACGATATGGTCGCACTGCGCGGAAAAGAGATCGACGCCTTCCTCGCCCGCCCCGATGCGGGCCGTCCGATCATCCTGCTCTACGGTCCCGATGCCGGCCTCGTGCGCGAGCGCGCCGACGCGTTGATCGCGTCCGGCGTCGACGATCCCAACGATCCGTTCTCGCTGGTCAAGCTCGACGGTGACGAGCTCTCCGCCGAGCCGTCGCGCCTGGTCGACGAGGCCATGACGGTGCCGCTGTTCGGCGGCCGACGCGCCATCCGCGTTCGCGCCGGCTCGCGCAGCTTTGCCTCCGGCATCGAGACTCTGGCCGAGATGAACGTGAAGGATTGCCGCATCGTGATCGAGGCCGGCGAGCTCCGCCCGGAATCGCCGCTGCGCAAGGCCTGCGAGAAAGCCAAGACCGCCGTGGCGATCGGCTGTTATCCCGACACCGAGCGCGATCTTGCCAAGCTGATGGACGACGAGCTGCGGATCGCGAATTTGCGCATCGCGCCGGACGCCCGCGCGGCGCTGATGTCGTTCCTCGGCGGCGACCGTCAGGCCTCGCGCAATGAGCTGCGCAAGCTGACGCTCTACGCCCATGGCAAGGGCGAGGTCACGCTGGATGACGTCATGGCCGTGGTCGCCGATGCCTCGGAGCTGAAGCTCGATCCGATCGTCGACGGTGCCTTCGCCGGGCGGCCCGACATCGTCGAGACCGAGTTTGCAAAGGCAATGATCGCCGGGACCTATCCCGGCGTGATCATCTCGGCCGCGCAGCGCCAGGCCGCGTGGCTGCACAAATCGGCGCTGGCGATTGCCGACGGCACGCCTGCCTCCGCCGTGCTCGACGGCGGCTTTCCGCGCCTGCATTTTTCACGAAAGCCCGCGGTCGAAACCGCGCTGCGCAATTTCAGCCCGGCGCGGCTCGCCGCTGTGATCGAGCAGCTGGCGACCGCCGCCCTCGACACGCGCAAACAGTCCACCCTCGCCGCTGCCATCGCCCAGCGCGCGCTGATGGCAATCGCGGCGAATGCGAAACGGCGGGGCTAGGCCTCCGCTCTCACCACGTCATTGCGAGCGCAGCGAAGCAATCCAGAGTCCCTCCGCGGAAAGATTCTAGATTGCTTCGTCGCTTCAGCGCAAAATTGCTTCGCAATTTTGTCGCGAGCTCCTCGCAATGACGCGTGGAGAGAGTGGCGTCAAAATGGCGCTACAGCGCGCCCTTGGCCAGCCGCTTCATCACCTCGTCGAGCTGATCGAGGTTGCGGTAGTTGATCTGCACGGAGCCGCCGGGATCGCGGTGATTGACGGTGACCTTGAGGCCGAGCGCGTCGCTGACGCGCTTCTCCAGATCGATCGTATCGGGGTCCTTCTCCTTGCCCCCGCTGGCGCGCGCCTTCTGCGGCTTGCGCTCCGGCACGCCCTCTTCATGCGCAAGCGCCTCGGCCTGGCGGACGTTGAGACCTTCCTCGACGATGCGCTTGGCGGCGGCGAGTGGATCGGGCACGCCGATCAGCGCGCGGGCGTGGCCGGCCGTCAGCTCGCCGGTCGCGATGAAGGCCTGCACTTCCGCCGGCAGCTTGGTCAGCCGCATCATGTTGGCGACGTGGCTGCGGCTCTTGCCGACGACCTTGGCGATGTCCTCCTGGCTGCGTTTGAACTCGTTGGCGAGCGCATGATAGCCCTGCGCCTCTTCCATCGGGTTGAGGTCCTCGCGCTGCACGTTCTCGACGATCGCGAATTCCAGCGCATCGCTGTCGCTGATGTCGACCGGGACGATCGGCACCTCGTGCAGCCCGGCCATCTGCGAGGCGCGCCAGCGTCGTTCGCCGGCAATGATCTCGAAGCGGTCCTGCGCGCCCTTCACCGGACGCACCACGATCGGCTGGATCACGCCATGCTGCTTGATGGACTCCGAGAGCTCCTTCAGCTCGGTGTCCGAAAAGGTGCGGCGCGGGTTGCGCGGATTCGCCTTGATGAATTCGATCGGCACCTTGCGCTGCGCGCGCGGACGATCGACATGCTGAGCCTCGCCGCCGACGTCACCGATCAGACTTGCAAGACCCCGGCCCAGTCGCGAACGCGCTTCGTCGGCCATCGCCAGCTCCCTTGGATTCACGGTGCAGCACTCCAGAACTGAATTTCGAATCGTAGGGTGGGTTAGCGAAAGCGTAACCCACCTCCTCTGTTTCCACTGAGATAGACCGTGGTGGGTTACGCCTTCGGCTAACCCACCCTACGGCAGCGTCAATGCGTGGTGCGCAACTCGCGCTCGCGCTGGATCACTTCGGTGGCGAGGCGCAAGTAAGCTTCGCTGCCGACGCATTTGAGGTCGTAGACCAGCACCGGCTTGCCGTAGGACGGCGCTTCCGAGATGCGCACGTTGCGCGGGATCATGGTCTTGTAGACCTTCTCGCCCATGAACTGGCGGACGTCGGCGACGACCTGGTTCGACAGGTTGTTGCGCGAGTCGAACATGGTCAGCACGATGCCGTGGATCGACAAGTTCGGATTGAGCGTCGAGCGCACCTGCTCCACCGTCTGCAACAATTGCGACAGACCTTCGAGCGCGAAGAACTCGCATTGCAGCGGCACCAGGATCGCATCGGAGGCCGCCATCGCGTTGACCGTGAGCAGGTTGAGCGAGGGCGGGCAGTCGATCAGCACGTAGGTGTAGTCGGCGTCCGGCGAGACGTTGTTGTTGAGCGCACCGATCGCGTCGCGCAACTTGAAGGCGCGGCCGGGCGTGGTGCCGAGCTCGAGCTCGAGGCCGGAGAGATCCATGGTCGATGGTGCGATGTGCAGCCGCGGCACCGCGGTCGAGACCACCGCCTCGCGCAAGGCGGCTTCGCCGATCAGCACGTCGTAGGTCGAGCAGGAGCGGTTGCGGCGATCGATGCCGAGGCCGGTCGAGGCGTTGCCCTGGGGATCGAGATCGACGATCAGGACGCGCTCGCCAATCGCCGCGAGCGCCGTACCCAGGTTGATCGCTGTGGTTGTTTTCCCCACCCCGCCCTTTTGATTCGCCAGCGCGAGGATGCGCGGATGGCCGTGGGGGACCTCGTCGGTCTTTTGGGCCGTCTGTTCTTGCTGCGGTTCGTCAATCACGCTCATCGCAATTCCCCACTCACCCCTCAACGCCTCAGCTGCGCCGTTCGGCGGCATCGAGCTCCACGATCCAGCCGTCGCCCGTGCGGCTTTGGTGGAGCTGCGGCCGAATATTCCAATATTTAGCGGCTTCGGTCAATTCAGCCTCTACATCTTGACCCTTGGGAAACAACGCTTTTGCGCCCTGGCGCATCAGCGGCTCCGCAAAGCCGATGAGTTGATGTAGCGGAGCCAGCGCACGCGCGGTGACGCAATCGACGGGGCCGGTGATTCTATCCACATTATCCCCGATCTCAGCGAGATGTACGACTCCCGGAGATGTGGTGACGCGGATCGCTTCGCGCAAAAAAGCGGCCTTCTTGGCGATTCGCTCGACCAGATGGACGCCCGCGCCAGGCGTGCCGGCCATGGCGCAGGCGAGCACGACGCCGGGAAATCCGCCGCCGCTCCCGAGATCAGCCCACCGTTTTGCAGCCGGTGCGAGATCGACGAGCTGGAGCGAGTCAGCGATGTGCCGGGTCCAGAGGTTTGGCAAAGTCGATGGCGCGACGAGATTGGTCTTGGCCTGCCACTCCCGGAGTAGCGCGATGTAGTGATCAAGCCGCTCCTCGGTTTCACGTGAAACGGGAGCGAGCTTCATAGCGGCGGTCTTGTCAGCGGCGATAATCGAATCGAGCACCTTGTCGTTGGCCGCGGCCTTGCTGATCTTCGGGCTGGCCACTCCAGGTTCACTTCGCTGCCCGGCGCCCTCACCCGCTCCGGGTCTTCGCGATGGCGGTCGATCTCCGCCCGATCCGCGCTGTTTCACGTGAAATGCCTATGCGATTGGCTTTATGCGATTGCTTTGGAAGTCTTCCGTGCCTCGCGGCGGAGATAGGCCGCGAGAATGCCGAGCGCCGCCGGCGTCATCCCGTCGATCCGGCCGGCCTGGCCGACGGTGAACGGTCGTGCCTTCTCCAGCTTGGCGCGCACTTCATTGGAGAGACCGGGCACGAGCTGGTAATCGACATCCGCCAGCACCATACCCTCGTCGCGCCGGAAGGCTTCGACGTCGGCGCTCTGGCGCTCCAGGTAGACGTCGTACTTGGCGTCGATCTCGAGATGGGTCGCGATGACGGGATCGATGGCCGACAGCTCAGGCCAGATCGCGCGGACCTGGCTCCAGCCGATCTCCGGATAGGCCATCAGCTCGAACGCCGAGCGGCGTTGGCCGTCCCGATTCAGCGACAGCCCATGCTTGATGGCTTCGTTCGGGGTGATGGTCAGGGACTTCGACAACGTCCGGGCAGCGTTCAGGGCGTCCATCTTGGCGCGATGATGCCTGATCCGGGCGCTGCCGACACATCCCAGAGCGATCCCTTTCTCGGTCAGACGCTGGTCGGCATTGTCGGCCCGCAGGGTCAACCGGTACTCGGCCCTGGAGGTGAACATGCGATAGGGCTCGCTGATCCCGCGGGTGACGAGGTCGTCGATCATCACACCGAGATAGCCGTCGGCACGGTCGAACACTGTGAGCGCGGCACCGCTGGCGGAGAGCGCGGCATTCAGGCCGGCGACAATGCCCTGCCCGGCGGCTTCCTCATATCCGGTGGTGCCATTGATCTGCCCGGCCAGGAAGAGACCGCGCAGACGCTTGGTCTGGAGGGTCGGATCGAGCTCGCGGGGATCGATGTGGTCGTATTCGATGGCGTAGCCGGGACGGACCATCCTCACCCGCTCCAGGCCGGGGATGCTGGCGAGGATCGCGAGCTGGACCTCTTCGGGGAGCGAGGTCGAGATGCCGTTGGGATAGACGGTCGTGTCGTCGAGCCCTTCCGGCTCCAGAAAGATCTGGTGACCGTCGCGGTCGCCGAAGCGGACGATCTTGTCCTCGATCGAGGGGCAATAGCGTGGACCGGAGCTCTTGATCTGGCCGGAGTACATCGGGGAGCGATGGACATTGGCCCGGATCACCTCATGGGTCGCGGACGTGGTCCGGGTGATCCCGCACTGGATCTGCGGCGTCGTGATCCGCTCGGTCATCACCGAGAACGGCTCCGGCGGCTCGTCGCCGGGCTGCATCTCGACTGCGGACCAGTCGATGGTGGTGCCGTCGAGACGCGGCGGCGTCCCGGTCTTGAGACGTCCAAGAGTGAAGCCGGCGCGCTCGAAGGAGCTGGAAAGGCCCATCGCAGGCGCCTCGCCGACGCGTCCGGCGGGCCAGTTCTTCTCGCCGAGATGGATGAGACCGCGGAGGAAGGTGCCGGTGGTCACGACAACGGCCCCTGCCCGCAGCTCCCGGCCGTCGGCCAGGCGAAGCCCGGTCACCCGGCCATCGACTACGACCAGCCCGTCGGCTTCGCCCTCGATGACGGAAAGACCTTCGGTCTGGCGGATCGCGGCCTGCATCGCCGCCGCATAGAGCTTGCGGTCGGCCTGGGCCCGCGGCCCGCGGACGGCCGGACCTTTCCGACGATTGAGAACGCGAAACTGAATGCCGCCGGCATCGCCCACACGGCCCATCAGGCCGTCGAGGGCATCGACCTCGCGGACCAGATGCCCTTTGCCGAGCCCGCCGATGGCGGGATTGCAGGACATCGCGCCAACGGTCGAGAAACGGTGCGTTACCAGAGCGGTCGTCGCACCCATCCGGGCAGACGCAGCCGCGGCCTCACAGCCGGCGTGGCCGCCGCCGATGACGATGACGTCGAAGCTCTCTCGCTCTGTTCGCATGGACGGACTTCTAGCTTAGGGGCGAGAAAGCCGGAAGTAGAAACTCGGGGTCACATGTTCCACGTGAAACAGGCGCGGCCCAAGTCGGAAGCACTTTAGCGAAAACAACCCCATGCACAGTAGGAGCTGCATTGATCCGTTATGGTGTTTCACGTGAAACAAGATCGGGGGCTTTACGGCCCGTGATGTCGTCGTCCTGTTGTCCCGCCATGGGAGCCATCAGTCGGACGCAAGGCAATCGCCACATACCCGTCATTGCGAGCGCAGCGAAGCAATCCGGAAATCCCTCCGCGGAGACAGTCTGGATTGCTTCGCTGCGCTTCGCAATGACGAGGTTGGCGGCCCCGGCTATCACTTCGACTTTCACCACACTGAAGTATGTCAGATCGCAACGGGACGGCATTGGTCCGCTGGTGCTCGTGCTGTTTCACGTGAAACAACTCGAAACCACTGCGCCGAACTGGCCCCCCCGTTTCACGTGAAACAGAAGAAACGGAACAAGGGCTCGTTCTACAATGAAGGACTAGCCCTACTTTCCAATGCAGAATTTCTGAAAGATGGCGCCGAGGACATCTTCAACGTCCACTCGGCCCAAGAGCCGGCCTAGGGCATAGACGGCGGCCCGCAGCTCTTCGGCCGCGAGCTCCTCGCCGTGTTCTACAAGGTCCAGACTCCGGCGCAAGCTGTCTGAGGCCCGGCTCAACAATTCGCGCTGGCGCGCCCGGGTCACCATGGCGCCCTCGGTGGTTCCGAAGAACTCCGAAGCGAATTTCACCAGCGCCTCGACCAGCTCAGGCATGCCGTCGCCCCGGCTTGCCGAGATCCCGAACTCGCTCGGCCTGGCTGCTCCGACCCTGCCGAGATCAATCTTGTTGCGCACGATCCAGACCGAGCCGCCGGACGGAACAGCACCGTCCGCCAATGTCCAGCGCGAGCGCATTGTATCCGGATCGACGGCTTGTCCGCCCTCCACCAGCCACAGCACCAGGTCGGCGTCCTCGGCGCGCGCGCGGGCGCGGCGCACGCCTTCCTGCTCGACCGGATCCTCGGTCTCGCGGATGCCAGCGGTGTCGATGACCGTGACGGGATAGCCGTCGAGGTCGAGCTGCACCTCGATGACGTCGCGCGTCGTGCCGGCATGCGGCGAGACGATCGCGACCTCGCGGCGCGCGAGCTGGTTGATCAGCGTCGACTTGCCGACATTCGGCTCGCCGGCGATGGCAACGACAAGGCCCTCGCGCAGCCGTTCAGAATGCCCCTGTGCCGCAAGCACTTTCGTGATTTCGTCGTGAAGCGCTCTGATCGCTTTCACCGCCGGCGCCCGCAGCTCCGCCGGCACGTCGCCTTCATCGGAAAAATCGATGCCGGCCTCGATCAGCGCGGAGGCCTCGATGATGCGCTCGCGCCAGTCGCGCGCACGGTCGCCAAGCAGGCCCTGCAATTGGCGCAGCGCTTGGCGGCGCTGGCGATCGGTGTCGGCGTGAATGAGGTCGTCGAGCCCCTCGGCCTCGGTCAGGTCGAGCTTGCCATTCTCGAAGGCGCGGCGCGTGAACTCGCCGGGGTCGGCCGCACGCGTATTCGGGATATCGGAAATTGCAGCGAAAAGCGCCGCCAGCACCGCCCGGCCGCCATGAACGTGAAACTCGGCAACATCCTCGCCGGTCGCGCTGGCCGGTCCTGGAAACCAGAGCACGACCGCATCGTCGATCGGCTGGCCCGCCCCGTCCCGGAGTAGCCGACGGCTCGCCTGTCGCGGCGCCGGCAGCCGGCCCGCGAGCGCCGTCAACGCCGCGCCGGCTTGCGAGCCGGAGACGCGGACCACGGCGATCGCGCTGGGCGCCCGCCCGGATGACAGCGCGAAAATGGTCTGGTCTCGTGGATGCATAGCCTATTTGTCCGGCTGCGGCCGAAAACGCAAACGTCCGTTTCTCGCGATCGAGAGCAACCGGATTTGCTGCACCAGGTTCTGCAGCAAATCGATTTTGCACCGCAATATAACCGCAGCATTCTGCTGCAGTTGGCCTGATCGCAGGAGGAGGCCGACTAGGATTTCAAGAATTACCTTTCAATATCAACAGTTTAATGAGAAACCTAGGTCGGGCATCGGCTGCCACTCATGCTGCACCTTCGCTGCAGCAAAGCCGCAACAAAAAGGGGCGCCCGAAGGCGCCCGGAAGTCTTTATTGCAGTGCACTCAGGTGTTCATGGAGTCGAAGAACTCCGAATTGCTCTTGGTCGAGCGCAGCTTGTCGAGCAGGAAGTCGATCGCGTCCATCGTCCCCATCGGATTGAGGATGCGGCGGAGCACGTACATCTTCTTGAGCACCTGCGGATCGGTGATGAGCTCCTCTTTGCGGGTGCCGGAGCGCGAGATATCGATCGCCGGGAAGGTGCGCTTGTCCGAGACCTTGCGGTCCAGGATCAGTTCGGAGTTACCGGTGCCCTTGAACTCTTCGAAGATGACTTCGTCCATGCGGCTGCCGGTATCGACCAGCGCGGTCGCGATGATGGTCAGCGAGCCGCCCTCTTCGATGTTGCGGGCCGCGCCGAAGAAGCGCTTCGGACGCTGCAGCGCGTTGGCGTCGACACCGCCGGTCAGCACCTTGCCGGATGACGGCACCACGGTGTTGTAGGCGCGGCCGAGGCGCGTGATCGAATCGAGCAGGATCACGACGTCGCGACCGTGCTCGACCAGGCGTTTTGCCTTCTCGATCACCATCTCGGCGACCTGAACGTGGCGCACCGCCGGCTCGTCGAAGGTCGAGGACACGACCTCGCCCTTCACCGAGCGCTGCATGTCCGTGACTTCTTCCGGACGCTCGTCGATCAAGAGAACGATCAAATAGCATTCGGGGTGATTGTGCGTGATCGAATGCGCGATGTTCTGCATCAGCACGGTTTTACCGGTACGCGGCGGTGCCACGATCAAGGCGCGCTGGCCCTTGCCGATGGGCGCGACGATGTCGATCACGCGTGCAGACAGGTCTTTCCGCGTGGGATCGTCGATCTCCATGCGGAAACGCTGATTCGGAAACAGCGGCGTGAGGTTGTCGAAATTGACCTTGTGCTTGGCCTTTTCCGGATCCTCGAAATTGAGCGTGTTGACCTTCAGCAGCGCGAAGTAGCGCTCGCCCTCTTTCGGGCTGCGGATGTGACCTTCGATGGTGTCGCCGGTGCGCAGGCCGAAACGGCGGATCTGCGAGGGCGACACGTAGATGTCGTCAGGACCCGGCAGATAATTCGCGTCGGGCGAGCGGAGAAAGCCGAAGCCGTCGGAGAGAACTTCGACGACGCCCTGGCCGACAATATCGGTCTCGGCGAGCGCCAGCTGCTTGAGGATGGCGAACAGCAGCTCCTGCTTGCGCATGGTGCTGGCATTCTCGACCCCATTCTCCTCCGCGAACGAGACGAGCTCGGCCGGCGTTTTGGACTTGAGGTCTTCGAGTTTGATTTCCCGCATTGGGGTGGTCCTGTGGGGTAACCTGAAAAGAGGGGGTGCGAGGAGGCTCTGAAATGCGGACGCGAGCAGGTGCAGGTAAGGTCCGCAGGTCTGGCAAGGTGAACGCCGGTGAGGCTTCAATCCTGATGCGGGGTCCGGCCTCTGGAAGGCTCGGACACAACCACATCCGCCTGCGTTGGGTGGGATATCGATAATATAGAAAATCGCCTAGCGCTCCGCAAGCCGAAGCGCTGAGCGAATCGTCGCGCAGTTTGCCTAGAACGGCTTCACGATCACCATGATAACGATGAAAATCATCAGGACGGTCGGCACCTCGTTGATAATCCGATAGAATTTCTGGCTTCGCGGGCGGCGATCGGCGGCGAAATCCTTGACCCAGCGTGAAAAATAGCCGTGGACCGCCGAGAGCACTAGGACCAGTGCCAGTTTGACGTGCAGCCAGCCGAACGAGAACCAATGGCCGGACCAGGCGAGATAGAGCCCGGCGAGCCAGGTGACCATCATCGCGGGGTTGATGATCGCCTTGAGCAGCCGGCGTTCCATCACCTTGAACGTCTCCGACTGCTTCGAGCCGATTTCGGCCTCGCAGTGATAGACGAACAGCCGCGGCAGGTAGAGCATGCCGGCCATCCAGGAGATGACGGCGATCACGTGCAGCGCCTTGATCCAGAGATAGACGTCTTCGAACATTTTCGGGGGTCCGGCTTGCTGCCCAGCGCGGGGAACGCTGGGGATAGTAAGAACCCGTTAAGGTCTTACCCCGCACACATATCCCTCCGTAGCGCCTTCCTCAAATCTAGAATCTTAGATTCTTAAGGTTTGAGTCTATGTGACCGTGGATTGGACTCACGCAATTCCGTCCGCGCGTTCACGCGCGCTTGTTCACATCCATCCACATATTCCGGACAGCCTTTGTCGACTTCCGATAAGTCAGCCGGCTTCAAAGGCTTGCGCGATTGTATCGGCAGCTTATCAAGGGACTTGTCCGCGCAATCCCGCTTCCCTCTCGGCGAGGCGTCGGATTTGTCCTGACCGGCAGCGGTGTGAAGAAAATCACGCCTTGTCCCGCCCCTGGTGTCGCACATCCCTTTCCGAGAGGTTAAGCTCCACAGAAATCCACAAACCACCCCAACGAAATTCAAAGGGTTTTTGTGCCGACCTCGAACAATTATTTCCATCTCCACCTGGTCTCGGACTCCACGGGTGAGACGCTCATCACCGTGGCGCGCGCGGTCGCGGCCCAATACGCCAACGTGACGCCGGTCGAGCACGTCTATCCGCTGGTGCGCAGCCAGAAGCAGCTCGACCGCGTGCTTGATGAGATCGAGGAAGCGCCAGGGATCGTGCTGTTCACGCTGCTCGAGAAGGATCTGGTCGCCAGACTCGAGGATAAGTGCAAGCAGATCAATGTTCCGAGCCTGTCGATCATCGGACCGGTGATGCAGCTGTTCGAGGCCTATCTGGGAGCAGCGACCACCGGCCGTGTCGGCGCCCAGCACGTGCTCAACGCGGAATATTTCAAGCGCATCGATGCCTTGAACTACACGATGATCCATGACGACGGTCAGCATGTCGAAGGGCTCGACGAGGCCGACGTGGTACTGGTCGGGGTGTCCCGGACATCGAAGACGCCGACATCGATCTATCTCGCCAATCGCGGCATTCGCACCGCCAACGTGCCGCTGGTGCCGGGCATTCCGGTGCCCCCGCAATTGGAGACGCTGACGCGGCCGCTGGTGGTCAGCCTGCACGCGACGCCGGAACGCCTGATTCAGATCCGGCAGAACCGCCTGCTGTCCATGGGCGCCGAGTCCAGCAGCGGTAGCGATACCTACACCGACAAGCAGTCGGTCACGGAGGAGGTCGCGTTCGCGCGCAAGCTGAGCGCCAAGCATGACTGGCCGCTGCTGGACGTCACGCGCCGCTCCATCGAGGAAACCGCGGCGGCGATCATGAAGCTGTATAGCGATCGCCAGCGCAACCGGCCGTCCGAGTAAGTGTCGCCGATGAGTCTGTGGCGCGGCAAAAGTCCGTTGATCCTGGCCTCGCAAAGCAGCGCGCGCAAAATGCTGCTGGGCGATGCCGGGCTCGACTTCGAAGCCGTCACCGCCGATATCGACGAGCGTGGCATCCAGGCCGCGTCAAAGCTCTCCAACCCGCGCGAGATCGCCCTGCTGCTGGCCCGCGAAAAGGCCAAGGCTGTTTCTGCCTGTTATCCCGGACATTATGTGATCGGCGCCGACCAGACGCTGGCGCTTGGGAGCCGTCTCTTCAATAAGCCGGCAGGCCGCACCCAGGCGCTGGCGCAATTGCGCGATCTCGCCGGTCAGACGCACGAGCTGAATTCCGCCGTCGCCGTGGCGCAGGATGGCAGGATTCTCTTCGAGGACGTTTCCGTGGCGCGCATGACCATGCGGGGAATGAGCGAAGCCGATCTTTCGGCCTATCTCGACGCCGCGGGCGACGCTGTGACCAGAAGCGTCGGCGCCTATCAGCTCGAGGGCCTCGGCATCCATCTGTTCGAGCGCATCGAGGGCGACCATTTCACCATTCTCGGCCTGCCGCTGCTGCCGCTGCTTGCGTATCTGCGCAGCGAGCAGCTAATTGCGGTGTAGATGCGAGAGAAGGCTGGGTGCTGATGCGAATTCTCGGACTGACCGGCTCGATCGGGATGGGCAAATCCACCACCGCGACATTGTTCGCGGAGGCCGGCGTCCCCGTCTACGACGCCGATGCCGCCGTGCATCAGCTCTATGAGGGCGAGGCCGCTCCCGCGATCGAGGCCGCCTTCCCCGGCACCACCGCGAATGGCAAGGTCGACCGGCAAAAGCTGTCGGCGCGTGTCGTGCACGATCCCGCCGCGATCAAGCAGCTCGAGCAGATCGTTCATCCCATGCTCGGCGCGTCCCGGCAGAAATTCTTTGCCGACGCCGAGGCCGCCAAGGCGCCGGTCGTGGTGCTGGACATCCCGCTGCTGTTCGAGACCGGCGGCGAGAAGCGGGTCGATGCCGTGGTCGTGGTCTCGACCTCGCCCGAGCTGCAGCGCCAGCGGGTGCTGGCGCGCGGCACGATGGACGAGGCCAAGCTCGATGCCATCATCGCCAAGCAGATGCCGGATGCCGAGAAGCGCAAGCGGGCCGATTTCGTGGTGGATACCTCACACGGACTTGACCCCGTACGGGCCCAAATCGCGCACATCCTGGCCGAGGTCGTTAAGATGCCGCAGCGGCGGACCTGATTCGCCGCCTCACACGGCTTCCAAGAGACATGCGCGAAATCGTCCTCGACACCGAAACCACCGGCCTCGATCCGCTGCGCGGCGATCGGTTGGTCGAGATCGGCTGCGTCGAGATCTTCAACCGCATGCCGACCGGACAGACGTATCACGTCTACATCAACCCCGAGCGGGACATGCCGGCGGAAGCGTTTGCGGTACACGGATTGTCGTCCGAATTCCTGGCGACCAAGCCGTTGTTCCACGAGGTCGCCGACGACTTTCTGGCGTTCATCGGCGACGCCCCGCTGGTGATCCACAACGCCTCGTTCGACATCGGCTTCATCAACGCCGAGCTCGACCGCATCAAGCGCGCTGCGATCCCGCGCGAGCGCCTGGTCGATACGCTGCTGCTGGCGCGTCGCAAGCATCCCGGCGTGTCCAACCGGCTCGACGATCTCTGCTCGCGCTATTCGATCGACAATTCACACCGTACCAAGCACGGCGCGCTGCTGGACGCCGAGCTGCTCGCCGAGGTCTATGTCGATCTGGTTGGAGCGCGGCAGTCGCAGCTGCTGCTGGCCTCGGACGCCGAGGAGATCAGGGTCAATAGCGCCGGCGATGCGCCGCGGCGGCAACGCCCGGTGCCGCTCGCGCCGCGGATTTCCGAAGCCGAGCGCGAGGCCCATCGGGCCTTCATCGCAACGCTCGGCGACAAGGCGATCTGGAACGAGTACCTGCCCGCTCCAGTCGCGCTGGCGGCGGCTCAGGCCTGACCGGCCTGTCCGCCCTGAGCGGCCATTTGCCGCTCCATGTTCTGGCGGTACAGACCGACGAAGTCGACCGGATCCAGCATCAGCGGCGGGAACCCGCCATCGCGCACCGCCGTCGCAATGATCTCGCGTGCGAACGGGAACAACAGGCGCGGGCACTCGATCATGACCAGCGGGTGCAGGTTCTCCTTGGGCACGTTGACGATCCGGAACACGCCGGCATAGGCGAGCTCGAACGAGAACATCACTTTACCGGCGGTCTCGGCTTTGCCCTCGACCGACAACGTCACCTCGAATTCCTGTTCACTGAGATTGTTGGCGTTGACGTTGATCTGGATGTTGATCTGCGGCGGCTGGCTCTGCGGCTGCAGCGAGCTCGGCGCGTTGGGATTTTCGAACGAGAGGTCCTTGGTGTATTGCGCCAGCACGTTGAGCTGGGGAGCCTGGGCCGCCTCGGGAGGGGTACCGTTACCGTTGGTCATGAAAGTGTCTCCTTACCCGATTGGGGCTGAATTTCGCGGCGGTTGGCTAACATAGGGCCGGCTCGTTCCACAAGGACGAACGGTCCCGGACCGGGAATTCGGGCCGCAATCGCGCCTTTGACGTTCCTCCTGCCTTTTCCGCGAAATTTCGCCTTAAACGATTGAAGATGCGCCATTTCCGGGCAGGATCGGGTTTCCCCTTAAGCATAAAACGCGCTACACTTGGCGCTGTGCCAAAAGGCGCCATTGGCCGGGCCAGATTTCGTGCCTACATCCCACGGACCTGACGTGGACCCAAAATGGTGATGTAGACTTGCCGTTTATGTAAGGAACGGTCTACTGGCCGGATTGATTTTCCCGGCAACGAGCCCTGCAAAGACCAGAAAGCGAATACGACGTGGACATCTACACCATCATATTCCTGGCGCTGGCCGTCTTCATCTTCTTGCGGCTGCGTAGCGTGCTGGGGCAGCGCACCGGCAACGAGCGGCCGCCGTTCGATCGCACCGCCGCCCGCAACGCGCTCGGAGGCGCCCAGGACAACAACGTCGTGACCATGCCGGGCAAGGTGATCGACCAGGCCCCGCTGGCGCCGACGGCCGAGCCGACCGCGCCGGCCGATCGCTGGAAGGGGCTGACCGAGCCGGGCACGCCGCTGGCGCAGGGTCTCGATGCCATCGTCGAGAAGGATTCCAGCTTCGACCCGCGCCATTTCCTCTCGGGGGCGCGCGGCGCCTACGAGATGATCGTGCTCGCTTTTGCCAATGGCGACCGCCGCGCGCTGCGCGATCTGTTGTCGTCGGACGTCTATGAAAGCTTCGACGCTGCGATCAAGGAACGCGAGAAGAACGAGCAGAAGACCGAGACGCGGTTCGTGTCGATCGACAAGGCCGAGCTCGTCGGCGCCGAGTTGCGCGATCGCAGTGCGCAGCTCACCGTGCGCTTCGTCTCGCAGATGATCTCGGCCACCCGCGACAAGGCCGGCAACATCGTCGACGGCAGCGCCGACACGGTCGCCGATATCACCGATATCTGGACTTTCGCCCGCGACACCTCCTCTCGCGATCCGAACTGGAAGCTGGTTGGCACCGGAAGCGCGAATTAAGATCTTCCTGAAGAACGGCGCGACGGCGCTTTGCGCAGCTGCCGTCGCGCTGTCGTCGTTTTCGCTCGGTGCCGAGGCGGCGCGGCGTCACCATCGCAGCCACCACCATCTGCCGCGAACGCCTGCCGCTCCGCCGCGGGCCTTGCCCTATCCGCAGCTCACCCTGCCGTTCGAAATTCCCGGCGCGCAATATCTGCCGCTGGCCTGGGCGGACGTGAAGGGGTGGGGCGACGACAATCATCTCGCCGCGTACAAGACCTTCCGCGCCAGCTGCAAGCCGATCAATGCGCAGAACGGCGAAGCCAAGGCCGAGCCCAAAGCTTTGGGCACATCGCTGGGTGAGCCCTGCCGCGTCGCTAAAACGCTCGATCTCGCCGACGACGGCAAAGCGAAGACCTTCTTCGAGGAGAATTTCACGCCGCTGCGGATCTCGCGGCTCGGCGAGCCCGAAGGCTTCGTCACCGGCTATTACGAGCCGGTGCTGGAGGGGTCGCGCACGCAGTCCGATGTCTACAACGTGCCGGTCTATCGCCGTCCCTCGAACTTGTTTGTGCGCGGCTACAAGCAGGATGCGCTCAGCCTGCCCAACAAGGGCCCGGTCTATCGCAAGATCGGCCGCCGCAAGCTGGTGCCCTATTACGACCGCGGCGAGATCGAGGACGGCAAGATCGCCGGCCGGGGGCTCGAGATCGCCTGGCTGAAGGATCCGACCGATCTGTTGTTCGCGCAGATCCAGGGCTCGGCCCGCATCAAGTTCGACGACGGCAGCTCGGTTCGACTCAATTACGACGCCTATAACGGCTATCCCTACACGGCGGTCGGTCGCATCCTGATCGAGCGCGGCATCATCCCGAGAGAGGAGATGTCGATGCAGAAGATCAGGGAGTGGATGGCGCAGAACCCCGACGGCGCCAAGGAGCTGCGCCGCGCGAACCGCGCCTACATCTTCTTCCGCGAGGTCAACCTCTCCGACAAGGAGGAGGCAGTCGGCGCGCAAGGCATTCCCTTGACCGCGGGGCGCTCCATCGCGGTCGACAAATCGCTGCATGTCTACGGCACGCCGTTCTTCATCGAGGGCGAGCTTCCGATCGAGTCAGAACGCGCCAAGACGCCGTTCCGCCGGCTGATGATCGCGCAGGACACCGGCTCTGCCATCATCGGGCCCGCACGGGCCGATCTGTTTTTCGGCGCCGGCGCGGATGCCGGCCGTGTCTCCGGCCGGCTGCGCCACCCCATGCAATTCGTGATGCTGGTGCCGAAGAGCCTCGATCCCGCCCCGCGCGCCGCGAAGCTGCCGATCCCGGACCCAAGGCCCGCCGAGAAGATCGCAAAGCTGTTTCCGCAGACCGATCCGGCGAAGACCGGCACGCCCGTCGCCGCGGCGGCGCAAGGCAAGACCGAAACGATTGCCGTCGCCGGCCCGGTTCCGCTGCCGGTGCCGCGTCCCGCGATCGAGCCTGCCCCTGAGCCGCGCCGTCCGGCAAAGAATCGTCCTCATCGCCCGCAATGAAACGGCCGTCCCGTCCGCCCGTGCTGGAGCCTCGCCCCTCGCCGCGCCGTCGCGCGCTGAGCGAGGAGGAGCGCGAGCTGTGGGATCTCGTCGCAAAGCATGTCAAGCCGCTGCGGAAGCATCGCGCGGCCAAGGCGCATGCTACCCCGCGCGCCGAATCTTCGCCCGGGTCCCAGGTGACGAGGACTTCGCCACCGTCAAGGCCGGTTGCCGCTGCACCGGCGCCGCGCGCTGCAAAGCCGTCGATTCCGCCGCTAGCGCCGCTCGGCAAGCGCGAGCGAACCAAGCTGTCGCGCGGCCGCAGCGAGATCGAGGCACGGCTCGATCTGCACGGCATGACCCAGATGCGCGCCCATCGCGCGCTGGCCGGCTTCCTGCACCGCGCCCATCAGGACGGCCTCACCTTCGTGCTCGTCATCACCGGCAAGGGACGCAGTGGCGGCGAAAGCGGCGTGCTCCGCCGCCAAGTGCCGGAATGGCTCAGCCTGCCGGAATTCCGCGCCTTCGTAGTCGGCTTCGAGGAAGCCGCGATCGGCCACGGCGGCGAGGGGGCGCTGTATGTGCGGATCAGGCGGGCGAGAGGGTAGCAGTCTCGGCGCATGCGGCTTCCCTTGCCTCTCCCGCTTGCTTGCGGGAGAGGCCGACGCGCGAAGCGCGGCGGGTGAGGGTTCTCTCCTCTTGGGGAATCCCTCTGTGGAGACACCCTCTCCCCAACCCTCCCCCGCAAGCGCAGGGCAATCGCATATGACTTGTGGCGGCGGTCTGCGCGCACGCCTCGTCCTTCGAGACGGCGCTGACGCGCCTCCTCAGGATGAGGCTAATCGGCGTCAGTGCCCGTTGAAACTGCCACCGCGCACTCCGACCTCATCCTGAGGAGCCCGCCTCAAGCGGGCGTCTCGAAGGATGGCCGCAGGGAAAATCTCAAATGCGATAGCCCTGCCCGCAAGCGGGTGAGGGAGCTCACCTTCTCTGAGGCTGGGTCTACCTCTAAAACGGTCGGATGATTCCGACGCGTGGTATCAACGTGAGGATCAAACCGAAAATGCTGGTCTTGCGATCCTCCGCCGGAATCGGCGCTGCTTCCTGCTTGGCCGGCAGCATCTTCACCGCGTGAAGGATCAGGAACATGCAGACCGCCCAGTTCGAGATCCAGCGTGAATAGTCGAACACCATCGCGAACATCACGAGATAGGCGACACTGATGGCGACCAGTGCTGCGATGACGAGCCGCTTGTGCAGATCGCTGGCGAGCGCGCCGATCAGGCTGGCAAAGAAGCGCCACAGCGGCGCGTGCAGCCAGATCAGAGCTGCGAACACGGGCACGCCGAGGATGTTGTGCGGCAGGCGGCCCCAGGTGTCGGCAACCTCCTTCGCCAGCGGCTGGTACCAGATGTAGGCGAATTGCAAGAGGTCGATGCGCGCAGGATCGGCCATCCGGCTTTTGAGATAGGCGACGAAGTCCGCTTCGGGGACCGGCATCGTTCCCAGAAACTGCGCGGCGAAGAACAGCGCGGAGACAATGGCGAGAGCGACCCCGCCGAAGACAACATTGCTGCGGTCACAACCGTAAGCAAGGTAATGCCGGATCACGACGATGGTGATGATCGTCGGCACGTACATCAAGAGATGAATGTGATGGATCAGCACGAGAACGATCGAGAACAGCGCAGCCGTCGCCACGAAGACCAGCGAGCCCGCCGGCATCAGCAGCAGGATGATCGCCAGCGCGCAGCCATAGATGTCGAAATGGCCGAGCGTGTGCATGAAGTTCTTGAGGAAGAACGGCGAGCCCGCGGTGAAGACGAACAGCGGCAGCGTTCTCGCGGAAAAACCGAACGTCTTCTGGAACAGCCTGGCATAGAGGCCCAGCGTTGCCAGCCACGTCGCCCCGCCGAGCGCGAACACTGGCCATACCGGCACCTTGTCGGTGAACAGCGCGACGATTGCCCCGATCAGCGCGCGCTTGATGAAGCCGAAATGATAGTCGACCAGGAGATGGATGTAGGGGACGTAAGGCGGCAGCTGGATCTTGTGAATGAGCACGCCGACGATGACCGCCGCGTTGATCGCGAGCAGGAGCCGCCAGGGATTTTGCAGGATGCGTACGGTCACGCCGCATCAATAGCGTGACCGCTCCGAATCACAAAATGAAGCGGCTCAGATCCGCATTCTTGGCGAGATCGCCGATGTGCTTTTGCACGTAATCCGCATCGAGCCGGACGGTCTCGCCGTTGCGGTCGGGGGCGGTGAAGGAGATCTCGTCCAGCACCCGCTCCATCACCGTCTGCAGCCGCCGGGCGCCGATGTTCTCGACCGTTGAGTTGACGGCAACCGCAATGTCGGCCAGCGCATCGATGGCGCTGTCGGTGATGTCGAGCGTCACGCCTTCGGTCTGCATCAGGGCCACATATTGCTTGATCAGCGAGGCCTCGGGCTCGGTCAGGATGCGGCGCATGTCGTCGCGGGTCAGCGCCTGCAATTCGACCCTGATCGGCAGGCGGCCCTGCAATTCCGGCAACAGGTCCGACGGCTTGGCCACGTGGAAGGCGCCCGACGCAATGAACAGGATGTGGTCGGTCTTGACCGCGCCGTGCTTGGTCGAGACCGTGGTGCCTTCGATCAGCGGCAGGAGATCGCGCTGCACGCCCTCGCGCGAGACGTCGCCGCCGACGCGGCCGTCGCGAGCGCAGATCTTGTCGATCTCGTCGAGGAACACGATGCCGTTGTTCTCGACCGCGCTGATCGCCTCCAGCGTCAGCTGCTCGGTGTCCAAGAGCTTGTCGGATTCCTCGTTGACGAGGATCTCGTGCGAGCTCTCCACTGTCAGCCGGCGCGTCTTGCTGCGGCCGCCGAGCTTGCCGAAGATGTCGCCGAGCGAGATCGCGCCCATCTGGGCGCCCGGCATGCCCGGAATCTCGAACATCGGCATGCCGCCGCCCGACGACTGCGTCTCGATTTCGATTTCCTTGTCGTTCAGTTCGCCGGCGCGCAGCTTCTTGCGGAAGGATTCGCGCGTCGCCGAGCTCGCATTGGCGCCGACCAGCGCATCGAGCACGCGCTCCTCGGCGGCAAGCTGGGCGCGCGCCTGCACGTCCTTGCGCTTTCGCTCGCGCACTTGCGCGATTGCGACCTCGACGAGATCGCGGATAATCTGCTCGACGTCGCGGCCGACATAGCCGACCTCGGTGAACTTGGTCGCTTCGACCTTCAGGAACGGCGCATTCGCGAGCTTGGCGAGCCGCCGCGCGATTTCCGTCTTGCCGACGCCGGTGGGGCCGATCATCAGGATGTTCTTCGGCAGCACCTCCTCGCGCAAGGAGCCGGTGAGCTGCTGCCGGCGCCAGCGGTTGCGCAGCGCGATCGATACGGCGCGCTTGGCGTCGCCCTGGCCGACGATGAAACGGTCGAGTTCGGAAACGATTTCGCGGGGGGAGAAGTCTGTCATGTCTGATTAGCTAGGGCGGGAGACGGCCAAGGACAAGCCGCATTTTGGGTCAGATGATCGGCGGGCCGGATTGCCATTGCTTCACGGCCTCGATCGGATGGATCAGCATCAGGATATTGAGCGTCAGATTGTCGCGAATGTGGAGCGCCAGCACGATCTCGAAGGCCAGCCCCAGCAGCACGGTCGTGGTGACAGGCAGCGCGCGTGCGGCCAGGAACCCCAAGATCATGGCCAGATTGTCCGAGACCGAATTGAGGATGCTGTCGCCGTAATAATCCAGCGAGATCGTGCCGGCGCGGTAGCGCTCGATGATGAAGGGCGAGTTCTCGACGATCTCCCAGGCGCCTTCGATCAGGATGGCGATGATCAGCCGTGCGGGCCAGGAGAGAGGCAGCAAGGGTAACCGCGCAAACAAAAGCCAAGTCAGGCCGTAGAACAGGAAGCCGTGCAGGACGTGTGAGAACGTGTACCAGTCTGCAATCTGCTGAGAATTCTCCGAGCTGTTCACCACGCCGTGCCACAGCTTGATGGTGCCGCAGGCGCAGATCGGCACCCGCCCCATCGCCAGCAGGATCGCGGCCTGCAGCGCCAGCAGCAACAGCGCGATGCCGGCCCAGGCGAGCGGCGGGAATGTGGTCTTGGCGGCGGGAGTTGCGGCGAGCGTCATGGGTCTCGGATCATCAGGAGTGCGGGACCATCGGGCGTGACGATCTCGTGCCGCGGCACGAAGCCAGCTTTCTCATAGGCACGAATCGCGCGCGCATTGGAAGGACTCGGGTCTATCACGATGCGCGGCACACCGCGCGCGAAGAGCTGGTCGATGAAGGCGCGGATGAAAGCGGAGCCGTGGCCGCATCCGAGCATGTCAGCCTCGCCGATGAACTGATCGAGGCCGCGAGTGCCCACGGGCTGCGGGCCGAAGCTGATATGCCAATCGCCGAGCCGGTAGCACTGCAGGTAGGCGAAAGGCCGGCCGTCAAGGCTGACGATGAACTGCGCCAGGTCAGGATGATCGAGGTCGCCGCCGACGAATTCCAGCGTCTCCGGATCATGCCACCACTCGGCGACATGCGGTGTGGCGAGCCAGCGCCGGATCAGCGGCATGTCGGCCAAGGTCAGCGGGCGGAAGGCGTAGGCAGGCGCCATGACCTACCCCGTCGCCAGGCTCTCGATCGTCAGATTCCGGTTGGTGTAGACGCAGATATCGGCGGCGATGTCGAGGGAGCGGCGGACGATGGTCTCGGCGTCCTTGTCGGTGTCGAGCAGGGCCCGGGCCGCCGCCAGCGCGTAATTGCCGCCGGAGCCGATCGCCATCACGCCGGCCTCGGGTTCGAGCACGTCGCCGGTGCCTGTCAGCACGAGGGAGACGTCCCTGTCAGCCACGATCATCATGGCCTCCAGCCGCCGAAGATAGCGGTCGGTGCGCCAGTCCTTGGCGAGCTCCACCGCCGCCCGGGTCAGCTGCCCCGGATATTGCTCGAGCTTGGATTCGAGCCGCTCGAACAGCGTGAAGGCGTCAGCCGTGGCGCCGGCAAAGCCGCCGATCACGTCGCCCTTGCCGAGCTTGCGGACCTTCTTGGCATTGGACTTGATCACGGTCTGGCCGATCGAGACCTGGCCGTCGCCGCCGACCACCACCTTGCCGCCCTTGCGGACCGTTAGAATCGTGGTGCCGTGCCAGCCCGGCGAGCTGTTCTGGGAGTCCTGCATGAATACCTCACTGTCCGGCCTGATTTAGGCGGTCGGGACGAAGGGCACAACGGGCCGTTCCGGGCCGAATTTCGCTCACCATAGGCAGAAGTAGAGGTCCGGCCGGCCGTTCCCGCAGTAGCGAAGGTGTCATTTGGCTGTTAAGAGACTGGCGTTTTCGGCTCCCTAGCTAGGATGAAAGCCAGCTTTCAATGCGCACCGCGACGATCAAGCGCAAGACCAAGGAAACCGACATCGAGGTCTCCGTGAACCTCGATGGCACCGGCGTGGCCAATATCGCGACCGGCATCGGCTTTTTCGACCATATGCTCGATCTCCTCGCCCGCCATTCCCGCATCGACCTCACGGTCAAGGCGGTGGGCGATCTGCACATTGATTATCACCATACCACCGAGGACACCGGCATCGCGCTTGGCCAGGCGGTCAAGCAGGCACTCGGCAACATGGCGGGTATCACCCGCTATGCCGGCGTGCACATGCCCATGGACGAGACGCTGACGCGCGTGGTGATCGACATCTCGGGCCGCCCGTTCCTGGTGTTCAAGGCCGACTTCCCCCGGCACAAGATCGGCGAGTTCGACACCGAGCTGGTGCGCGAGTGGTTCCAGGCTTTTGCCATCAACGCCGGCGTGACTCTCCACGTCGAGACCCTATATGGCGATAACAGCCATCATATCGCCGAGTCCTGCTTCAAGGGTCTGGCTCGGGCGCTCCGCGCGGCCGTGGCGATCGATCCGAAGGCGGCGGGCGAAATCCCCTCCACCAAGGGCTCGCTCGGCGGCTGACATCTTCCGTCTTGCGGCGAACGCTGCTGGCGGCATCACTGAATTTCGAGAACGGGGCATCACCCATGCCTGTCTACACAGTTCACGCTCCCTCACCCGCAGGAGCCGATCCGCGCGCGTCCGACAAGTTCGTGTTCGTGCGCGACGGCTTCCATTTCTGGGCGATGATCTTCGGTCCGTTCTGGCTGCTGTGGAATCGGCTGTGGCTGGCGCTGATCGGCTATCTGATCTTCCTGGTTGCGTTCAACGCGGGGCTGTCGAGCCTCGGCGTCGGGCGCTCCTCTATCTTTTTCGCCGATTGCATCGTCGCGCTGCTGATGGGCCTCGAAGCCTCGAGCCTGCGCCGCTGGACCTTGTCGCGCGGCAAGTGGCGGCAGCTCGACATCGTCGTCGCCGACGACAGCGATACTGCGGAGCGCCGCTTCTTCGAGCGCTGGAGCCAGAAGCAGAACGGTAGCGCTGGCGATCAATGGGCCGTCGACCGCGGCGGCCCGCCGCCGACCCGGAATGTGCCGGGCCAGCCATTCTCGAACCCGCCGCCGATTCCGGCCGGCGGCATCATTGGGTTGTTTCCAGAACCGGGAGGGTCAAGATGAGCGTCGCCATCATCGATTACGGTTCCGGCAATCTGCATTCAGCCGCGAAAGCCTTCGAGCGCGCCGCGCGCAGCCTGGAGAGCCCGCAAAAGGTCTTTGTTACCAGCGATCCGGACCAGGCTTACGAGGCCGATCGCCTGGTGCTGCCGGGTGTCGGTGCCTTCGCCGATTGCCGGCGCGGGCTGGACGCCGTCAACGGCATGGTCGAGGCCATCACCGAAGCGGTGCGCGTCAAGGCGCGGCCGTTCTTCGGCATCTGCGTCGGCATGCAGCTGATGGCGAGCCGCGGCAAGGAGCATGTCGTCACCGAAGGGCTGAACTGGATCGGCGGCGACGTCGAGAAGATCACGCCGCGCGATGAAAGCCTGAAGATCCCGCACATGGGCTGGAATACGCTGGACCTGCTGCAGGAGCATCCGGTGCTGAACAAGCTGCCGCTCGGTCCGAAGGGCCAGCACGCTTATTTCGTGCACTCCTACCATCTCAACGCCGCCAGCGAGGCGGACGTGCTTGCGCGCGCCGATTACGGGGGGCCCGTCACGGCGATCGTCGGCAAGGACACCGCCATCGGCACGCAATTCCACCCCGAGAAGAGCCAGCGCTTCGGGCTGGCCCTGATCTCGAACTTCTTGCGATGGAAACCGTGATTCTCTTTCCCGCGATCGACCTCAAGAACGGCCAGTGCGTGCGCCTCGAGCAAGGCGACATGGCGCGCGCGACCGTGTTCAATCTCAATCCGGCCGCACAGGCGCAGAGCTTTGCCGCGCAGGGCTTTGAATATCTCCACGTCGTCGACCTCGACGGCGCCTTCGCCGGCAAGCCTGTGAATGCCGGGGCCGTCGAGGCGATGCTGAAGACGATCAAGATTCCGGTGCAGCTCGGCGGCGGCATTCGCGATCTCGCGACCGTCGAAGCCTGGCTCGACAAGGGCATCACCCGCGTCATCATCGGCACCGCCGCGGTGCGCGATCCTGAATTGGTGAAAAGCGCCGCCAAAAAATTCCCCGGCCGCGTCGCGGTCGGGCTCGATGCGCGCGACGGCAAGGTCGCGGTCGAAGGCTGGGCCGAGACCTCGCAAGTGACTGTGCTCGAGATCGCCAAGCGCTTCGAGGATGCCGGCGTTGCCGCCATCATCTTCACCGACATCGCGCGAGACGGCCTGCTCAAGGGCTTGAACTTAGAGGCGACCATCGCGCTGGCCGATGCCATCTCGATTCCCGTGATCGCCTCCGGCGGCCTCGCCTCGATCGAGGACGTGAAAGCCATGCTGACGCCGCGCGCGAAGAAGCTCGCCGGCGCGATCGCCGGCCGCGCGCTCTATGACGGCCGGCTCGATCCCGCCGCCGCCCTCACGTTGATCCGCGACGCGCGCAGGAGCTGACCCATGTTCAAGGTGCGCGTGATCCCCTGCCTCGACGTCAAGGACGGCCGCGTCGTCAAGGGCGTCAACTTCGTCGATCTCAGGGATGCCGGCGATCCCGTCGAGGCCGCCATCGCCTATGACGCCGCCGGCGCCGACGAGCTCACCTTCCTCGACATCACCGCGACCCACGAGAACCGCGGCATCATGCTGGACGTGGTCCGGCGCACGGCGGAAGCCTGCTTCATGCCTGTCACCGTCGGCGGCGGCGTGCGCGAGGTCAACGACATCAAGACGCTGCTGCGCGCCGGCGCCGACAAGGTGTCGATCAACAGCGCCGCGGTGTCGCGGCGCGAATTCGTCAAGGAAGCCGCTGAAAAATTCGGCGAGCAGTGCGTGGTGGTCGCGATCGATGCCAAGCGCGTCAAGCGTCCGGGCGGCGACCGCTGGGAGATCTTCACCCATGGCGGGCGCAACTCGACCGGCATCGACGCGATCGAATACGCGCAGGAGGTGGTTTCGCTCGGCGCCGGTGAAATCCTGCTCACCTCGATGGACCGCGACGGCACAAGGCAGGGATTCGATATTCCGCTGACCCGCGCGATCGCCGACAGCGTTCCCGTTCCCGTGATCGCCTCGGGCGGCGTCGGCAATCTCGACCATCTCGTCGACGGTATCCGCGACGGGCACGCCACCGCGGTGCTGGCGGCTTCGATCTTCCATTTCGGGGAATTCACCATTCGTGAGGCCAAGGAGCACATGGCGCGGCGTGGGCTGCCGATGCGCCTGGATGCCTGACGACTCCGGTTCGTAACGATGCTAACATTGGCGGACGGGGATGGCCGCCGTGGCCAAATCTGTTGCCAAGCTTGCTTTCAAGCGTGTTTCCGAGTGAGTCCGATGCCGCGTTTCACGATCCATGATCTGGCCGAAACCATCGACGCCCGCGCAGCGTCCGGCGGCGAAGCATCGTATACCCGCAAGCTGCTCGACAAAGGCCCCGAGCATTGCGCCAAGAAGTTCGGCGAGGAAGCAGTCGAAACCGTAATCGCTGCAGTCGAAAACGATCGCGCGCATCTGATCGCTGAAAGTGCCGACCTGCTCTATCATTTCCTTGTGCTGCTGAAGGCGCGCGGCATAAAGCTGGAAGAGGTCGAGGCCGCGCTGGACAAGCGGACCTCGATGTCGGGGCTGGAAGAGAAGGCGTCGCGCAAGGGCGGCTAGGCAAGGGCGAATAGATCGCAACGGAAAGGCGGCGTCATGGATATCCGCGCACCCGAGCAGCAGTACAATCCCTACCGCGTTTATACGCGTGAGGAATGGGCGCGACTGCGCGACGATACGCCGATGACGCTCGAGCCGGGCGAGTTCGACCGGCTGCGTTCGCTGCACGATCGCCTCGACCTGCAGGAGGTCGAAGACATCTATCTGCCGCTGTCGCGCCTGTTGTCGATCTACGTCGATGCCATGCAGCGGCTGTACTACGCCGAGCGCCAGTTCCTCAACATCAGGGACCGCAAGGTGCCCTACATCATCGGCGTCGCCGGCTCGGTGGCGGTCGGGAAATCCACCACGGCACGCGTGCTCCAGGCCCTCTTGGCGCGCTGGTCGCCGCGGCCGAAAGTCGAACTGATCACCACCGACGGATTTCTCTATCCCAATGCGGTGCTCGAGCGGCACGGCATCATGCAGAAGAAGGGTTTTCCGGAGAGCTACGATCTGCCGATGCTGCTCAACTTCCTCTCCGACATCAAGGCTGGCCGTCGCCACGTCCGCGCGCCGGTCTATTCGCATCTGACCTACGATATCGTGCCGAACCAATGGGCCGAGATCGACCAGCCCGACATCCTGATCGTTGAAGGCGTCAACGTGCTGCAGACCGGCAAGCTGCCGCGCGATGGCAAGGCGGTGCCGGTGGTTTCCGACTTCTTCGATTTCTCGGTCTATATCGACGCCGACGAGGCGGCGCTGCGGCAATGGTACATCAAGCGCTTCCTGGCGCTGCGCGACACCGCGTTCACCAATCCAAAATCATACTTCAACCGCTATGCGCTGTTGTCGGACGAGGAAGCCACCGCGACCGCGATCGCTATCTGGGAGCGTACCAACCTCGCCAATCTCGAGGACAACATCCTGCCGACCCGGCCCCGTGCGACGCTGATCCTCAAGAAGGGCGCCGACCACACCGTGGAGAGCGTGGCGCTCAGGCGACTGTAAGCGCGGCGGTGAGCGTAGGTTCTTGACCGTTCGGGCAGAGTATCTTTTGTTGCAGACCAATAATGGGTATTCCGCTATTCCTTGGAAAACGGCGGGGGCACACCATGGTTGATCGTCTCAGGAGCGCTGCGGAGCAGCTGGAAGCTCCGGTCTGCCCGGACTGCCACGTCGAAATGAAGTGGTTCCGCTCGGAATTGCTCACGGACGAGCCGACCCCGGTCATCGCGCATCTCTTTGTGTGCCCGCATTGCAAGCGCGCCGCGCAGGCAAATACCGTCTTCCGGGGAGGCCAGACGACGCCCGACAAGCTGTCTGCACCGCGCTTCATTGTCTCTGCTGCATGAGAGACCGCGTCGGCCGGATCGCCCGCTCCAGGCCCGGCATGACGATCATTTCGGGGCCCCCTGTTTCGACTTCGAGACGACGAAGATGTGCCACGTCGTCAGAAACATTGCAGCGACGAGCGGGCCGATCACGAACCCGTTCGCTCCGAACGTCGCAAGGCCGCCCAGCGTGGCGAGCAGCACGATATAGCTCGGCATCTGGATCGACTGGCCGACCAGGATCGGGCGGAGAAAATTGTCCGCAAGGCCGATCACGAAGGTGCCGAAAGCGAGCAGGATGAGTCCCTTCGTGACCGAACCTGCCACAAGCAGGTAAAGCGCAACCGGAACCCAGACCAGCGCGGAGCCGAGCACCGGCAGCAGCGAGAGCAGCGCCATCAGCGCGCCCGCCAGCAGCGGCGCGGTGAGGCCGAGCAGCCAGAAGATGAGCCCGCCGAGTGCTCCCTGTATCAACGCGACGAGAACGATCCCCTTGATCGTTCCACGAACCGCCAGGGTGAAGACATCGAGAATTTCCGCGGTATGGTTCGGGCTCAGCGGGAGCGCCTCGCGAATGCGGGCATTGAGCTCGTCACCGTCGCGCAGCAGGAAGAACAGCAGGTACAGCATCACGAGCAGGCTTGCGACGAACTCCAGCGTCACCTGACCGATGTTGATCGCGTGCCCGGCCAGCTGTTGTCCGGCAGGGACGACCAGACCCGACAGGCGTTCCCTCAGGGCCGAAAAATCGATGCCGGCCAGGCGGTCTCCGAGCGACACAGCCCAGGCGGGCAGCGCGGATTTCAGCTGCTGCAGGGGATGAGAGAGGCTGATCTCCCCGCTCTGAACGCGCTGATACAGCTCCCCGCCCTGGTCGATCAGCGACGCGATGATGACCGCCACGGGGATCAGGACCATGACGACCACCACGATGACGGTGACGAGGGCGGCAAGGTTGTGCTTTTCGGGCACGGATCTCAGCACCCGCCGATAGAACGGGGCGAAGATGATGGCCAGCAGCGTGGCCCACAACACGGCACCGGAGAACGGCCAAAGCACCCAGACGAACGCGACGGAGATCGCGCCGAGCAGGATGAGGAATGAACGATTCTCCGATGTTCTCACGTGTTCGCCAGCTCTTCGCTCGTTCGCCAGATGATGTCCGTAGCACAACACCGTGGCGGAGCGGCAGGTCCTCACCTGCCCGCTTTTGCGATCCAATCCGCCAGCGTGATGCGCCCTGCGAAGGTGGCGGGGCCCGAGCTGCCGGCCTTGTAGACGAAGGCCTCGCCTTCCCCGACGTTGCCGGCGTCCTTGCCGAAGGCGTCGGCGATGTTGGTCTTGTGGGTGACCAGGACCGTGTTGGTGCCGGCCTGCGGCGGCGCATCGACGAGCTGACGCACGGCCTGCCCGGCCTTGGCATTGGCGCCGGTCGGGTTTGCCATTCCCGATGCGCTGGCGTTGCTGCTGTCGGTCAGGGCATCGACCGGCTTGACCTCACGGCCGGAGATCAGCTTGCCGGCCTCGACCGCGCGGTTCAGCCGGCTGGTGTAGACGTCGCCGATGGGGATCGCGAGGTCCTTGATCGCCGTCCCGATCTGGCGCGCCGCGTCCCTGCCCTTCTCGCTGAGCTGACGCTGGGCACTCATGTCGTCGAACTTGAAGGGATAGACATCCTTCTGGCTGTCGTCAGTCGCGGTGTGTCGGAAGATCAGGACGTAGCCGCCCTGCTTGAGCGACGAGATGAGGTCCGGTGTGTCGGCGGCTGCGTGGCGGGAGATTCCAGCCAGGAGAACAATCAGGGCGAGGCGGCAAAGCACGTTCATGCGCAAAATCCTTTGGTTGCAAAATGCCCCCGGAGGGATCGTGACGCGCAAAGCGCTCGATTTCAATTGGGATCGTCAGACGAGATCAGGTTCCCGTGAGATCCGGAACCGTCTGGTGCCGGGACGCAGCAAGGCCCGCCAGCGCCTCCTCGAGCTTCTCACGGTCGACCGGCTTGATCAGAAATCCGTTCATGCCTGCCTCGAAGCAGGCATAACGATCCTCCAACAGCGTGTTGGCGGTGAGCGCCAGGATCGGCGTCCGGGAATCGCCCAGCGCGGCCTCGTGCGCGCGGATGCGCTTTGTCGCCTCGATGCCGTCGAGCTGCGGCATCTGGATGTCCATCAGCACGAGATCGTAGGGCGTGCCGGCCGATGAGGCGGCGAGCCAGGATTCCAGCGCGGCCTCGCCATGGACGGCAATGACGACGCGATGGCCGAGCTTGGTCAGCAGCGAGCGCATCAGCAAGGCGTTGATTTCGTTGTCCTCGGCGACGAGGATCGACAGGCCTTTCGCCGGTGCGGGGCCGGCGGAGGCCGGCGGCGGCTCCGGCGCGAGATCGGGCGAGGCGACCTCCGGCGTCAGGGCAAGGCGTGCGGCGAGCGAGGCCGCGCGCAGCGGCTTCACCAGAAAGCCGGTGAAAGCCGCCGACAGCTTCTCGTGCCGCGAGCTCGACGTCAGCAGCACGAGGCGCTGCAAGGCATGCGCGCGGGCGGCCTCACCGAGCTGATCGGCCGCGGCGGGGCCGATCGCCCGATCGATCAGCACCGCGTGCCAGGAGCGTTCCGGCAGCAATGCTTCGGCGACCGCCGCATCTGCAACCAGGCACGTCTGGCTGCCCCAGCGTTCGAGCCGCCGCGCGATGAGCGAGGCTTCGATGCCGTTGGCGACGAGGAGCATCGACTTGCCGGTGAGGTCGGGACTCGGAAAGGCGGTCTGCCCGGCGCCGCCTTGCGACGGCGGAAGCGGCACCGCGACCTCGAAAGTCGAGCCCTTGCCCGGCTCGCTCGTGAGAGTGATCCGGCCGCCCATGCGCTTGACGATGCGCTCGCTGATGGCGAGGCCAAGTCCGGTGCCGCCATAGGTGCGGACGACGCGCTCGTCGGCCTGCTCGAATTCGCGGAAGATGCGCTGCTGGGCTTCGGCTGCGATGCCGATGCCGGTGTCGCGAACCAGGAAGCTGATCTCGTTCGGCCAGATGCCGGGCTCGACGATCAGTGCCACGCCGCCGCTGCTCGTGAACTTGATGGCGTTGCCGGCGAGATTGAGCAGCACCTGGCGCAGCCGCGCGGCGTCGCCGACCACTTCGAGCGGCAGGCGCTCGTCGACATAGGCGGCGATCTCGAGCGACTTCGCCTGCGCGCGCGGCGCGAGCAGCTCGGTGATCTCTTCGACCAGGGTCGAGAGCGCGAAGGGACGTTGATCGAGGTCGAGCTTGCCGGCCTCGATCTTGGAATAGTCGAGCAGCTCCTCGATTAGCGCCATCAAGGCTTCGCCCGAGGTTTTCACCGCCCTGGCATAGGTCGCCTGCTCCGGCGTCAGATCGGTGTCGAGCAACAGGCCGCCCATACCGATGATGCCGTTCAGGGGGGTGCGGATCTCGTGCGAGGCCATCGCCAGGAAGCGCGACTTGGCGCGGTTGGCGGCGTCGGCCTGGTCGCGCGCGTCGGACAATGCGCGCTCGGTCTCGGTGCGGTCGGTGACGTCGCGTCCGACGCTCTGCAACTCGGCGGGCTGGCCGGCATCGAGGCGGACATAGCCCTCGCGCCAGGCGATCCAGCGCGCGCCGAGCGGGGTTGCGATCTTCTGGTCGTGGATGCGCGTGCCGCTGCTCTCGCGGGCACTGTCGCCCTGCTCCAGCACGTCGAAATCGAATCGCGTGCCGACCAGCGCGCTGCGCGCCTGTCCTGCGAGCGCGCAATAGGCCTCGTTGGCAAAGGTGATGCGGCCGTCGGAAGCGCGCAGCACGATGAGGTCGCCCTGCTGCTCGAACAGGCTGCGGGCGCGCTCTTCCGCTTCCTTCAGCTCCCAATTGCGGTCGATCAAGGCTTCGTTGTGGGCGGCGAGCGTCCGCAGCCGCTTATTGACGAAGCGCAGACGCATGCTCAGCGTCGCAAGGCCGAGGCAGGCGAGCGCGAACAGGAAGCTGGCGCCGATCGCAAAGGTGTGGGGATCGTAGCCGGAATTGTCGGACCGGCTGCCGGAGACGAAACCATAGGCGCCGCCGAACGTCGCCGAGAAGATCATGAAGGAGCGGATCGCGAAAGCGAGCCTCGGATGCCGTCGCCTGAAACGACGCATGCGCACCTTGATCCGGAACGTCCGACCCATCGCAACCGACCCTTGCCTGAAACCCCGCCGCCGCGTGCGACGATGGCCCGCCGACCTTGCGAACAAATTGCGGCGGTGGCGCCGCCTCCGAACAGGGTTGACGAGACGTTAACGGGTCAGAGCATGATCCGGACCCGAAGGGCCGCGTTAGCGAAAAGTGTGCAGCGGTTTTCCTTCGCGACAAACGCGGAACGTGTTTGCGCGGAGATCATGCTCAAACACAAAGCTCTAAAGCGATGCCGCCTGGAAGCGGCCATGGCCGCCGCGGGCGCCGACGATCAGCGCCGCCGCCTCGCGCGGCGAGAACGTCTTTGAGCGCACATAGATGCGGTAATCCGCCGGTCCTTCGCTGGAGAGATAGACCACCTGGCCGCCGTCGACCGGCTGCGCGGCGATCGAGACGAGACGCGTCGAAGGGCTGGCCTGGCAGGTGTCAGGCTCGGAGCCGAGGCCGTCGTCGACCACGGCAAAATCCGCGGCGTCGGCATCCTCGGTGATCTGGACCCGCACCGTCGCCTGCGCGGGATCGTCGGTGAAGGCGACATGCACGCCGGCGGTCCAGAACAGCGAGGTGAGCTCGACCGATGTGTCGCCCAACGCGATGCAGGGATGCGACACCGATCCGATCTCGGCGCGGGCGAACACCGCAGCCGCCAACAGGGGAACAGCCGAGGCCAGGAACTTGAAACGCAACATGACGCTCTACTCGCTAGGCCCCGGGAACTCACAACCGAAACGCGTCGGGCCTTATGGTTTGCAGAGCGTAAAGGAAAGTCGTTACCGCCGGGTTGATGCGCGGAATGATCAAGCCAGCTGGCGCACATCCTCCGCGAGTGCGCGGTACGACAGCGCTTCGGCGAGGTGCAGCCGGCCGATCTTGTCGGCATGGTCGAGGTCGGCCAGCGTGCGCGCCACCCGCAGCACGCGGTGATAGCCGCGCGCCGACAGGCGCATGGTCTCCGCGGCGTCGCGCAGCAGTTTTTGGCCCCGCGCGTCCGGCTTTGCGATCTCCTCCAGCACGGAGGCGGGGGCTTCAGCATTGGTGCGGACATGGGGCAGGCCTGCATCCGCATAGCGCGCCAGCTGGATGTCGCGCGCCGCCGCCACGCGGGCAGCGACCTCGGCCGATCCTTCCGACGGCGGCGGCAGGATCAGGTCGGCGGCCGTCACCGCCGGTACCTCGATGCGCAGATCGATGCGGTCCATCAGCGGACCGGAGATGCGCGCCTGGTAATCGCCGGTGCAGCGGTCGATGCGGCCGCGCTTGCAGGCATAGCCGGGCTCGAACGCATTGCCGCAGCGGCAGGGATTCATCGCCGCGACCAGCATGAAGCGGGCAGGGTAGGTGACGCGATGATTGGCGCGCGACACCGCGACCTCGCCGTTCTCCAGCGGTTGGCGCAGCGAATCCAGCACGCGCGGATCGAATTCCGGCAATTCGTCGAGGAACAGCACGCCCTGATGCGCCAGCGAGATCTCGCCGGGCTTGGCGCGCGCGCCGCCGCCGGTGAGCGCGGCCATGCTGGCGGAATGGTGCGGCGAGCGGAACGGGCGGCGCGCCGTCAGCGCGCCGCCTTCGATCTCGCCGGCGACCGAGGCGATCATCGAGACCTCGAGCAGCTCGCTCGGCGACAGCGGCGGCAGGATCGAGGGCAGGCGGGCGGCCAGCATCGATTTGCCCGCGCCCGGCGCGCCGATCATGAGCAGGTGGTGCCCGCCGGCGGCCGCGATCTCGAGTGCGCGCTTGGCGCTTTCCTGGCCCTTGATGTCGCGCAGGTCGAGCGTCGAGGCGGCGGCCTCATGCACCTTCGGCGTCGGCCGCGACAGCACCTGGGTGCCCTTGAAATGGTTGGCGATCTGGATCAGCGAGTGTGCGGCAATGATCTGGATGTCCGGGCTCGCCCACGCCGCTTCAGAGCCGCAGGACGCCGGGCAGATCAGACCTTCCTCGCGCATATTGGCGCCGATCGCGGCGGGAAGGACGCCGGCCACCGGCGCGATCGAGCCGTCGAGGCCGAGCTCGCCGAGCACGGTGAAGCCGGTCAGCGCATCCGGCGGGATGGCGCCGATCGCGGCCATCAGCCCGAGCGCGATCGGCAGGTCGTAATGGCTGCCCTCCTTCGGGAGGTCGGCCGGGGCCAGATTGACGATGATCCGCCGCGCCGGCAGCGCCAGCCCCGAGGCGATCAGCGCCGAGCGCACCCGCTCGCGCGCCTCCGACACCGCCTTGTCCGGCAGGCCGACGATGGCAAAGGCGGGCAGGCCGGGCGCGACCTGCACCTGCACGTCGACCGCACGGGCCTCGATCCCCTCAAAGGCGACGGTAGAAACCCGCTGAACCATGCCGAACCAGCCTGCCCATTGCTGCAATTAGGGGTAGCAGAGCGCGGCCGTTTCCGCAAGAACAATACGGGAACAATCGCTTGGCGGCCGGTCAAATCCTAACCAATCGTAAACGCAGCCCAGACACTACGTCTCGAATGCCGCCTTCTCTCCTCAGCACATTCCAACGAATGTCCGCTACTCCTAGGGCTGCGGGATGGGCCGTGGTCTAACGGGTGAACAGTTCAAATGCTTGCAAATCGCCGGAGAAGCGAACGTCGGGTGTGCAGCCGCCTCGCCAAGATCCATTTTGGCGCGGGCTCGCTGCCGCGGGATTGCACGATCACGGACATTTCGGATGGCGGCGTGAAAGTGGTGGCGGAATTTCTGGAAGTGCCGCCGCAATTCACCATCATCTTCGCGCCTGATTATTCCCGCCAATGCCGCCTGCGCTGGCGCATCGGCTGCGAATTCGGCGCCGAATTCGTCGACTGAACATCAACAGGCGCGCCCCTTAACGGGACTTTAGCGTTAATCGGTAAGCATCTCTGATCAGTTGCCGAGTGATCAGAGTATGCCCAAGCGTTCGTTCCTCGCCTTATCCCCGGCGGGATATCTGTGTTCCGCCGTCCTGATCCTCGCGCTCTGCGGCTGTCAGACGGCCGGCATCGACGACGTCACCGGTGCGCTCGGCGGCAAGCGGGAGCCCGCCGCCAAGCTTGACGGCAAGTCCGACAGCAAGGCCGACCCCACGCCGGAGATGGACGCACTTCGCGAGCGTTATCGCGCCAAGCCGAGCGATCCCGCCATTGCTCTCGAATACGGCAAGGCGCTGCGTGGCAGCGGCCAGCGCGCGCAGGCGGTCGCAGTGCTGGAGCAGGCCGTGCTCGCCCGTCCCGGCAACAAGGCGCTGCTCGCCGGCTACGGCCGCGCCCTCGCCGACAACGGCAATTTCCAGCAGGCCTTCGACGTCCTCGGCCGGGCGCATTCGCCCGAGGATCCCGATTGGCGCATCCTGTCGGCGCAAGGGGCTGTGCTCGATCAGCTCGGCCGCAACGAGGAAGCCCAGCAATATTACGCCGCGGCGTTGAAGATCGTGCCGAACGAGCCGACCGTGCTGTCCAATCTCGGCCTGTCCTACATGCTGCAAAATAATCTCTCGAAGGCCGAACAGGTGCTCGGCCGCGCCCATCAGCGCAATCAGAACGATGCGCGGGTCCGCGCCAATCTGGCGCTCGTGCTGGGATTGCAGGGTCGCGAGGCCGAGGCCGAAATCCTCGTCAAGGCAGACTTGCCGCCGGACCAGGCCGCGGCCAAAGTCGCGGCGCTGAAGCAGCTGCTGGCGAAAAAGCAGCAGCGGGCGGACAGGTAGTCCGCCCTAGAGCATGATCCGGACCCGAAGGGCCGCGTCAGCGCAAAGTGTGAAGCGGTTTTCCCTCGCGACAAACGCGGAAGGCGTTTGCGCGGAGATCATGCTCAAATAAGCCACGCCTACGACGCCTTGCGATGCGGGGCCGAGCTGCGCCCCGACTTGCCCTTCAGCTTCTTCAAAAGCGGCTCGAGCAGCGAGCGCTTCGGCTTCTTCACCTCGCCGCGGCCGGCGAGGCGGTTCGCCATATTCTGGAACAGAACGGTGGTGCGGTGGGTCCTGGAGACCTCCGCGATCATCTGGCCGTTATTGGCCGCGGTCGAGAACAGTTTCGAATCGAACGGGATCACCGCGATCGGTTGGCTCTCCATGGTCTTGGCAAAGGCCTTGACCTCGATCTCCGCACGCTTGTGCATGCCGACCTGGTTGAGGCAGTACAGCGGCGGCCGGTCGTTCGGTCGCGCCGCCTTCAGCACGCTCAGCATGTTCTTGGTGTTGCGCAAGTTGGCGAGATCGGGCTCGGCCACGATCACGATGTCGTCGGCGTTCACCAGCGCGCGCCGGGTCCAGCCGGACCATTGATGGGGCACGTCGAGCACGATGCAGGGCGTCGTCATGCGCAGCGTGTCGAACACGGCATCGAAGGCTTCAGCACCGAAATCGTAGACGCGGTCGAGCGTGGCGGGCGCTGCCAGGAGGCTGAGGCGATCGGTGCATTTGGCGAGCAGGCGCTCCATCAGCGCCGTGTCCGGCCGGTCCTGCGACAGCACCGCGTTGGCGATGCCCTGCACCGGATCCTGGTTGTAGTCGAGGCCCGCGGTGCCGAAGGCGAGGTCGAGATCGATCACGACGGAATCGAGCGAGAGATCGCGGGCAATGGTCCAGGCCAGATTATGCGCGACGGTGGACGCGCCGACGCCGCCCTTGGCGCCGACCACGGCGATGACGCGGCCGGTGATGATGGCTTCCGAGGCCGAGAACAGGCTGCAGATCGAGCGGACCACGTCGATGGTCTCGACCGGGCCGACCACGTAATCGTTGACGCCGCGGCGCACCAGCTCGCGATAGGGCGCGGTGTCGCTGGGGCTGCCGATCACGACCACGCGTGTGCCGGGATCGCAGACGCCGGCGAGGTCGTCCAGTCCTTCGAGGATGTCGCGCGTGCCGTCGGACTCGATGACGATCACGTTCGGCGTCGGCATCGATTCATAGGCTTCGATCGCCGCGGCGAGGCCGCCATCCTTGGCGCTGAGATGGGCCTTGGCGAGCCGGCGGTCCTGGCCAGCCGCGGTCACCGCCTTGAGCGTCTGCTCGGTCTCGCAGAAGGCTTGCACCGAAATGCGAGGAACCGGGGCGATGTGTTCCTCGGGATGCTGCGGATCGTCCGCGTCTTCGTCGTGGATGCCTGTCATTTGGCGGTATCGCTGAGTTTGGCCTTGTCGGATTCGGGATAGGTGGTCGTCGTCGTCGTGCCCTTGCGATAGCGATCGAACGCGATCTCGCGCCGTGCGGTATAGGCGGGCGTCTCGGCGCGCGGTTGCTCTAGGTCAGCCGGGTTGTCGATCATCGCGGCGAGATTGCGCTGGCTGGCGCAGCCCAGATTGAAATAGGGCCGGTTCTCGGTGTAGCCGGGGTTGAGGATGTTGGGGCCGACGTCTTCGGGCCACAGCCCGCAGGGGCCGGCGACCGCGGTGATCTTGGAATAGCTCAGGCGGATGGTGGGCAGTAGCCCGGGATCATCGGGGCGATAGGGCCGCTGGACGATGGCGCGCGACGGCACGCCGCCGGACGAGAGCACCGAGCGGATCTCCTGATAGGTTGCGGCGGCCGCGCGCGAATTGGCGGTGTCGACCGGCACATCGACGACGACCGAGCCGGTGCCTTCGCGCATCCAGTCCCGCGCGATGCCCGCGACGTCCGAATGCTGCGCAGCCGAGAGGCCGCCTCTGCTCTTGCCGACGAAGATCACGATCGACTTCTTGCCTTCCTGCACCGCAATCGGATGGCGCTGGCGATAATCGGTCGGCACCGTCTGGGTGACGATCTCGGTGGTGTTGCAGGCGCCGAGCATGACGGAGAGGCCCGTCAGTGCCAGCGTGAGCCGCAAATTGCGCCCTCGATCGGCTGATGTTGTCGTCATCCCCTGATCCCTCCTGCCCCTGCCTTGCCCGGTCCCCAAACCGTTCGTCTCAGTCGATGATGAAGCCGAAATCGCCCGGCGTGCCGGCGACCGGATCGACACGGCTCGCGATGCCATAGAGGCGGTTGACCCGGCCGAGCAGCGCCCTCTGTGCGTCCGAGGCCGGCGCGAAGCCGTCGTCGGGCCGCGACAATTCCTTCTGGGCAACCGCGCGCACCACGTAAGGCGTCACGATCACCATCAGCTCGGTCTCGTTGTTGACGAAGTCCTGGCTGCGGAACAGCGCGCCGATGATCGGCACCTGGTCGACACCAGGCAGTCCGTTGATCGCCTGCTTGGTCTGCTGCTGGATCAGGCCGGCCATCGCCATCGAGCCGCCCGAGGGAATCTCCAGGGTCGTTTCGGCGCGGCGGGTCTGGATCGATGGAATGGTGATCGAGTTGGTCGAGGACCCGGTCACGGCCTGCGTCAACGTGATCGAGTTGGTGTTCGACAGCTCCGAGACCTCGGTCATCACGCGCAGGCTGATGCGGCCTTCGCTGAGCACGACCGGGGTGAAGTTCAGCGAGATGCCGAACTTCTTGTAGGTGACCTGGGTGGTACAGACGTGAGTGACCGGATCGCAGGCGTAGCCCCCGGGAATCGGGAATTCGCCGCCGGCGATGAAAGTGGCGGATTCGCCCGAGATCGCGGTCAGACTCGGTTCGGCCAGGGTCCGCATGACGCCGGCGCTTTCCATTGCCCGCATCGTGGCGTTGACGGTGGCGACGCCCTTGGCGAGGCCGGTGACGCCGAGCCCATTACTGCTGACGATCGGTCCGCCAGAGACCGAGAATGGGTTGGAATTGTTGAAATTCACCACCGCCGTGCCGGCATTCAGGCTGGCGCTGAGATCGACGCCGAGCTGCTTGACGATGTCGCGGCGGACTTCGCCGACCACGACCTTGAGCATGACCTGGTCGCGGCCGCGCACGACGATGTTGTTGACGACCTTGTCCGCGCCGCCGACCAGCTTTGCGGCGACGTCGCCGGCCTGCTGGGCCTCGACCGGGCTCGACACCGAGCCGGTCAGCATCACGCTGTCGCCGACGCCCTCGATCTGGACGCCCGGCAGCGACTGGCGCAGCGCCGAACGCATGCCGTTGAGGTCGCGCTTCACCGCGATGTCATAGGAGGCGACC
Source organism: Bradyrhizobium sp. NBAIM03 (assembly GCF_020194055.1). Taxonomy (NCBI): domain Bacteria; kingdom Pseudomonadati; phylum Pseudomonadota; class Alphaproteobacteria; order Hyphomicrobiales; family Nitrobacteraceae; genus Bradyrhizobium; species Bradyrhizobium sp. NBAIM03. The sequence goes on along the minus strand of NZ_JADYVS010000018.1, from coordinate 12,147 downwards.
TGCTGGCCATCGGCCGCGAAGAACACGACATTGGTCTGGCCGACCTGGCCGCCGATGATATAGGCGCGCTGGGCCGAGCGGATCACCGCATTGGCGATCTTGGGATCGGCCACCAGCACGTCCTTGACCTCGCGCGGCAGGTCGATGACGACGGACTTGCCGATGCCGAGCGACAGAAAGCGCGACCGCGCCGGTGCGATCGTCCCAACCGACGATAAGCCGAGATCCGACGCCTGCATCGGCGCCTGGTCGCCGACCGGCGCCTCCGCAGCACTGAGGATGCCGGAAGCCGCGAGCAGCCCCAGCACCAACATCGTCCCCGCCAGGACCGAGCGCGCGCGCTTCCCCCGAATGCGCATACCCGTCCGATCTCCCCCGTAGTTCATGCTGTCCCCATCACTTCTGTGACGTCAGTTGCCGTGCCTGGACGCCGTAACGGATTACGTTCACGCCGCCCGGGCGCTTGATCGCCTGGTCCTCGGGCGTGCCGTCGACTGCGTTGGCATCGACGATGCTGCGCAGCGCGAGTGTCAGAGTGCCGCCCTGCCGTGCGGCCGAAAGCGTGGCGATCTGGTCGGGCCGCAGCTCGAGCGTGACGGTCTTGCCGACCACCGCGTTCTGGCCCTCCTTTTCCTTCGGGGCCTGGTCGATCGCGAGCACACGGATGTTGGTGAGAATGACCTCGGACAGGATGAGGTCGTTGCCGCCGGTCGGGCCGTTGGTGTTGCCGCCGTCCGGATTCTTCAGCCGGCGGGTCAGGACGATGTCGACGCGGTCATTCGGCAGGATGAAGCCGCCGGCGCCGGTTTCGGCTGAAATCTCGGTGGAGACGGCACGCATCCCGGACGGCAGAATCGCGGCCATGAAGCCGGAGCCTTCGGCCTTGACCAGCTTCTGCTCGCGGATCGGCTCGCCCTGCATCAACGGCACGCGCGCGATCGAGCCCGCGATCTGGGTCGGTGCCTCGGGCCTGCTGTCGCGGCGGATGAAGGCGCTGCTGGCGGTTGCCGCGGGCCAGGCCTGCCATTGCAGGTCCTCGGGCTTGACGGCCTGGCCGAGCTGGATGTCGTTCTTGGCGATAAGGACCTCGACCGTCGGCAGCTTCTCGGCGACGGGCAGGACGGCCGCGGGCGGATTCTGATAGCCGCTCGCCAGATATGCAGCGACGCCGCCGGCGCCGAGAGCGATGACGAGAACGACAATGCGTGCGGTATTCATACGCTTCTACTCTTACGCGGGGCACTCGAACCGCACCTGGCGTGTTCCCCCGCATCGATGAGTAGGCAGCAAAAGTATAAGGGGTGTTGCGAGGCCGAACGTGATCGCCGGCCGCGATGCTGGTTTTCGGCAGATGGTGAACGCGGCGTTATTGGGTCGGCCAACAGCCCCGTAGTTTCACCTACGCGGGCACGTACGTTCGCACGGCGCGCGCGGCGTCATGGTGAATACGTCGTTAGCATCCCGGACTTCGCTAACGCTCCATCCGGGCTGCGTGCAGAGCTCTACTTCTTCCGCTTCGCTTCGATCACGTCCCAGATCTTCGCCGCGACATCCGGGCCGCCGAGCCGTGCGATGGCGCGGATGCCGGTCGGTGAGGTCACGTTGATCTCGGTGAGATTGCCGTTGATGACGTCGATGCCGACGAACAGCAGGCCGCGCTCGCGCAGCGCCGGGCCGACCGTGGCGCAGATCTCGCGCTCGCGCGGGGTGAGCTCCGTCTCCTGCGCCGCGCCGCCGCGCACCATGTTGGAGCGGAGGTCGTCGGCGGCCGGCACGCGGTTCACCGCGCCGGCGAACTCGCCGTCGACCAAGATGATGCGCTTGTCGCCGTGCTTCACCTCGGGGATGAATTGCTGGATCACCCAGGGCTCCCTGAACGTCACCGAGAACATGTCGAACAGCGAGCCGAAATTCATGTCCTGCGGCATCACGCGGAATACCGCCGCGCCGCCATGGCCGTGCAGCGGCTTCATGACCACCGCGCCGTACTTGTCGCGGAACGCGTTGATCTCATCCAGGTCGCGCGAGATCAGCGTCGGCGGCATCAGTTGCGGAAAATTCATCACGAACAGCTTTTCCGGCGCGTTGCGCACCGAGGCGGGATCGTTGACGACCAGCGTCTTCGGATGGATGCGCTCCAGGAAATGCGTCGAGGTGATGTAGGCGAGGTCGAACGGCGGATCCTGGCGCAGCAGCACCACGTCGAACCCGTTCAGCGCCTCGCGCCTGGGCTCGCCGAGGGTGAAATGGTCGCCGGGCTCGTCGCGCACCGTCAGGAGCTGAACCGGCGCGACCAGCTCCTCGCCGACCATCGAGAGCTTGTCGGGCGTGTAATAGGACAGGCCATGGCCGCGCTTCTGCGCCTCCAAGAGCAGCGCGAAGGTGGAATCGCCCTTGATGTTGATGCGGGCGATGGGGTCCATCTGGACGGCGACGTTCAGTTTCATGGGCTGCCTTTCAGGTCGAGGCGTCGAATGCCGCCAACACATGGCGCGGAAGCGAGCGCGGCGCAATCAGCATGGCGTCGAATCGTAATTCGAATTCGGCATGCTCGGGATGCGCTGCGAGCCAGCCTTGCGCGGCGTCGATGATGCGCTGCTGCTGGCGCGGCGTCACGGCGAATGCGGCGTCGTCCAGCGTGGCGCGGGCCTTGACCTCGACGAAGGCGATCAGGTTGCGGCGCCGCGCCACGATGTCGATCTCGCCATGCGGGGTGCGGTAACGTTTGGCGAGAATGCGGTAGCCCTTGGCCATGAGGTAGGCGGCGGCACGGCTCTCCGCGGAAATACCGGTCTGGAACGCTGCGACGCGCTCGGGCGACGCGACCTTCGGTTCCGCAGGAATCTCAGTCTTCGCCATCGCTGCCCCGCGAATCCTTTGCGAGCTCGAGCGCGCGGGCATAGACCTCGCGGCGCGGCCGGCCCGACAACGCGACCGCGTGCGCCACGGCATCCTTGACGCTGTGCGCGGCAAGCTGCTCGCGCAACAGACTATCGAGCGCGTCCGATGTCAGAACCTCGGCGTCGGCCGCGGGCGGAGCGATCACCAGCACGAATTCGCCGCGTGTCTCCAGCGTTGCAGCCTCGCGCGCCAGCTCGCTCAGCGTTGCGCGCGAAATCTCCTCATGCAGCTTGGTCAGCTCGCGGCAGATCGCGGCCTCCCGCGGTCCCATGATCTCGGCGAGATCGGCCAGCGTATCCTGCACGCGGTTGCCTGACTCGAACATCACCAGCGTCGCGTCGATGCGGGCGAGCTCGGTAAGACGGCTGCGCCGCGCGGCTGATTTCGCCGGCAAGAAGCCTTCGAAGAAAAAGCGGTCGGTCGGCAGCGCGGCGACCGACAGCGCGGCCAGCACCGAGGACGGGCCGGGCAGCGCATACACGGCATGGCCGGCGGCGCAGACCTCGCGCACCAGCTTGAAGCCGGGATCGGAGATCAGCGGCGTGCCGGCGTCCGACACCAGCGCGACCGAGCCGCCCTGTCCCAGGGCTTCCAGGATTTTGGGACGCGCGGCCTCCGCATTGTGCTCGTGATATGGCTTGAGCTGGGCCGTGATCGCATAGCGCTCGGTCAGGCGGCGCGTGATGCGGGTGTCCTCGCACGCGATGACATCGACGCCGGCGAGCGTCTGCAGCGCCCGCAGGGTGATGTCGCCGAGATTGCCGATCGGGGTCGCGACCAGATGGAGGCCCGGCGCGGCCTTCGGCGCCGCGAGCCGATGGGCATCGATGGAGAAACCGCGCGAGGCGGCGTCTTGAGCTTCAGGCGTATTTATCGGGGCCGGCTTTGCGCGCATAATGGAGCCAACTTAGGCACGATCGCTAAGGCTGGGAACCGGCTCGCCGAAAAAGATCGTGCCCAAAGATCGTATCCAGGTGAGGGGCGAGGAACGGACGGGAATGTGATCGGTCGAGATCGCGCCGGGAGGCAGTAGGGGCCCTCGCGCCATATTCGCGACGGAAACGCCGCCTTGATGGGTGAATGAGTGACGGCGAAGAGCTGCCGGGACGGGATTGCGGCCGCGTTAAGCGGTTGTTATCCTTTTGTTTTGGTTAACTATTTGCCGACACACTGCCTGAATCCGCGGCCCCCCGTCGCGGAAAGCAATGTCGTGATCAGCCGGCGACGGCGGGTCGGAAGAGAAGCTGCCATGGTCGGCCCGCGTCATCCAAAGTCTCACCTTCCGGGATCCCCATCGCCAGGGGCGACCCGGCGGACTGCGCTCGGCCTGTTGCTCGGCGCGCCCGTGCTGTCGGCCTGCGCCGGCGTGCAGCAAAGCCTCAGCCAGTTCTCCAACCCGTTCTCGAGCTCCGCGCCGCCGGCCCAGCCGGCAGGACCGCAGCAGCAGGCGACGACCGCCGGCACCGGCGGCGTGAAGGTCGGCCTGATCCTGCCGCTCTCCGCGGCCGGCAATGCCGGGCTCGCCGCGCAATCGATGCGCAACGCCGCCGAGATGGCGCTGGCCGAGTTCCAGAACCCGAACATCCAGCTCCTGATCAAGGACGACAATGGCAGCCCGCAAGGCGCGCAGGCCGGCGCGCAGCAGGCGGTCGACGAGGGTGCCGAGATCATCCTCGGGCCGCTGTTCGCGCAATCGGTGCCGGCGGTGGCGCAGGTCGCGCGCACGCGCGGCATTTCCGTCATCGCCTTCTCGACCGATTCCAGCATCGCCGGACGCGGCGTCTATCTGCTCTCGTTCCTGCCGGAGTCCGACGTCAACCGCATCGTCGAATATTCCGCCGGCATCGGAAAGCGCTCCGTCGCGGTGCTGGTGCCCGACAACGCCTATGGCAATGTCGTCGAGGCCGCGGTGAAGGCGGCGGTGCCGCGGCGCGGCGGGCGCATCGTTGCGTTCGAGAAATACGGTGCCGATCGCGCCACGCCCGCGCGCACCGTGGCGCAGCAGCTCGGCAGTGCGGACGCGCTATTCATTGCCGATGACGGCGATGCCGTCGTGTCAGTGGCGGATGCGATGACGGCCGCGGGCGCGAACCTGCGCAACATCCAGCTGCTCGGCACCGGCCTGTGGGACAATCCGCGCGTCTATGCCAGCGCCGCGCTGCAGGGCGGCCTTTACGCCGCGCCCGATCCGGCCGGCTTCCGCGCCTTCTCCGGCCGCTACCGCACGAAATACGGCGCCGAGCCGATCCGCACCGCGACCCTTTCCTATGACGCGGTCGCGCTCGTTGCCGCGCTGGCGCGCACGCAAGGCGGCCAGCGCTTCTCTTCCGACGTGCTCACCAACCCCTCCGGCTTTGCCGGCATCGACGGCCTGTTTCGCTTCCGCGCGGATGGCACCAATGAACGCGGACTTGCCGTGATGAAGGTGACGCAAGGCGGCGGCGTTGCGGTGGCGGGCTCGCCGAAGAGCTTTGGGGCGTAATGGTTTCGTACCCGGATGGAGCGCAGCGTAATCCGGGTTCTGTCCACGCGGTGAGACCGTCCCGGATTGCGCTACGCTCCATCCGGGCTACGAGATCCGCTAAGCCGCGAGATCCGCGACCACGGCATCCAGCACCGGAAAACCGCTGCTGGTCACGCGCAACCGTCCCGTTGCATCCACGGTGATCGCGCCTTCCTCGCGCAAGAGCGCGATGCGGCGGGGGTCGAGCGGGCGGCCGGCGAGGGCCTTGTAGCGCTCGGGATCGATGCCTTCGGCGAGCCGCAATCCCATCAGCAGGAATTCGTCGGCGCGTTCCTCGCTGTTGAGGAGCTCGTCGCTGACGACACCGTCGCCGTTGGTCTCGACCCGCATCAGCCAGGCCTCGGGACGCTTCTCGGTGGCGGTGGCGTGGCGCACGCCGTCGATGTCGAGACGGCCATGTGCGCCGGGGCCGATGCCGGCATATTCCTCGCCGCGCCAGTACACCAGATTGTGCCGGCATTCGGCGCCGCGCCGCGCGTGATTGGAGATCTCGTAAGCGGGCAGCCCGAGCTTGTCGCAGGTCTCCTGCGTGACGTCGTAGAGCGCGCGGGCGACCGCTTCGTCCGGCGTCTTCAGCTTGCCGGCCTGGTGCAGGCCGAAGAAGGGCGTGCCTTCCTCGATCGTCAATTGATAGAGCGACAGATGCTCGGCCGCTTCATCGATGGCGTGCCGCAGCTCGCCCGCCCACATCGCCGGCGTCTGGTCGGGGCGGGCGTAGATCAGGTCGAACGAATAGCGGTCGAACGCGCGGCGCGCGATGGCGACGGCATCGAGCGCTTCGCGCGCGCTGTGCATGCGGCCGAGCGCTTTGAGCGAGGCGTCGTCGAGCGCCTGCACGCCGAGCGAGACGCGGTTGACGCCGGCGATGCGATAACCGGCAAAGCGCGTGGCTTCGACGCTGGTCGGGTTCGCTTCCAGCGTTACCTCGACATCGCCTGCGACGGTCCAGTGCTTGCCGATCGCGTCTAACACCGCTCCGACGGTGGCGGGCCGCATCAGTGACGGCGTGCCGCCGCCGAGGAAGATCGAGGTGACCTCGCGGCCGGGCGCGCGCTCGGCGGTCGTTGCGATCTCACGCGCGAAGGCGGCGGCGAAGCGCGTCTCGTCGATCGCGGCATGGCGGACATGGCTGTTGAAGTCGCAATAGGGGCACTTCGACAGGCAGAACGGCCAGTGCACATAGACGCCAAACGCATCCTTGTTAGCGCGGCTCAAGGCAGATCTCCGCCAGTTTCCGAAAAGCGCGGGCGCGGTGCGACAGGCCGAGGCCAAGTGGCGGCAGGCCGTGCTTCTCGATGCTGGTCATCTCGCCGAAGGTGCGGCTGTGCCCGTCCGGCAGGAACATCGGGTCGTAGCCGAAGCCGGCCGTGCCGCGCGGTGGCCAGATCAGCGTGCCGTTGACGCGCGCCTCGACCTCCTCGCGATGATCGTCGGGCCAGGCCACGCAAAGCGCGGAGACGAAGTGGGCCTTGCGCTTGTCCGGCGTGGTGGCGCCGCGCTCCTGCAGCAGGCGCTCGATCTGCGCCATCGCCGCGTTGAAATCCTTGGTCGGGCCGGCCCAGCGCGCGCTGTAGATTCCCGGCGCGCCATCGAGCGCATCGACCACGATGCCGGAATCGTCGGCGAAGGAGGGCAGCTTGGTCGCCTGCGCTGCGGCGACCGCCTTGATCGCGGCGTTGCTGCGGAAATCGTTGCCGGTTTCCTCGGGCTCGTCTAGGCCGAGCTCGCCCGCCGACACCGCCTCGATCCCGTACGGCGCGAGCAGCTCCCTCATCTCGGCGAGCTTGCCGGGATTGTGGGTGGCGATGACGAGCTTGTCGGTGATTCGGCGGTGCATGGGCCTATTGACTACGCCACGGCCAGTTTCTGCAAGTCCACCAGGCGCGCAATGCCCTTCTGCGCCAGGGCGATCAGCTTCAGGAACTCGTCCTGCGTGAACGGCTCGCGTTCCGCGGTGCCCTGCACCTCGATGATGCGGCCATCGCCGGTCATGACGAAATTGGCGTCGGTCTCGGCTTCCGAATCCTCGGTATAGTCGAGATCGAGCACCGGCGTGCCGTTGTAGATGCCGCAGGAGATCGCGGCGACGTTGTCGCGCATCACGTTGGCCTTCACCATGTTGCGCGCCTTCATCCAGTTGAGGCAATCGGCAAGCGCGACCCAGGCGCCGGTGATCGAGGCCGTGCGCGTGCCGCCGTCGGCCTGGAGCACGTCGCAATCGACCGTGATCTGGCGCTCGCCGAGAGCTTCGAGATCGACGATGGTGCGAAGCGAGCGGCCGATCAGGCGTTGGATCTCGACCGTGCGGCCGCTCTGCTTGCCGGCGGAGGCCTCGCGGCGGGTGCGTTCGGAGGTCGCGCGCGGCAGCATGCCGTATTCGGCGGTGACCCAGCCGCGGCCCTGCCCCTTCAGCCAGGGCGGCAGGCGGTCCTCAAGCGTGGCGGTGACCAGCACATGGGTGTCGCCGAATTTAACGAGGCACGAGCCTTCCGCATATTTGACCACGCCGCGCTCCAGCGTCACGGGGCGCAATTCGTCGGGCGCACGGCGGCTTGGCCGCATGGGAAATCTCCAAAACTCACGGGAATAGGCTGTTCGCGGTGCTTGTAGGTGGGGCGGGGGTGGGCGGCAAGGGCTTATTCACCCCCTGACCGTCGGCCTGCAAACGCCACGCTTGTCAGACGCGTCCCGGATGGACAAATTATAAGGATCTGAGAGGAGTTACCGTCTGTGGCCCATCACGATCCGATCCATCTGATCGCGCCGCGCGCAGGCCTTGCCCAGCTCAACGAGCGTTCCCGCGACATCTTTCGTCAAATTGTCGAAAGCTATCTCGCGACCGGTGAGCCGGTCGGCTCGCGCAACATTTCCCGCCTGATTGCGATGCCGCTGTCGCCGGCATCTGTGCGCAACGTCATGGCCGATCTGGAACAGCTCGGCCTGATCTATGCCCCGCACACCTCCGCCGGCCGGCTGCCGACGGAACTGGGCCTGCGCTTCTTCGTCGATGCCCTGATGCAGGTCGGCGACCTCAACGAGGCCGAGCGGCAGGCGATCCAGAGCCAGCTCTCGTCCGTCGGCGAGGCGCAATCGGTCGAGGCGGCGCTGGACCAGGCCTTGATGCGGCTCTCCGGCCTGACCCGGGCCGCCGCCGTCGTGCTGACGCCGAAATCCAATGCGCGGCTGAAGCACATCGAATTCGTCCGCCTGGAACCGGAAAAAGCGCTGGTGATCCTGGTCGGCGAAGACGGCCAGGTTGAAAACCGCGTGTTGACGCTGCCGCCCGGAGTTCCCTCTTCGGCGCTGACAGAGGCCGGCAATTTCCTCAATGCGCGGATCCGCGGCCGCACCTTGGCCGAAGCGCGGCTCGAGCTCGAGACCGCACTCGGCGAGGCCCGTGCCGAGCTCGATCAGCTGACACAGAAAGTGATCTCGGCCGGCATCGCCAGCTGGTCCGGCGGCGAGAGCGAGGACCGTCAGCTCATCGTCCGCGGCCACGCCAATCTGCTCGAAGATCTGCACGCGCTGGAGGATCTGGAGCGGGTTCGCCTGTTGTTCGACGACCTCGAGACCAAGCGCGGCGTGATCGATCTGCTCGGCCGGGCCGAGACCGCCGAAGGCGTGCGCATCTTCATCGGCAGTGAGAACAAGCTGTTTTCGCTGTCGGGGTCGTCCACCATCATCTCGCCCTATCGGGATGCCGCCGGCCACATCGTCGGCGTTCTCGGCGTGATCGGCCCGACGAGGCTGAATTACGCCCGCGTGATCCCGACCGTGGACTACGCCGCCCGCATCGTCAGCCGCCTGTTGGGGGGCTGACCGGCCTTTCTGCCGATCACGGGCGCTTGATTTTCGCGGGTTTAAGCACGATATCCGGGCCAACATCCCTGAAACGAGTTCGAGATCAGAGCCGATGACCGAGCAAGACCGGCAACCCCAAGACACGACTGCAGCGACCGGCGAGCCCGTGGTGTCGAAACCCTACATCATGCCCGACGATCCCGAGCCGGGTTCGGTCGAAACTCTGCAAAAGGAAGCGGCTGAAGCGCGCGACCGCATGCTGCGGACGCTGGCCGAGATGGAGAATTTGCGCAAGCGCACCGCAAAGGAAGTCGCCGACGCCCGCCTCTACGGCATCACCGGCTTCGCGCGCGACGTGCTCGACATCGCCGACAATCTTCAGCGCGCACTCGATGCCGTTCCGGCGGAGGCGCGTGCTGCGGCTGATCCCGGCCTGGTGTCGTTGATCGAGGGCGTCGAGCTCACGGAGCGCGCGCTGCTCAACGCGCTGGAAAAACACGGCGTGAAGAAGCTCGATCCTCAGGGCCAGAAGTTCGACCCGAACTTCCACCAGGCAATGTACGAAGTGCCTGACGCGTCGGTGCCGTCGGGCACCGTGGTGCAGATCATGCAGGCCGGCTACACCATCGGTGACCGCGTGCTGCGCCCGGCGCTGGTCGGCGTCGCCAAGGGCGGCGCGAAGACTGCGCCCGCGGCGAACAACAACGAATCGAGCAGCGCGGCGAACTGAGTGTTGGCGTCATTCCGGGGCTCGACGAAGTCGAGAACCCGGAATCCATCGAACAGCAGAGACAACCGCACAATGGATTCTCAGGTGCGCAAATTGCGCACCATAGCTCGCGCTGAAGCGCGCCCCGGAATGACGGAAGGATAGCGCGCCGCCTACGCGCTCACCGCGATATCCGCAGACTGAATCCGCTTCACGCCCGCCTTGGCCATGTCGGCCCAGGCCTTGGCGAGCGAGCCCTGCGTGTCGATGCCGCGGCAGGCGTCTTCCACCACATAGACCTCGAAGCCCGCCTTGCGCCCGTCGAGCGCGGTCCAGGCGACGCAGAAGTCTGTCGCAAGACCAGCGACGAAGACGCGCTTGATCTTGCGGCCCCTCAGGTAGCCGGCGAGCCCGGTCGAGGTCTTGCCGTCGGCCTCGAGGAAGGCCGAATAGCTGTTGACGTTCTTGTGAAATCCCTTGCGGATGATGAGCTCGGCGTGCGGGATCGACAGGTCCTTCGACAGCGCCGCGCCCTCGGTGCCCTGCACGCAATGGTCCGGCCACAGCACCTGCTTGCCGTAGGGCAGGTCGACCGTTTCGAACGGCTTCTTGCCCGAATGAACCGACGCAAACGAAACGTGGCCCGGCGTGTGCCAGTCCTGCGTCAGCACCACATTCGCAAATGCCTTCGAGATCTTGTTGATGACCGGCACCACCTGCTCGCCTTCCTTCACCGCGAGGCTCCCGCCGGGCAGGAAGCAGTTCTGCACGTCGATCACGAGCAGCGCGGACGCTTCGTCCGGCTTGATCGGTGCGGCCGCGAACAGCGCGCTTGGCGCGAGCGTCGCCAGCGCCGTCGTTCCAAGCATTGCCAAGACCTGTCGCCGAACCAGCATGTCTACCTCCCCTCCAGGATGATCCAACGGAAGGAAGCCTAGTTCCGTTCGTATACGAACAGAAGCCTGAAAATGCAGCGGGTTCTGTCCAGCGCGTGGGCTGACAAAGCCCATAGCGCCGTCATCCCGGGGCGCGCAAAGCGCGAACCCGGGATCCATAACCACAGGGAGAAGTTGGGCGAAGGTTCTTCGTGAAACTGCGACCAACCACGATTAGCGCCGGCTTCGCCCTACCCCTTCGGCTGAATCCCGTCGCGTACGGTGCGGAAGCGGGTGAAGGCGGCTTGCCATTGGTCGCGCGGGGCGCTGGCGATGATGCGCAATGATGCGCCGCCGCTCGAGAAGCGGATCCACTGCACCACCGTCACCGGGACCTTGTCCTTGCCGCTGACGCCGTCGATCCGGGTCTCGAAGCCTTGCTGGCCGTTGATGCGGATCGGCTCGGACATGGTGATGCGCGACTCGCGCACGCCGGGAATCTGGAGCGCCGCCTCCCGGGCGAAGCGGGCGCGGTCGTCGGCGGCTTGCGGGGTGGCGCCGATCAGGCCGAGGATCATGAACGGCCTCGCCTCGTAGCCCACGCTCTCATCGCCGTCGGCCAGGATGATGCTCGAGCCCGGTGCCAGGGTCTTGATGTCCTTGAAGTCGGCGAGATCGGTGATCTTGAACGGCAGCAGCGCGATCTGCTCCTCGGCCGAGACCTGCCTGCGGGTGGTGGCGCTCGCGAACATCTGTCGCACCGCCTCGTCCGTGTAGATCTTGGTCGCATTCTCCGGGATCTGTACCGCGACATAGCCGGAGAAGCCGGCGCCGGGCACGATCATCGAATACCGCTTCACCGGGGTATCGCCGGCCTTGCCGCTTTCGGTGGTGAAATAGGCAAGACCTGCGGGGGTCTCGACCTTGTCCTGCTTGACGCCGCCGGTCCCGCCGGGATTGGAATTGAAGGCGCTCACGACCTCGCCATAGGCGGCCGGCGGCAGCTCGGTGACCAGCACCTTGACGTTGCCGTCCTCGCTCTCGAAGCCTGGAAAGGTCTTGGCCGTGCTGAGGCCGATCAGCGGCACCATGCCGAGACGCAAGCCGGGTGGGAAAACGACGTCGGCGGCGAAGGCCGGAAGCGCTGTTACGGCGAGGAGGGCGAGCGCGGCGAGGGGGCGGATCAGCTTCATGGCCACTCTGATTGGTTCACATTGAGGCCGTTCGATGGTCGGCCACCGGGCCGCTTTGTCGCGCGAAGCAGCTGCGCCGGCTGTGCGGTCGGTCCGCCTTTTAGCCGGTTTGGCCTCGCCGCAACAGGGCGGGCGGGCTTGCGG
>NZ_JADYVS010000177.1:0-435 GCF_020194055.1 Bradyrhizobium sp. NBAIM03 | reverse complement strand
GCATGCTGCAGGCCGCGGATGCGTATCCGATGAACATCGGCTTTCTGGGCAAGGGCAACGGCAGCCTGCCGGGCGCGCTGCGCGAGCAGATCGACGCGGGTGCCATCGGCCTGAAGCTGCACGAAGACTGGGGCTCCACGCCCGCCGCCATCGACTGCTGTCTGGGCGTGGCCGACGACACCGATACGCAGGTCGCCATCCACACCGATACGTTGAACGAATCGGGCTTCGTTGAAGCGACCGTCGCTGCATTCAAGGGCCGCACGATCCACACGTATCACACCGAAGGCGCGGGCGGCGGGCACGCGCCCGACATCATCCGCGTGTGCGGTGAATCGAACGTACTGCCGTCGTCGACCAACCCGACGCGGCCGTTCACCGTCAACACGCTGGACGAGCACCTCGACATGCTGATGGTGTGCCATCACCTCGATG
>NZ_JADYVS010000176.1:0-436 GCF_020194055.1 Bradyrhizobium sp. NBAIM03 | reverse complement strand
GTGTACGACACCACGATCGGCTGGCGCTTTGTGAACAAGCTCATGAAGGAACAGTACGGCGTGGATTCGATGCCCGAGACGGCGGAGAACGTTGCCATCGAATACAACATCGAGCGCGAGGCCCAGGACCGCATGGCACTCGCAAGCCAACTCAAGGCCGTGGCCGCGCAGAAGGCTGGCGACTTGGCGCGCGAGATCACGCCCGTCAGCATCGCGCAGAAGAAGGGCGATGCAATCATCGTAGAGAAAGACGAGCACCCGCGCGAGACCAGCCTGGAGGCACTCGCCAAGCTCAAGGGCGTGGTTCGTCCCGACGGTACGGTCACTGCCGGCAATGCCAGCGGCGTGAACGACGGCGCTTGTGCGCTGTTGCTGGCCAATGAGGCCGTGGCTGCCAAGTATGGCCTGACCCCGAAAGCCCGCGTCGTGGGTATGG
>NZ_JADYVS010000175.1:0-437 GCF_020194055.1 Bradyrhizobium sp. NBAIM03 | reverse complement strand
GCGCTCGATATGCCGGCCAACCGCTTCGGCGCCATCATCGGCGCATTCGGCGAAGAGCAGATCGAGGAATACCGCGTGGCCTTCACGGTGCGCGGCGAGAAAGACCTCATCTACGGCATCGTCTGGCCCGTGTACGGCCGCGATGGCGGGGCCACGGATGTCACTGCGGAAGGCGAACCGGGCAGCCCACTTGAGCAGATCTGCGATGAGCTGCGCGCCTGCGGCATCGAAGATATCTTCCGCCACGGTCAGCTTTTCGAACCCGAGTACTGCGAAGACTGCGGGGCCCCGCTCTACGCAGACCGCTCGGCCGAAATCGTCCACGCAGAAATGCCGGAAGACGCACCGACCCAGCAGCCGCTGTTCCACTGATCGGCGACGCACGCAATCAGAGCCACCCTCGGGTGGCTTTTTTATTGCTCCGCCATCGTTCATAT
>NZ_JADYVS010000174.1:0-437 GCF_020194055.1 Bradyrhizobium sp. NBAIM03 | reverse complement strand
GGTCTGCTTGACGACGATGCCGACGTCCTTCATCGCATTGAGCAGCCCGAGGTTGCTCATGACGGTCGCGACGAGGGTGTCGTCGTGCAGCCGGCCGCGCTCCTTGAGGGCCACGGCGAGAATGCCCATGATCTGGTCGCCGTCGATCTGCACGCCGCGCGCGTCGACCGCGAGGCAGCGGTCGGCGTCGCCGTCGTGGGCGATGCCGAGGTCCGCGCCCTTGGCGACGACGGCGGCCTTGAGGTGGTCGAGGTGGGTCGAGCCGTAGCCGTCGTTGATGTTGAGGCCGTCGGGCTCGGCGCCGATCTCGACGACCTCCGCGCCGGCGAGGCGGAAGACCTCGGGCGACACGGCGCTGGCCGCACCGTGGGCCGCGTCGATGACGACCTTGAGCCCGTCGATGCGGTTGGGGAGCGCGGCGAGCAGGTGCGCGACGT
>NZ_JADYVS010000173.1:0-437 GCF_020194055.1 Bradyrhizobium sp. NBAIM03 | reverse complement strand
GCCGTTGCCCAGTCGCAGCAAGATGGCCACGTCCGCCTGCCGCAGCGTGACCATGATTCGCCGCGGGTAGGCCACGCCGTCAACGCTTTTTCTTCCCTGGCAACGGCCCAGGCCGCCGCGATGACCTCGACGACGTTCAGAGAGCGCTTGCTCGATGGCCAGCGACTCGTCCGCCGTGAACTCCGTGAGCCGGACCGCAGGAACTCGTCCGCCCTCGCCCCCCTGTTCGGCGACCGTGTCGGAAATCAGGCGATACCGAGGAGCGTTAGCCGCCCGTCCTGTGCGCAGCAGGTAGCCGATGCCTTCGACCGCCGGTGCCGCGCTGGCGTCTTCGCAAGTCAGGTTCCCGTGATTCACTTGACCTCCCGACGTCACCAGGCGCATGCGGACACGGGCTACCAGGCGCGCGTGCTTGTCCTTGGCTGACCCCGTAGGGA
>NZ_JADYVS010000172.1:0-438 GCF_020194055.1 Bradyrhizobium sp. NBAIM03 | reverse complement strand
GGCCTTGCCCTGGTCGAGTGCGCCGATGGCCCGCGCGATATCCTCGACGAAGAAACTGTTGAGAATGCTGATCTCCGCGTCCTCTTCGGGCTGGGCCTCGTCGTCCTCGGCGTCGTCCGCTTCCGCCGTTGGCTCGTTGTCCGGCTCTGGGGGTGTGGCTTTTGCTGCCCGTTCCGGCTTCGGCTTGTCTTCAACGCTTTTCGCCCGGATGACCAGCAGCGGAGCGGACGCGTCGCCCGCGGAAGGGTCATGACCCGACCAGTTGCACAGGATGTCGAGCAGGCGCAACAGGTCGTCGGGGCTGCAGGGCGTTGGGCCCTCACCCTGTTCGGCGGGGGTGGCAGCGGCGCTGCGGAACGTTGCTACGTCGCGCTTGAGTGCTTCAAGGCTTGCCTGGAAGGCGTCGAAGTCCAGGCCCTGCAAGCCACGCCTGGAGAT
>NZ_JADYVS010000171.1:0-438 GCF_020194055.1 Bradyrhizobium sp. NBAIM03 | reverse complement strand
CTTTTACGAAGCGCTGATCGACGCACACCGCAACCTCGACGAGGAGCACAGCGCGATGCTCAACTCGCAGCTCATCCTGCTGCTCGCGAACCATATCGGCGACATGGCGGTATTGCGTGAAGCGCTGGCGGCGGCGCGGCTTGCATTGCCGGCGGCAACGGCAACCTGAGCGTCATCACGTTTCATCATTCCAACGCTTCCGCTTGATCGTACTTGCGGCTGGGGTGGGCGCGAAGAGGAACGCGCTCCGCCAAAACGATAACGCGGCGGCCGATGCGGCGCAGCGTGCGCAACGGCGCGCGCTCCATCACAAGGTGGAGCGCGGCAATCCGCGCCGCGTGTTCAAAGGCGAACGATTTGAGCCGGCAGACTAGCGCACAGCTTGCCGCATTCCGGCAAGCTGGCCACGCCGGTACTCCCCTTGCCGCTCCAGCATCC
>NZ_JADYVS010000170.1:0-440 GCF_020194055.1 Bradyrhizobium sp. NBAIM03 | reverse complement strand
ATCCAGTCGCTGATCACCTTTGACGGCACGCTTAGCTCCTGGTGGGCGCGCATTGCGATTGGTGTGTTGCTGTACGTGTTCTGCCTCATGCAACGCTTTCTTGGGCGCGCACAGCGCGGGGCAGCATTGCCACCGTCGACCCCGCACAGGCCGGCGCGGCCGTCGAACGAGACGGCAAAGGACGCCCCGGCTTCGGCCATCTTCATGCAGTCGCACGCCGTACCGCCTTTCAATTAGGCACACGCAGTTGCGGTTTCCCGTAGGCATACCGACCTTGTAAAGGTTGTTTCGCGCAACGATCAGATTGCAGGC
Source organism: Bradyrhizobium sp. NBAIM03 (assembly GCF_020194055.1). NCBI lineage: Bacteria > Pseudomonadati > Pseudomonadota > Alphaproteobacteria > Hyphomicrobiales > Nitrobacteraceae > Bradyrhizobium > Bradyrhizobium sp. NBAIM03. The sequence goes on along the minus strand of NZ_JADYVS010000170.1, from coordinate 128 downwards.
GTTGGGCGCCGAACTTGGCGTGCAGGTGGAGTCCTTCCAAACGAACAGCGAAGCGGCGATGTGCGAGCGCATTCACCGCGCGTTTGAAGAAGGCCAGGACGCCGTGCTGATCAACGCAGGTGCGTGGA
>NZ_JADYVS010000169.1:0-441 GCF_020194055.1 Bradyrhizobium sp. NBAIM03 | reverse complement strand
GCCTGGCGCTGCTTGTTGGCCAGCTTCATGTTCACGCGCGTCTCTATCCGCGCAATCAGCGCAGCGGTGCCGCCAGCCGGCTCCTTCCATGGCGCCATCAGATCGGCCTTCTCGATCAGGCGCTCGCAGACGAATTCCTCGGCGGCGGCCAGCCAGCGGAAGCAGACGCAGTCCTCGTGCTGCACGAACTGCGGGTTGTCGACCTGGTCATTCAGGTCCGCATCGAGGATGGGCGCAATACACTCGGCACCGACACCGAGCGCCTCGACGTTGAGCTCAAGGAATTTCGGGCGGGGGACGCCGACGTGCCCCTGGCCAACGGCCTCCTGCATGACGTAGATCATGCCGGCGCGTATGCGCTGCGGGCTGTCCGTGGGGATGGCCAGGCGTTTGGCGATCGTGTCCGCCGTCTTGAAGCCGATTCCGCGGATCTCCAGGCAC
>NZ_JADYVS010000168.1:0-441 GCF_020194055.1 Bradyrhizobium sp. NBAIM03 | reverse complement strand
GTTCTGAACGCCACCCGTCACGTTCCGAACGCCAACGGTGCGGTTCGGAACCTCAAGCGTGGCGTCCGGAACCTCAAGCGTGGAGTGTTGGAACTTCAAGTGTCGAGTTCAGAACGCCAAGCGTGACGTTCCGAACCTTGGCGGCCAGTTAGATGACCCGGAAACCGTGCGTTCCGTCGCGCCGCAGCTGCTCGACCAGCCCGAACTCCCAGTCCAGATAGGCCTGCATCGCGGTACGCGGCGCGCTCGTGCCTTCGTACGGGCGGCGATAGCGGTCGATGCGGTCTGAGGCAAGGCGGGTCTCGCCGGCTTCAACGGGCAGGCCGGCCGCCACCCAGGCTGCGGTGCCGCCGTCGAGCACCCAGACCTCGGCATGCGTCAGCTTGGCGAGGTCGGCGGCGGCAAAGCGGGCGAGCTGGCTGGAACCGCACGTCAGCACAT
>NZ_JADYVS010000017.1:0-168142 GCF_020194055.1 Bradyrhizobium sp. NBAIM03 | reverse complement strand
CCCTCACCCGGATTGCTGCGCAATCCGACCTCTCCCCGCAAGCGGGGAGAGGTGAACTCTCTTACTTGAACGGAATGGCGTACATCAAGCCGCCTTTGCTCCAGAGGCCGTTGAGGCCGCGATCGAGCTTGAGCGGGCTGGCCTTGCCGACATTGCGCTCGAAAATCTCGCCGTAATTGCCGCCGGCCTTGATCGCCTTGACCAGCCATTTGTTGTCGAGCCCGAGCCGCGAGCCGAGGTCGCCGCTGGCCCCTAGCAGCCGCTGGATCGCAGGCGTTTGCGACTTCGTCATCTCCTCGACATTGGCTTGCGTGACGCCGAGCTCCTCGGCCTCGATCAGGCCGTAATGCAGCCAGGCGATGATGTCGCTCCAGACCTCGTCGCCATTGCGGGTGAAGGGTCCGAGCGGCTCCTTGCTGATGGTCTGCGGCAGCACAATGTAGTCGGCTGCGTTCGGCGCGGCCGTGGTCACCGCGCCGGCGAGGGCCGAAGCGTCCTGGGTCATCGCATCGCAGCGGCCGCCGAAGAAGGTCTGGTACATGGTGTCGACGCGGTCGAACACCAGGGGCTTCCAGTCGATGCCGTTGGCGCGGCCGTAATCGCCGAGCGTGACCTCGTGCGTGGTGCCCTGCGCGACGCAGACGGTGGCGCCCTTGAGGTCCTTCAGCTCCTTGACGCCGAGGTCCTTCTTCACGACAAAACCCTGGCCGTCGTAGAAGTTGATCGGACCCTGCCGCAGGCCCAGCGTCGCGCCGCGCAAATAGGTCTGCGTCGAGTTGCGATAGAGCACGTCGATCTCGCCCGATTGCAGGGCGGTGAAGCGGTTCTGAGCCGTCAGCGAGACGTAGCGCACCTTGGTAGGATCGCCGAGCACGCCGGCCGCCAGCGCGCGGCAATAATCGACGTCGAGACCCCTGTAATTGCCTTGCGAGTCCGGCGCCGAGAAGCCGGCAAAACCGGCACTGACGCCACACACCAGCGTGCCGCGGCTCTTCACCGTATCGAGCGTCGCTGCCGCTGCGATCATCGTCGATGCCGCGAGCAGGCCCGCTGCGATAACCACTTTCCTCATACTACTCTCCCCTCACTGATTGACACTACGCAACACGCTGTCGACGGCCGTGCCCAGCTTGTCGACGATCAGGTCGATTTCGTCCGCCGAGGCGATATAGGGCGGTGCCAGCAGCACGTGGTCGCCGCGCACGCCATCGACGGTACCACCGCTGGGATAGCAGCCGAGGCCACCGGCAAAGGCCTCCGCCTTGATCTTCTGGTGCAGCTTGAGGGCCGGATCGAACGAGATGCGGCTAGCGCGATCGGCGACCAGCTCGATCGTCCAGAACAGGCCGCGGCCCCTGATGTCGCCGACATGGCGATGATTGCCGAAGCGTTCGGTCAGGCGCTGCTCGAGCTGCTTGCCGCGCTCCTTCACGCGGTCGAGCAGGCCATCCTCGCGGATCACATCCTGCACCGCGAGCGCCGCAGCGCAGGCGAGGGGATGCGCCAGATAAGTGTGGCCGTGCTGGAACGCGCCCGAGCCTGCGCGGATGGTGTCGATGATCTTGCCGCTTGCCAGCATCGCACCGATCGGCTGATAGCCGCCGCCGAGCCCCTTTGCGATGGCCTGGATGTCGGGGGCGACACCTTCTTGCTCCCACGCATGCATCGTGCCGGTGCGGCCCATGCCGCACATGACCTCGTCGAGAATGAGCAGCGCACCGTGACGGTCGCAGATCTCGCGCATCGCTTTGAAGTAGCCGTCCGGGGCGGTCACGGCGCCGGCGGTGGCGCCGACGACGGGCTCGGCGAGGAAGGCGGCGACGGTGTCGGGGCCGAGCCGCTGGAACTCGGCTTCGAGCTCGGCGGCGAGGCGCGCGACGAACCGCGCGTCCGACTCGCCCTCGCGCTTCTCGCGATAGGCGAACGCCGGCGTGACGTGGCTGAAAGCGGTCGAGAGCAGCGGCGCATAGGGAGCGCGACGCCAGGCATTGCCGCCGGCGGCGAGCGCGCCGAGCGTGTTGCCGTGATAGCTCTGCCGCCGCGCGATGAAGTGCTGCCGCTGCGGTTCGCCGCGCTCGATGAAATATTGCCGCGCCAGCTTGATGCTGGCTTCGATCGCCTCCGATCCGCCGCTGACGAAATAGGCGTAGGCGAGCCCGCCGGGCTCGTGTCCGACCAGTATTTCAGCAAGTGCTTCCGCCGGCTCGGAGGAGAAGAAAGCCGTATGCGCATAGGCGAGGGTGGACGCCTGCTTGGCCATCGCCGCGATCACGCGCGGATGCTGGTGGCCGAGGCAGGAGACCGCCGCCCCGCCGGAGGCATCGATGATGCGACGTCCGTCCTCGGCGAAGAGATAAACGCCCTCGCCGCCGATCGCCTTTGGCGGGGTTTCGCGCAGCGAGCGATGCAGCACGCGGCTGGTGCGAGTGCTCATGGGTCAACCTTTCTCCGGGACGTAGGTGGAGGCAGCAGTGAGCCGCGCCTCGGTGTTTTCCAGCCGCTTCTTCGCGGCGGCGCCGCCGAGCGAGAACGTGACCGCCGCGAGCGACTGCGCGATCGCGATCGCGCCCGTGAGACTGGGGAAAAAGCCGGGCGAGGAGGCTGCCTCGAACAGCAGCACATGGTCGGCGCCTTCGGCCATCGGTGCCGACAGGCTGTCCGCAATCGCGATCAGCGTCGCGCCGCTGCGATGCGCGGCCTGCGAGACGCGGACGCTCGCATGCGTGTAAGGCAGGAAGCCGATGACGATGACGGCTTCGCTGGGCCGGAACGCGCCGAGATCGAGGTCGTCGGGCCCGGACGTGCCGACGAGCTGCACCTGTTCGGGCCGGAACAGGCGCAGCTCGTAGTTCAGGAGTTCCGCGACGCTGCGGCAGCTGCGATAGCCCGCGATCCAGATCCGCTTGGACTCGTGCAGCGCGCGCGCCGCTTCCGCGATCGGCTGTGCCGGGATGCGCGGAAGGCCGGCGGCCTCGGCCTCGAGCTTGTCGAGGATGAGCGTAACATCGGCGTTCGGCCCGTGACGGCGGCCTCTTGTGCGGCCGGAGAAGGGCGCGGTCTGGGACGGCCGCCGCGCCTCGGTCAGCGCCGCACGCAGCTCGTCCCATCCGGAATAGCCGATCGCTTTCGCAAGCCGGGTGAACGCGGCGGGATCGGCACCGGCTTCCGCCGCGAGATCGCGCATCGAGCGGGTGGTGGCATCGTAATCATTGGCGGCGACGAAACGGCCGACCTCCTGTAAGCGCAGGGGGAGCGACGGCAATGCGATGCGCAGTTCGCTCAGGGGCGAGGATTTCGCGGGCTCGGCCATGAAACATTTGTTGCATGAATTCGAATTCGGTGCAACAGTTGACGTGCGCGCCGGAAATCGCTGCATTCGACGAAGGATTGTTGTGCTGTGACCGCCGATCATCCCAGGCCGCCGCCGCGCCGCCGCTTCGTGCTCGGCCGCAACCAATTGATGGGCCTGTTCTGGCAGGTCCTGGTGGTCGGCATCGCGATCGCAGTGATCGCCTTCCTCTGGTCCAACACCGTCACCAATCTGTCGGCCCGCCGCATCACGACCGGCTTCGCCTTTCTCGGCCGCGAGGCCGGCATGCCGATTGCCGACAGCCTGCTCGCCTACAATCCCGGGGATACCTACCTCTGGGCCTTCGTCGTCGGCGTCGCCAACACCTTGCGCGTCGCCGTGATCGGCATCGTGCTCGCGACGATCCTCGGCACCCTGATCGGGATCTCGCGGCTGTCGGCCAATTGGTTGCTGTCGCGGCTTGCGGCCGTCTACGTCGAAACGCTCCGCGACATCCCGCTGCTGCTCCAGCTACTGTTCTGGTACGTGCTGATGCAGGCGCTGCCGGCTGCACGTGCCGCCTGGCGGCCCGTCGAGGGCGTATTTCTGTCCAATCGCGGCCTGATCCTGCCGGCGATCCCGTTCGGCCCGCCGCAGCTCACGGTGCTCGGCACCGCGGTGCTGGGCTGTGCGGTGTTCTTCCTCTTCCGTCGCTGGTTGGTCGCACAGCAGATGCGCGACGGCAAGCCGCGGCCGGCCTGGCCGTCTGCGCTCGGCCTCATCGTCGTGGTGCCGGCGGCGGTCTCGCTGGTGCTCGGCGTGTCCTGGACGGTCGAGTGGCCGCAGCTGCGCGGCTTCAATTTCGTCGGCGGGCTGACGCTCGCGCCGGAATATTTCGCGCTGCTGATCGCACTGGTGACCTACACCTCCGCCTTCATCGCCGAGATCGTGCGCAGCGGCATCCAGTCGGTGCCACGCGGGCAATGGGATGCCGCCAACGCACTCGGCCTGCGTCGCAGCTTCATGCTGCGGCAGATCATCCTGCCGCAGGCGCTGCGCGTCATCGTGCCGCCGATGACGAGCCAGTATCTCAACCTGACCAAGAACTCCTCGCTCGCGGTCGCGATCGGCTACCAGGACGTGGTCTCGATCGCCAACACAACGCTGAATCAGACCGGACAGGCCATCGAAGCCATCGCGCTGATCATGGCGGTGTTCCTGACCATCAGCCTTTCGATCAGCTTCTTCATGAACTGGTACAATGCGCGCATCGCGCTGGTGGAGCGCTGATCATGACCGCGATCACGGACATCCCCGATGCACCCCGGGCCGCTCGCCGACCGCAGCTGGGCAATCCGGTGCTGCACTGGCTGCGCAAGAACCTGTTCTCCTCGATCCCGAATGGGATCATCACCGTCCTGCTGCTGGTGCTGCTCGCCAAGGGCATTTTCAGCTCCGTGCAATGGGGCATCGCCAATGCGGTCTGGCTGACGCCCACCAACGATTCCAGCGCCTGTCGCGCCGCGCGTGGCCTCGGCGCCTGCTGGGCCATCGTCCCCGAGAAGTATCGCTTCATCCTGTTCGGCACCTATCCGTTCGACGAGCAGTGGCGGCCGGCACTGTCGGTCGTGCTGTTCATCGCATTGTACTACCTCTCGACCCGCCGCGCGCTATGGCGGCGCGAGCTTGTCTATCTCTGGATCGGCGCACTGGCGCTGATCAGCGTGCTGATGTGGGGCGGCGTGATCGGCCTGTCGTTCGTCTCGCAGGACCGCTGGGGCGGCTTGCCCGTGACGCTGATCCTGGCGACGTTCGGCCTCGCTGTCGGCTTTCCGCTCGGTATCCTGGTCGCGCTCGGGCGGCGCTCGAAGCTGCCGGCGATCCGCTCGCTCAGCGTGCTCTATGTCGAGCTGATCCGCGGCGTGCCGCTGGTGAGCCTGCTGTTCATGGCGAGCGTGATGTTTCCGCTATTCATGCCGGCCGGATTCAACATCGACAAGCTGCTGCGCGCACAGATCGCGATCATCCTGTTCGCCGGTGCTTACCTCGCCGAAGTGATCCGCGGCGGGCTTCAGGCCGTGCCGCGCGGACAATACGAAGCCGCCGACGCGCTCGGCCTGTCCTACTGGCGCAAGCACCGGCTGATCATCCTGCCGCAGGCTATCCGCCACGTCATCCCGCCGCTGGTCAACACCTTCATCGCCTTCTTCAAGGACACCAGCCTGGTGCTGATCATCGGCATCTTCGACCTGCTGACGACGGCGAAGACCGCGATCATCGATCCCGCCTGGCAGCAGTTTTCGGTCGAGGTCTACATCTTCGTGGCCGCGATCTACTTCGTCTTCTGTTTCGCGATGTCGCGCTACAGCCGGAGCCTGGAGGCGCCGACAACGCCGAAGTGACGGGCGGTTTCTGGTTTGGTGCCGCTTGTTTGCGCTTGCGCCGATTTCCGATCTTGATCTCTAATACCAGAGGTTGCTCCTGCGGTCGACTTGGCGAGGCTGTCATGCGCGTGGCCGTTTTGCGGCAATTCACCGCCGCCCAGATTTGCGTCCTGATCTTCACAACCGCTCTCGGCGTGTCATCGTGCGCCGCGGAGGGGTTGCGGCGCTATCGCGCGCCGATCGGTGAGAGTTCGATTTCGGGAATTTCGTCGGGCGCGTTCATGGCCGTTCAGTTCGGCACGGCATGGTCGTCGGTGATCAAGGGCGTCGGTGTGGTCGCGGGCGGCCCTTACTGGTGCGCAAAGGCGGACGCGTTCGACGCCGTCACCTGGTACTGGGGGCCGATCCGGCGGGCCACGGGTGCATGCATGAAAGGGCCGGCGTCGGATCTGAATCCGAGGGATTTTACGGCAAAGGCCGACGCGAAGGCCGCAGCGGGCGAGATCGACCCTCTCAGCAATGTAGGCAGGCAGAAGATCTATCTCTTTCACGGCTACAATGACGCGATCGTCGACAAGGCCGCGACCGATGCGGCCGCCGATTTCTATCGCCATTATCTGGGGGATGCTAATCGCGGCAACTTGTTCTATCAGGCCACGCTCGGCGCGGGCCACTCGTTCGTCGTGGCGAAACAGGGTGCACCCGGGCTCAACGACTGCAAGGCCAACACGGCGCCCTATATCGACCAATGCGGCTATGACCAGGCCGGCGTCATCCTGCAGCATATTTACGGCCGCCTGAATCCGCCCAATGCCGCGCAGCTTGCAGGTTCGGTGAAGAGCTTTGATCAATCGATCTATACCACGCCGCATCTGCCCGACGCGTTGAGCATGGGCGATACCGGCTATGTGTTCGTACCCAGGGATTGCGAGCAGGGCAGTCCGTGTCGCGTCCATGTTGCGCTCCACGGATGCAAGCAGGACGTCGCCGATATCGGACGCAAATTCGTGGATGAGGCCGGCTACAATGAGTGGGCGGACACGAACCGCATGATCATTCTCTATCCGCAGACCAAGACCAGCCCATACTGGCCAAGCAATCCGCAGGCCTGTTGGGATTGGTGGAGTTACGTCAACCATCAGGATAGCTACGTGACGAAGTCCGGATCGCAAATCAAGGCGATCAAGGCGGTGCTGGATGCGCTCACGGCCGCTGCCGCGGCGCCCGCCGGCGCGACCGCGCCCTCGCTATCGGCGCCGCAGTCGCTCACGGTGATCGATACGTCGGATAGCGGCGCTGACCTGGCCTGGTCTCCAGGAGACGACGGAACAACCTACCGGGTTTCGCGTGCGGGACCCGATGGTGCGTTCCAATCGGTTGGCGACGTGACAGGCGCGAGCTTTGGGGATTCCGGTCTGACGCCGCAAACAACATATCGATGGCGTGTCTCGGTCATTCTGAACGGGGCGGTGGGCCCGAGCTCCGAGGAGGCGACCGGCACCACGCGATCGACGCCTCCTCGCTGCGCTAATCCCGGCTCCTGCCCGATCGCCAAATAGCGAACCGAGTAACCGCCCCAGCCTGGAGGCGGCCAGCGGGAGGTGAGGTCTCGTGTCCCGGCTCTGCGACGCAGCGCTGGCGCGCTGCCCCTTGTCCGGGACACGAGAGTGAGGCTAGTCCTTCACCTTCGGATCGATCGGCGTCGTACCGCGCAGGCCCAGAATATCCTCCAGCACCTTCGCTCCGGCGATCACCTGCGCGTCGGCGCGCGGCGCGCCGACCAACTGCACGCCGACCGGCAGGCCCGAGGCCGTGAAGCCGCAGGGCAGGGAGAGAGACGGGCAGCAGGCCAGCGTGATGGCGTAGACGATGCCGAGCCACTCGACGTAGTTTTCGAACCTCTTGCCGGCGCATTCGGCGACATAGCGATGCTCGATCGGGAAGGGTGGAACGATCGTGGTCGGCGTCAGCAATAGATCGTAGCTCTTGAAGAACTCGACTGCCCGCGCCGTCATGCCGACGCGCTGCGCCTCGGCGCGCGCGAGCTGCTCGACTGTGAGCTTCAGACCCTCCTCGATGTTCCAGATCACCTCGGGCTTGAGCAGGTCGCGCTTGGTGCGCAACAGATTGGCCTTGGTGATCGCAAAGTCGAAGGCGCGCAGCACGTGGAAGCATTCATGCGCCTCGCGCCAGTCCGGATGCGCCTCCTCGACGATGGCGCCGGCTTCGGCGAAACGTTCGGCGGCCTTTCGTGTGATCGCCTTCACTTCGGGATCGACCGGGGTGATGCCGAGATCGGGCGAATAGGCGATGCGCCTCGGCCGCTTGCCCGCCTGGGCCGCCGACAGGAACGAGGTTGCGGGAGCCGGCAGCGACAGCGGATCGTCGGCATAGTCGCCGCTCATGGCATCCAGCAGCAGCGCGAGATCCTCGACGTTGCGCGCCATCGGGCCGACCACGCCGAGATTGCGATCGATGCCGGACTTTGGGGTATGCGCGACGCGGCCGATGCTAGGCCGCATGCCGACGACGCCGCAGAAGGCCGCGGGGCTGCGCAAGGATCCGCCCATGTCGGAGCCTTGGGCGAGCCAGGCCATGCCGGTTGCCAGCGCCACCGCCGCGCCGCCGGAGGAGCCCGCGGCCGATTTCGTCGTGTCCCAGGGATTGAGCGTCGGACCGAACACCTCGTTGAAGGTGTTGGCGCCGGCGCCGAATTCCGGCGTGTTCGACTTGGCGTAGACGACCGCGCCGTTGGCCTCGAGGTTCTCGACCATGAGGTCAGACTTCGCGGGGATGTTGTCCTTGAAGATCGGCGAGCCCTGCGTGTTCAACACGCCTGCAACGTCGGTCAGATCCTTGATTGGCACCGGCAGCCCGGCGAGCAGCCCGCGCGCGCCGGCCGGCTTCTGCATCAGTGTCTTCGCACTCTCCCGCGCGCGATCGAAGCACAGCGTCGGCAGCGCGTTGACCTTGCCGTCGACCTCCTGGATGCGCGTCTCCACCACGTCCAGGAGCTCGAGCGGCGAGACGTCGCCGGAGCGCAGCTTGTCGACGACGGTGCAGGCGGTTTCGCGGATCAGATCCTGGGACACTTAGTTTGCTCCTGTCCTTATTCGAGGGCTCGTCATTGCGACGAGCGAGTTGACTAAGCAATCCAGACCGTTGCTACAGAGGCATTCCTGGATTGCTTCGCTGCGCTCGCAATGACGAGAATAGAGTTAACCCCACCCGGCGCTGATGCCGCCGTCGACGGTGTAGATCACGCCCGACGTATAGCCGGCGCGATCCGACGCCAGGAACGCCATGAGGTCGCCGATCTCGCGCGCATGCGCGGGACGGCCGAGCGGCAGGCTCTTCTGGAATTCCTTGTAGCGGCTCTCGTCGCCGAACTGGTGCTTGGCCCGCGTCTTGAGCAGGGTGACGTGGCGGTCGGTGCCGACGGGGCCGGGATTGATGCCGACCACGCGGATGTTGTCGCCCAGGCTCTTGCCGCCGAGCGCCCGTGTGAACGCCATCAGCGCGGCATTGCCGGCGCTGCCGCAGATGTAGTTGGCGTCGAACTTCTCGCCGGCCGCGCCGATGTCGTTGACGATGACGCCGCCGCCCCTGGCTTTCATCTGGGCGTAGATGTAGCGAGTCAGGTTGATATAGCCGAACACCTTCAATTCCCAGGCGTGCCGCCAGGTCGCCTCATTGATCTTGTCGATCGAGCCGCCGGGGATGTCGCCGGCATTGTTGACGAGGACGTCGATGTCGGCGGCTTCCTTCGCCAGCCGGGCCACGTCGTCCTCCTTGCGCAGATCGACGATGCTCGTTGTGGCGTCGATCTGGTGCGCGGCGCGCAAACGGTCGGCCAGCGCCTTGAGCTGATCGCCGCTACGCGCCGCGAGGAGGAGATGCGCGCCTTCCTCGGCGAAGGCCTCGGCGGCGGCTGCGCCAATGCCCTTGGACGCGCCGGTGATCAGGACGCGCTTGCCGCGCAGATGCAGATCCATGGGGATACTCGTTCGTGGGAACAGGATCAAATCAGTAGGCGCTTGGCCGCGCCATGGTCAACATTGCAGTGCAGCGTTGCACTGCCGCCGCGTTTGGTCCATTGCAGTGCAGTCAGAAGGCGGCGACTGCCGGACCAACCAAGGACGTTCTCGATGAGCAAGAAGCAATACCGGATCGCGGTCATTCCCGGCGATGGCATCGGCAAGGAGGTGATGCCCGAGGGCCTGCGCGTTTTGGAGGCGGCGGCGAAGAAGCACAACGTCTCGCTGCATTTCGACCATTTCGACTTCTCGTCTTACGACTATTACGAGAAGCACGGCCAGATGATGCCCGACGACTGGAAGGAGAAGATCGGCAAGCACGATGCGATCTATTTCGGTGCGGTCGGCTGGCCGGCCAAGATCCCGGACCACGTCTCGCTGTGGGGCTCGCTGATCAAGTTCCGCCGCGAGTTCGACCAGTACGTCAACCTGCGCCCGGTGCGGCTGATGCCCGGCGTGCCGTCGCCGCTGGCGGGGCGCAAACCCGGCGACATCGATTTCTGGGTGGTGCGCGAGAACACCGAAGGCGAATATTCCTCGGTCGGCGGCCGCATGTTCCCGGAGACCGACCGCGAGTTCGTGACGCAGCAGACGGTGATGACCCGTACCGGCGTCGACCGCATCCTGAAATTCGCCTTCGAGCTCGCGCAGTCGCGGCCCAAGAAGCACCTGACCTCGGCGACCAAGTCCAACGGCATCTCGATCACCATGCCCTATTGGGACGAGCGCGTGGAGGCGATGGCCAAGAAGTTTCCAGGCGTGAAGTGGGACAAGTACCACATCGACATTCTCACCGCGAACTTCGTGCTGCATCCGGACTGGTTCGACGTCGTGGTCGGCTCCAACCTGTTCGGCGACATCCTCTCCGACCTCGGCCCGGCCTGCACCGGCACCATCGGCATCGCTCCGTCCGGCAACATCAACCCGGAGGGCGATTTCCCATCCGTGTTCGAACCGGTGCACGGCTCGGCGCCCGACATCGCCGGCCAGGGCATCGCCAACCCGATCGGCATGATCTGGTCCGGCGCGATGATGTTCGAGCATCTCGGCGAGAAGGAAGCCGGCAAGTCGATCGTCGAGGCGATCGAGCGCACGCTCGCCGAACGCACGCTGCGCACCAAGGATCTCGGCGGCAATGCCGACACGACGGCGTGCGGCAAGGCGGTTGCGGATATGGTGGATTAGTTCGCCGCCTCACCCTCTCCCCTTGTGGGAGAGGGTGGCTTCGATGCGAAGCATCGAAGACGGGTGAGGGGTCTGTTTCCGCAGATGCAGACCTATCAGCCGTAAAATTGTTCGCCGAGAGAACCCCTCATCCGGCGCCATAGCCGAAGCTTCGCTTCGGCGTTCTTAGGAACGGCGGCCCAAGGCCGCCTATGCCACCTTCTCCCACAAGGGGAGAAGGGAACGGCAGCAGTGCTTTGGCCTACGACTACACATACGACTTCCGCGACGGATCGAATATCGGCGGATAGTCGTTCTCGTCGAGCAGATCGAGAAACGGATCGAGCCCCCTGGACTTGATCAGCCCGAGCTCCTGATGCGAGATCAGATTCACGGTCAGGATCTCCACCGGATCGCCCGCAATCTCCAGCGCCTCGGCGATCTCCTTGTCGGGTCCGATGATCGGTGTGAGCAACAGGAACGTCTGGAAGTCCGTTCCTGCAACCGGCGGCCACGGAAGCGCGACGCGATGGCCGAAGCCGAACCAGGTCGTGTCGATGAACGGCAGATTGGCCAGCCAGCGCAGATTGGCGCAAACGTCCTGCGTCGGCTCGCGGACGTACCACATCAGCTCGGCCCGGGGCTTCGCGTCGCCGGGGACGCCGTGCATCCGTTGCTCGCTCATCCCGTTTGTGAGAAGGACATAACCTTCGTCGGAGCCCTCCTGGCAGACCGGGACGAAATCGCGGCCGAAGGCGTGGATGTCGATGCGGCGCTCTGCGTTATCAGTGAATGTGCGCTCGGGCTCGCCAAGCTCGCTCTCGTAGATGGCGAGCCGTTGCCGGTAGAGATCGGATCCGGGCGACGGAAGGTTTGAGCCGGACACGAATTTTGCGAGACGGGAGAGCATGCGAACCTCGGGCGGATGCAATCGGATATCCGCATTGTCGCAAGGTCATGCGGGGCGGTTCAAACCCGTGCCGCGAGCACGTCGACATTTCGCCGCCGTCCAGTCTCTCTTGCGCGATTGGTCATGAGGCGCGAGGCGACGCCGAGGAGCGCGCCTCGCTCCGATCAGCTCGCGATCTTCTCGATGGCCGTCTGTTCCAGCCCGAACTTCTTCCCGGCATCCAGGATCTCCTGCCAGGTGGTTGGGTCGACCGGGATGCCCTCGGCGAGACGTTTCTTCTTGATCTCGCGCTCCGGCTCGCCCGCGATTCTGACCTTGTCGATGCCGGGGGCAGGCGGCGAGCCGGTGTGCCAGCTCACGAAGCTCTCAACTTCGCGTGCAAGGTTCTCGCCGGTGCCGAGCTTGCCCGGATCGATGACGATCGAGAGCATGCCGTTAAGGACGTTGTACTTGCCGTCGGACGAGCCCTTGACCACCTGGCCGCCGGAGAGCGCGCCGCCGAGGATCTCGCACACCAGCGCAAGGCCCGAGCCCTTGTGCTCGCCGAACGGGAGGATGGCACCGTAGGGCGGGATCACGGTGTAGCGCGGATTGATCGTGGGCTTGCCTTCGTGATCGATGATCGTACCGGCCTCGAGCTCGACACCCTTGTTATGTGCAACACGGGTCTTGCCCTGCGCGATCCTGCTGGTGGCGAAGTCAAGCACAATGGGATCCTTGCCGGCGCGCGGGATGCCGACGCAGAACGGGTTGGTGCCGTGGCGTGCGTCGCTGCCGCCCCAGGGCGCCACGATCGGCCGCGAGATCACGTTGACGAAGTGGATCGAGACCAGGCCGTGGTCGATGCACTGCTCAGCCCAGTGGCCGATGCGGCCGATGTGATGCGAATTTGAGAGGCCGACAAGGCAAACACCGTTCTTCTTTGCGCGCTCGGCCGCGAGCTCCATCGCTTCATGGCCGATCACCTGGCCGTAGCCGGTGAGGCCGTCGAGGGTGAGAAGCGGGCCGGTGTCGAGCACGATCTTGACGTGCGAATTCACGGCGAGGCCGCCATTGGTGACGCTCTGGACGTAGCGCTGAATCATGCCGACGCCGTGCGAGTCGTGTCCCTTCAGATTGGCTTCGACGAGATTGGTGGCCACGAGCTCGGCCTCGCGGTCCGAGGAGCCGCCGGCCCTGACGATGGCATGGATGGCCTTGGTGAGCGACTCTGCCTTGATGATGCGATAGTCGGCCATTGTTGTTGCTCTTATCCCTTCACGATCCGGCGGCAATGGACCAACGCCGCTTCAATCAGGTTCTCGCTCGCCTCCGGTGTGCGGAAGGCCGAATGCGCCGACAACGTCACGTTCGGCAGCTTCGTCAGCGGATGATCGCCGGGCAGCGGCTCGATGTTGAAGACATCAAGGCCGGCGTGGCGGATATGGCCGGACTTCAGCGCCTCGATCATGGCGGCCTCGTCGACAACAGCGGCGCGGGCGGTGTTGATGAGAATGACGCCGCGTTTCATAGCAAGGATCTTCTCGCGCGTGATCATGCCGCGCGTCTCGTCGTTGAGCAGCAGGTGCAGCGACACCACGTCGCTTCTCGCCAGCACGCTGTCGAGATCGGTAAATTCGACCCCCGGATAGCTCTTCGGCGAACGGTTCCAGGCGATCACCTTCATGCCGCTGCCGGACGCGATGCGCGCGACCTCCGCGGCGATGCCGCCGAAGCCGATCAGGCCGAGCGTCTTGCCGGTGAGCTGCATGCCGTCCTCCCGCAGCCAGTTCCCGGCGCGCATCTCGCGGTCCATCATCGCAATGACGCGGGCCGACGCCCACATCAGCGCGATCGCGGATTCCGCAACCGCCGTGTCGCCGTAGCCCTTGATCAGATGCACGGAGATGCCGAGCTCGGCGAGCTCTTCCGGATTCATGTAGCTGCGCGCGCCGGTACCGAGGAACACGACGTGCTTCAGCCCGGTGCATTTCTTCGCGACTTCGGTCGGCAGTGCGGTGTGGTCGACGATCGCGATCTCGGCGCCGTCGAGAATATCAGGATATTGCTCGGGCGTGATGTCGGGATTCCTGTTGATCCGCACCTTGGGATCACCAGGCTTCTCCAGCCGCTCCATGATCACGGCCAGCGATTCATTGGCGTCGACGAAAACTCCGCGCATGGTTCTCTCCGCTCAGGATGCGACGCCGGCGACTGCCAGCACGGTATGCATGAGGACGTTGGTGCCCGCGGCGCAGTCGCCCTGCGTCGCATCCTCTAGCTCGTTGTGGCTGATGCCGTCCTTGCAGGGCACGAACACCATCGCCGCCGGCATGATCGTGTTGAGGTTGCAGGCGTCGTGGCCGGCGCCGGAGGTGATGCGGCGCGAGGAATAGCCGAGCGTCTTAGCGGCGTTCTCGACGGCAGCAATCAGCTTCGGATCGAAATGCGTCGGCGGCTTGCGCCATACCAGATCGATCTTGACCTCGACCTTGCGGCGCGCGGCGATCTCGGCGATTGCCGCCCGCAGATCGCGGTCGAGCGCATCCATGATGGCGCCATCGGCACTGCGGCAGTCCATGGTGAAGGCGATCTCGCCGGGAATGACGTTACGCGAGGGATTGGCGATGACGGCCTCGCCGATGGTGCCGACGGCGTTCGGTCCGTGCTTCCTCGCAATCGACTCCATCGCCAGCACGATTTCGGACAAGGTCGCCAGCGCATCGCGCCGCAGCGGCATCGGCGTGGAGCCCGCATGGCTCTCGAAGCCGGAGATCTTGCCGTCGTACCAGAGCACGCCCTGGCCGGAATCGACCACGCCGATGGTCTTGCCTTCGGCTTCCAGGATCGGCCCCTGCTCGATGTGCAGCTCGACGAAGCAGCCGAGCTTCTGGAAGCCGACCGGCTTGTCGCCGCGATAGCCGATGCCGTCGAGCGCCTGGCCGACGGTGGTACCCTCGGCGTCCTTGCGCGACAAAATGTCGTCTGTGGTGAAGTCGCCGACATAGGCGGCGGAAGCCATCATCGCCGGTGCGAAGCGCGAGCCTTCCTCGTTGGTCCAGTTCACGACGCAGATTGGCGCCTCGGTTTCGATGCCGGCATCGTTCAGCGTGCGAATCACCTCCAGCGCGCCGAGCGTTCCCAGGATGCCGTCATACTTGCCGCCGGTCGGCTGGGTGTCGAGGTGCGAGCCGATGCCGACGGGCAGCTTCGACATGTCGCGGCCCTTGCGCAGGCCGAACTGTGATCCGAGCGCGTCGACGTGGACTTCCAGTCCGGCATCCTCGCAGGCCTTGCGGAACCAATCGCGCACCTGCTTGTCTTCACGGCTCAACGTCAGCCGCCGCACGCCGCCTTTGGCCGTCGCGCCGAATTGCGCGGTCTCGTGGATGGAGCCCCACAGGCGGGCGGAATCGATTTGCAGGTTGGTCGCGGCTCGGCTCATGCGGTCGTTCTCTCTTTTGTCCGGCGCCTTTTTCAATGACGCGCCTGTGCGGGCGCGTCAACCGCGAGGCTGCTCTGCGCAATTTGCCGTGCAAGCTCGGCGACGCGCTCCACGGCGACGACATCGGGCGAGGCCAGCCAGCTCGCGGTGAAGGTCAGCGGCGCGATGGAAAGATCGGTGTCGAGCAGCTGCAGCCGTCCGTCGGCGAGCTCGTTCTCGACGATGGCGTCGGGGATCACGGCGATGCCAAGGCCCTCGACCGCCATGTGGATGACGGTCGCCAGCGAAGCGGACGCATGCAGGCGGATCGGCGGCAGCTCCGGCCGGTCGAACACCTCGCGCACGACCTCGTAGGGCTTGGTCTTGCGCGGGAAGGTGATGATCGGAAACCGCGCGAGGTCCGCCGGCGTCACCGGGCCCTTGCCGAGCCCGAGCGAGGGACTCGCGAGGAAGCCGATCGGATAATCGGCGAGCACGCGGTTGTGCACGCCGGAGGCGGACAGCGGTCCGACCACGAAGGCGAGCTCGATCTCCTGTGCGAGCAGGCGCGCGGTGAGGTTCGGCGTGATGTCGACCTCGATCTCCAGCGACAGGTTCGGATAGACCTCGTTGACGCTCTTGACGAGCCGCGGCAGCCAGGTGTGCACGATGGTCTCGGCGACGCCGAGCCGCATCACGCCGCGCATCGCCGAAGCATCGCCGATCTCCGCCATCATCGCAGCGCGCAGGCCGATCAGCTTCTCCGCATAGACCATCATCTGCCGGCCGCTCGGTGTCGGTGAGGCGATGCGATGATCGCGGTTCAGGAGCTTCACGCCCATCTCGCGCTCGAGCTGGGCGATGCGCTGGGAGATCGCCGGCTGGGTGGTGTTGAGCCGTTGCGCGGCGCCACGGAAGCTACCGAGCTTCACAACCCATAGGAACGTCTCGATCGACCTGAAGTCCAGCATTGGAAGGATTTCCCCAGTCGATAAATCAGATTTATCGAGATTGATTAGAAACGAAGATTAGACTTTATAGCACGCTTGGTGTTGGCTTGTCTTTGTCGAGTTTATAGGCAGGTCGATCACATGACTGTTTTGGTGGCAGCGCAGCAGACTGAAACACCCGACGCCCTCCCGAGCCGCAAGGCCCGGCTCGCCTACCGCGAGGGGCTGGCCGCCTCCACCGCCGGTGTCGCCCCCGGATACGTCCAGGGCAATCTGGCGATCCTGCCGGCGGAATATGCCGGTGCCTTCCACCGCTTCTGCCAGCTCAATCCCAAGCCGTGCCCGATCATCGGCATGTCCGACGTCGGCAGCCCTTACATCCCCTCGCTCGGCGCCGATCTCGACATCCGCACCGACGTTCCGCGCTACCGCGTCTGGCGCGACGGCGAGGTCGTGGACGAGCCCACCGACGTGAAGAGCTACTGGCGCGACGATCTCGTCACCTTCGTGCTCGGCTGCTCGTTCTCGTTCGAGGAGGCGTTGCTCGAGGAGGGCATGCCGATCCGCCACATCGAGAAGAACGTGCGCGTGCCGATGTACCGCACCAACATCGCCTGCGGTGTATCAGGTCCGTTCGCCGGTCCCATGGTGGTGTCGATGCGTCCGTTCAAGCCGGCCGATGCGATCCGCGCGGTGCAGATCACCTCGCGCTATCCGGCCGTGCACGGCGCGCCCGTGCATCTCGGCCATCCGCATCTGATCGGCATCAAGGATATCGCCAAGCCCGACTACGGCGATCCGGTGCCGGTCGCCGACGACGAGATCCCGGTGTTCTGGGCCTGCGGGGTGACGCCGCAATCGGTCATCAACGCCGCGAAACTGCCGTTCGCGATCACGCATTCGCCCGGCCTGATGCTGGTGACCGATCTCAAGAACAGAAACATGGCCGTGATTTAGTGGGCAGCGTCTGCTGCTTCTTCGGGCTTTACCGCATCCACCAATCGCTTCATTCGATCAGCCGAAATTCAGTAACAGGGGACTTTGCCATGACGATCACTCGCCGCGACGTGTTGTTGGGGGCCACCGCCACTGCCGCCCTAGTGCCGCTGGCAGCGCGCGCACAGAGCTCGGAAGTCGTGATCGGCGTGATCTATCCCTTCTCCGGCGGCAGCGCGCAGCAGGGCGTCGACGCGCAGAAGGCCTATGAGACCGCGCTCGAAGTCATCAACAAGGACAGCGATTTCGACCTGCCGCTGGCGAAGGGCGAAGGCCTGCCGGGCCTCGGTGGCGCCAAGATCCGACTCGTGTTCGCCGACCATCAGGCCGATCCGCAGAAGGGCCGCGCCGAGGCCGAGCGCCTGATCACGCAGGAGAAGGTCTGCGCCGTCATCGGCACTTACCAGAGCGCGGTGGCCGTCACCGTCAGCCAGATCTGCGAGCGCTATCAGGTCCCGTTCCTGTCCGCCGACAATTCCTCGCCGAGCCTGCACCGCCGCGGCCTGAAATATTACTTCCGCGCCTCGCCGCACGACGAGATGTACTCGGCTGCGATGTTCGACTTCTTCGACGCCATGAAGAAGAAGGGCACCAAGATCGAGACGCTGTCGCTGTTCCACGAGGACACCATCTTCGGCACCGATTCCGGCAATGCCCAGACCAAGATCGCCGGCGAGCGCGCCTATAAGATCGTCACCGACATCAAGTATCGCGCCAACTCGCCCTCGCTCTCTGCCGAGGTGCAGCAGCTCAAGACCGCCAATGCCGACGTGCTGATGCCGTCGAGCTACACCACCGACGGCATCCTCCTGGTCAAGACCATGGCCGAGCTCGGCTACAAGCCGAATGCGATCGTGGCGCAGGACGCCGGCTTCTCCGAGAAGGCGCTCTACGATGCCGTCGGCGACAAGCTCGAAGGCGTGATCTCGCGCGGCACCTTCTCGCTCGACCTCGCGCAGAAGCGGCCGATGGTCGGCAAGATCAACGAGATGTTCAAGGCCAGGTCCGGCAAGGATTTCAACGACCTCACCTCGCGGCAGTTCATGGGCCTGATCATCCTCGCCGACGCCATCAGCCGCGCCAAGTCGACCGACGGCGAGAAGATCCGCGACGCGCTGGCCGCGACCGACATCCCGGGCGAGAAGACCATCATGCCCTGGAAGCGCGTCAAGTTCGACGAGATGGGCCAGAACAACGACGCCGATCCGGTGCTGCTGCAATATGTCGGCGGCAAGTTCGTCACCATCTTCCCGCCGCAGGCCGCGATCGCCGAGGCGATCTGGCCGATGAAGTAAGCGCTGCGGGGGCAGCGGAGCAGGCGCTGTGGGAAGCAAGCTGCTCCCACACCGTCATTGCGAGGAGCGAAGCGACGAAGCAATCCAGACTGCTTCCTTCGAAACATTTCTGGATTGCTTCGCTTCGCTCGCAATGACGAAGCCTGTCGTGACGTTTCGAACGGGGGACCAGAGTTGACAGCCCAAGCCATTATCCAGAGTCTCGCGAGCGGCCTTCTGATGGGCCTGCTCTACGGATTGATCGCGGTCGGCCTCGCGCTGATCTTCGGCCTGATGGACGTCACGAACTTCGCCCATGGCGAGTTCCTGATGATCGCGATGTATCTGTCCTTCTTCCTGTTCGCGTTCTTCGCGATTGATCCCTTGCTGTCGGCGCCGTTGGTCGCTGCGGCACTCTTCATATTCGGAGCGGTCGTCTACCTGCTCCTTGTACGCTTCGCCATGCGGGCCAAGGCCAACGCCGGCATGGTGCAGATCTTCACCACCTTCGGCCTCGCCATCGTCATGCGCGGCCTTGCGCAGTATTTCTTCACGCCGGACTATCGCAGCATTCCGCAGTCCTGGCTCGGCGGCAAAACCATCTCGGTCGGCGGAATCTTCCTGCCGGAGCCGCAACTGGTCGGCGCGCTGGTCTCGATCGCCGCTTTTGCAGGTCTCTACTTCTTCATCCACCGAACCGATTTCGGCCGCGCGATCGAAGCGACCCGCGAGGATCCCGGTGCAGTCGCGCTCGTCGGCATCGACAAGAACCGCGTCTTCGCGTTCGGCTGGGGGCTCGGCGCCGCGCTGGTCGGTCTCGCCGGCGCGATCATGGCGGTGTTCTTCTACATCTATCCCGACGTCGGCGCGTCCTTTGCGCTGATCGCCTATGTCACGGTGGCGCTCGGCGGATTCGGCAGCGTGTTCGGCGCCTTCGCCGGCGGCATCATCGTCGGTCTCGTCGAAGCGGTCACCGCGCTGGTGCTGCCGCCGTCGCTGAAATCGGTCGGCATTTACTCGGTCTATCTGCTGGTCGTCTTCATCCGGCCGCGCGGCCTGTTCGGATCGATGTGATGGACAAGGATTTTGCAGCGCGGCGCCGCCGCAACCTCATCATCGCCGCAGCGCTCGCTACCATTGCCGCGCTGACGCCGTTGTTCGTGAAGGACGTCGTCGTCCAGAACATCCTGATCCTGACACTGATGTATGCGGGATTGTCGCAGAGCTGGAATATCCTGTCCGGCTATTGCGGGCAGATCTCGCTCGGCCACGCGCTGTATTTCGGCCTCGGAGCCTATACCACCGAGCTGCTGTTCACGAAGTTCGGCGTGCTGCCCTGGTTCGGCATGCTGGCGGGCGGGGTGGTGTCGGCGCTGATCGCGATGGGGCTCGGCTATCCCTTCTTCCGCCTCCGCGGCCATTACTTCGTGATCGCCACTATCGTCATCGCCGAAATCGGCTTGCTTCTGTTCCACAACTGGGAATGGGCAGGCGCTGCGATGGGTATCACCATTCCGATCCGCGGCGACAGCTGGCTGAAATTCCAGTTTCTGCGCACCAAGCTGCCCTACTTCTATTTCGCGCTGGCGCTGTGCTGCCTCGCCTGGTTCGTGACATGGTGGCTGGAAAACTCCAAATGGGGATTTTGGTGGCGCGCCGTCAAGGACAACCCGGAGGCGGCCGAGAGCCTCGGTGTCGACGTGTTCAATTCCAAGATGGGTGCGGCCGCGGTCTCCGCCTTCCTTGTCGCGGTCGGCGGCAGCTTCTACGCCCAGTTCGTCTCCTACATCGATCCGGAAAGCGTCATGGGCTTTCAGTTTTCGCTGCTGATGGCGCTGCCGGCCGTGCTCGGCGGTATCGGCACCCTGTGGGGGCCGGTGTTAGGGGCGGCCATCCTGATCCCGCTGACTGAGCTGACGCGCTTCAAGTTCGGCGGCTCGGGGCGGGGTGTCGACCTCATTGTCTACGGCACGCTGATCGTTCTGATCTCGCTGGCCCTGCCGCGCGGCCTGCTGAGCCTGTTTTCACGCCCGAAGAAGACGGGAGCTGCCCGATGAGCGCGCTGCTCGAAACCCGCGGCGTCTGGCAGCGCTTCGGCGGCCTCGTCGCCAACAGCGACATCTCGATCTCGGTCGGCCGCGGCGAGATCGTCGGCCTGATCGGTCCCAACGGCGCCGGCAAGTCGACGCTGTTCAATCTCATCGCCGGCGTGTTGCCGCCGACCCAAGGCTCGATTCTATTCGACGGCGAGGACGTCACCCGCATGCCGGCGGCCGCGCGCTGTCAGCGCGGCATCGGGCGCACCTTCCAGGTCGTGAAGAGCTTCGAGACCATGACTGTCATCGACAACGTCATTGTCGGTGCGCTCGTGCGTACCACCGTGATGCGCGAGGCGCGCCGCAAGGCGCATGAAGTGCTGGAATTCACCGGGCTCGCAGCGCGCGCCGACGTGCTCGCGAGCGACCTCGTTCCGGCCGAGAAGCGCCGCCTCGAAGTCGCGCGGGCGCTTGCGACCGAACCGAAGCTGCTGCTGCTCGACGAAGTCCTCACCGGACTGACGCCGACCGAGGCGCAGACCGGCGTCGCCTTGGTGCGCAAGGTGCGCGATACCGGCATCACCGTGCTGATGGTCGAGCACGTCATGGAGATCGTGATGCCGCTGGTCGATCGCGCCATCGTGCTCGATCTCGGCAAGGTGCTGGTCGAGGGCAAGCCCGCCGACGTCG
Source organism: Bradyrhizobium sp. NBAIM03 (assembly GCF_020194055.1). NCBI lineage: Bacteria > Pseudomonadati > Pseudomonadota > Alphaproteobacteria > Hyphomicrobiales > Nitrobacteraceae > Bradyrhizobium > Bradyrhizobium sp. NBAIM03. Next base: position 147,009 of record NZ_JADYVS010000017.1, on the reverse strand, counting down.
TGCGCGATCCCAAGGTGATCAAGGCATATCTGGGAGATCGTCATGCTGTCGGTGCGTGAAGTCACCACCGCCTATCAGGGCCTGGTTGCGATCTCCGCGGTCTCGATCGAGGTCCAGAAGGGCGAGATCGTCTGCGTCGCCGGCGCCAACGGCGCGGGCAAGTCGACGCTGCTGAAGTCGATCGCCGGCGCCGAGCGTCCGCGCTCGGGCAGCGTGACCTTCGACGGCAAGCGCCTCGACGGCATGGCGCAGCATCACATCACGGCCACCGGCATCGCCTATGTGCCGGAAAACCGCCGTTTGTTTCCGCGTCTGTCGGTGCGCGACAACCTTCGCCTCGGCAGCTATCTCTACAGGGGCGAAGCGAACCGCGAAGAGCCGCTCGATCTCGTCTTCAAGCTGTTCCCGCGCCTCCAGGAACGTCTGGAGCAGCGCGCCGAGACGCTCTCTGGCGGCGAGCAGCAGATGCTCGCGATCGGCCGCGCGCTGATGACGCGTCCGCGGCTGTTGATGCTGGACGAGCCCTCGCAGGGCATCATGCCGAAGCTGGTCGACGAAATTTTCCAGGCGGTGAAGCTCATCCGTGACTCCGGCATGACCGTCCTCATCGTCGAGCAGCGCATGGCCGAATGCCTGGAGATCGCCGACCGCGCCTACATCCTGCAGACCGGCCGTGTGCTGATGCAGGGCGCAGCCAGCGAGATAAAGGGCAATCCGGATGTGCGGAAGGCATATCTGGGGCTGTAGCCGAATAGTATCGGGCACGCCCGCGCAACATACCCGGTGTCATCGCCCGACTTGATCGGGCGATCCAGTACTCCGAGACGTCAGAGATATGCGGAGAAGCCGCGGCGTACTGGATTCCCCGCTTTCGCGGGGAATGACAGCGGTGGTGAGGCGACGCTCGTCCACCCCTTACCGCAAGTCGCTAATACTCGTGCCCGTGCTCCGGCAACGTCACCCCGAACACCTGCACCAGATCCTTCACCTGCTCCGGCGACAGGTAACGTGGGTTCATCCCGCGCAGCAGCAGGTACAGCCTCGCCGTCTCCTCCAGCTCTTCCGTCGCGAACACCGCCGCTTCCAGCGTGTCGCCGGCGACGACCGGGCCGTGATTGGCGAGCAGCACGGATGAGTACTTCCCAGCCAGCCCCTTGATCGCATCTGCGACCGCGGGATCGCCAGGGCGGTAATAGGGCACGAGCGCGGTGGCGCCGCATTTCATCAAATAATAGGCCGTCATCGGCGGCAGCGCGGCGCGCGGATCGATCTCGGGCAGCATCGACAGCGCCACCGAATGCGTGGAGTGCAGATGCACGATGGCCCGCGCGCTGCCGCGCGTGTCGTAGAGCGCATTGTGCAGCGGAACTTCCTTGGTCGGGGCATCGCCCGAAACCAGCCGGCCCTGCTGGTCCAGCCGTGACAGTTTCGCGGGATCGAGGAAGCCGAGCGAGGCGTTGGTCGGCGTCACCAGCCAGCCGCCATCGTCCAGCTTGACGCTGATATTGCCGGAGGAGCCCGGCGTCAGCCCGCGCTCGAACAGGGACCGTCCGAAGCGGCAGATGTCCTCGCGCAGCAATGTCTCATTGCTCATGGCCGTCATGCCTGCTTGTCTCACGCTTTGGCAGCGCGGCCAAGCCGTGTTATTCGGTTGCCAAGCTGCCGCAAAGGGCGGCCATCTGGGAAACGCTCGCAAGGGTCAGTTGCATATGTCCGCCTCCACCTCACAAAATCAGCGTATTGCCGTCGTCGGGCTCGGCTCGATGGGATTTGGCATGGCGACCTCGCTCAAGAGCGCCGGCCATGCCGTGACCGGCTGCGACGTCTCGGCGGATGCCGTCGCGCGCTTCGTGAAGGACGGCGGCGCGGGGGCCAAGACGCCGGCCGAAGCGGCCAAGGACGCAGACATCGTCGTCAGCGTGGTGGTCAATGCCGCGCAGACCGAAACCATCCTGTTCGGCAAGGATGGCGCCGCCGAGACCATGCCCAAGGACAGCGTGTTCATCTCCTCGGCGACGATGGATCCCGACGTGGCGCGCCGTCTTGCCAAGCAGCTGGAGGCGACCGGCCGGCACTATCTGGATGCGCCGATCTCCGGCGGGGCGCAGCGCGCCGCGCAAGGCGAATTGACGATTCTTGCCTCCGGCAGCTCGGCCGCCTTTGCCAAGGCGCGGCCGGCGCTCGATGCCATGGCTGCAAAGCTCTACGAGCTCGGCGATGCGGCCGGGCAGGGCGCTGCGTTCAAGATGATCAATCAGCTGCTCGCCGGCGTTCACATCGCCGCCGCCAGCGAAGCCATGGCGTTCGCAGCCAAGCAGGGCCTCGACATCCGCAAGGTCTACGAGGTGATCACGGCCTCGGCCGGTAATTCCTGGATGTTCGAGAACCGCATGCCGCATGTGCTCGACGGCGACTACACGCCGCGAAGCGCGGTGGAGATCTTCGTCAAGGACCTCGGCATCATCCAGGACATGGCGCGCACGGCCCGATTCCCCGTGCCGGTCTCCGCCGCCGCGCTCCAGATGTTCCTGATGACATCGGCCGCCGGCATGGGCCGCGACGACGACGCATCGGTCGCGCGCATGTATGCGCAGGTCACCGGCGTCAAGCTGCCCGGCGACAAGTAACAGAGGATCTCCAATGCCCCGTTTCGCCGCCAATCTCTCGATGATGTTCACCGAGGTGCCGTTCCTCGACCGCTTCGACGCCGCCGCGCAAGCGGGCTTCACCGCGGTGGAATTCCTGTTTCCGTACGAGCATGCCGCCGAGGCCGTCGGCGAACGGCTCAAGCGCAACGGCCTGACCCAGGCGCTGTTCAACCTGCCGCCGGGCGACTGGAACGCCGGCGAGAAGGGCTTTGCGGCGCTGCCATCGCGCTTTTCCGATCTCAAGGCGAGCCTGGAGACGGCGCTGCCTTATGCCAAGGCGACGGGCGTCAAGCGCCTGCACCTGATGGCCGGCATCGCCAATCGCGGCGAGCGCGTCGCGATCGAGGCCTTCTACAAATCGGTGGCCTGGGCCGCCGAGTTCTTCGCGCCGCACGGCATCGACATCGTGATCGAGCCGATCAATGCGCGCAACGTGCCCGGCTACTTCCTCAACGATTTCGGCTTTGCGCGGGATCTGATCCAGGAGCTGAGGCTTGCGAACCTGAAGCTCCAGTTCGACATCTATCACTGCCAGATCATCCATGGCGACGTCACCATGCGGCTGCGCGAGATGATGTCGATCATCGGCCACATCCAGATCGCGAGCATTCCCTCGCGCAACGAGCCCGATGGCGAGGAGCTGAACTATCCGTTCCTGTTCGGTGAGCTCGACCGGCTCGGCTATGCCGGCTTTGTCGGCTGCGAATACAATCCGCGCGGCAAGACCACCGATGGCCTCGCCTGGTTCAAGCCCTATGCGGGAGTGAAGCCGTGACCCCAGCGTTAGGCTGCATCGCCGACGATTACACCGGCGCCTCCGATCTCGCCAACACGCTGACGCGCGCCGGCCTGCGCACCGTCCAGACCATCGGCATCCCTGCCGACGATCTGATGCTGCCCGAGGTCGATGCCGTCGTGGTGTCGCTGAAGAGCCGCTCGATCGAGGCCGGCCTTGCCGTGTCGCGCTCGCGCGCGGCGGACAAATGGCTGCGCGGCCGCGGCGTGGGCCACGTGCTGTTCAAGATCTGCTCGACCTTCGATTCCACCGACGCCGGCAATATCGGCCCGGTCATGGATGCGCTGCGCGCCGATTGCGGCGAGGGAGCCGTGCTGGTGACGCCTGCCTTTCCGGAGACCGGGCGCACCGTCTATCAGGGCAATCTGTTCGTCGGCGCCGTGCCGCTCAGCGAGAGCCCGCTAAAGGACCATCCGCTCAACCCGATGCATGATTCCAACTTGGTGCGCGTGCTGGCGCGCCAGAGCAGCACGCAGATCGGCCTCGTCGATCTCGCCACCGTCGCGCGCGGCGCGGAGGCCGTGCGGGCACGGCTGGCCGAGCTCGCCGCCAGGGGCATCGGTGCTGCGATCATCGACGCCGTGTTCGACCGCGACCTCGAGACCATCGGTCTCGTCGCCGCTGAACATCTTCTGTCGGTCGGCGCGTCCGGCATGGGCCTCGGGCTTGCGCGCGCGCTGGTGTCGACGGGCAAGGTGAAGTCGGCACCGAGCGGCGAAACCGGCGCGGCCGTCGGCGGCCTGGCGGCATGCCTTGCCGGCAGCTGCTCGCAGGCGACGCTTCAGCAGATCGCCAGCGCCGAACGCAACATGCCGGTGCTTCATCTCGATCCGGAGCGGATCGTCGCGGGCGCTGCTGAAGCGCAGCGTGCGCTGGACTGGGCGAGGCCGCGGCTTGCGGAAGGTCCGGTGCTGATCGCTTCGAGCGCGACGCCGGACGCCGTTGCGGCCGTGCAGGCACGCCATGGCCGCGATGCCGCAGGCCACGCGATCGAGCAGGCCATGGCCGGTATCGCCGAGGGTCTGGTGCAGGCCGGCGTCCGTCGCTTGATCGTCGCCGGTGGCGAGACATCCGGCGCCGTGGTCGATCGGTTGAAAATTCCTGGATTTCTCGTAGGAGTAGAAATCGCGGCGGGAGTCCCGGTGCTGCGCGCGGTCGGTGCAAGCTCCGGCGAGATGTTGCTCGCTTTGAAATCTGGAAACTTTGGCGGTCCGGACTTCTTCTCCGACGCGCTTAGGCTCATGCGCTGAGCGCAGAGCCTCCTTAGTCCATCGTTCATTTCTTTCGGCTTCGGTACTCGTACGGAGCCGCAGTTAACATTTGCGCAGGTGCTCTGCGCTCAGATGTCGCCGCAGCTCCTCTTTGGTTGATTCTTAGAGCTTCGACGCGCATCCGCGCCAGCACAACGAGATCCGATTATGTTCGCCAACATTTCCATCCGCGCCAAGATCATCAGTGTCGTGGCATTCCTGCTCGTCGCGATGGCCGGCATGGGCCTGCTCGCCATCATGAAAATGCGGTCGATGAACGCCAACACGGTCGACATCACGATGAATTGGATGCCCAGCGTGCGGGTGCTGGGCGAGCTTCGGGCGAGCGTCATCACCTATCGCAACGTGGTCCGCCAGCACATGCTTTCCGACACGCTGGACGAGAAGCTCGCCAACGAAAAGACGGCCGTGACGGTGCTCGAGGCGCTTGCCAAATACCGCAGCCGCTACGAGCCGATGATCACCTCGCCGGAGGAGAGGGCGCTCTACACCCAATGGGCAAAGCTCTGGGACGATTACAAGAGGGGCACCGAAGAGGTGATGGCGCTCTCGCGCAAGGAAGCCGGCAAGATCCCACACGAGGCCCGGGAGCTAAATACGAAGACCGTCAACAAGCTCGGTCTTCAGGCAGACGAGGTCCTGACCAAGGACATCGAGCTCAACACCAAAGGCGGAGAACAGGCCGCCCAGGACGCCGCCGACAGTTACGCCTACGCCTTCATGCTGGTCTCGGCCATTCTCGGCGCTGCTATCGTCATCGGCATCGCCGTCAGCTTCTATCTCGTCCGCGACGTCTCTAGCGGCATCAACTCGATCACCCTGCCGATGCAGGCCCTGGGCCGAGGCGACCTCTCCGCCGAAGTCCCGCATCGCGGCGAGAAGACCGAGATCGGCGCCATGGCCGACGTGCTCCAGATCTTCAAGGAGGCGTTGATCGCCAAGAAGGCCGCCGACGAAGCCGCCGCGGCCGACGCCGAAGCCAAGATCGAGCGCGGCCGCCGCGTCGACGACATCACCCGCGAATTCGAAACGATGATCGGCGAGATCGTCCAGACCGTGTCATCGGCCTCGACCCAGTTAGAGGCCTCCGCCTCGACCTTGACCGCGACCGCCGACCGCTCGCAGCGGCTGGCGACCACGGTGGCCGACGCTTCGGAGGAAGCCTCCACCAACGTGCAGTCGGTGGCCTCGGCGACCGAGGAGATGGCCTCGTCGGTCGGCGAGATCAGCCGCCAGGTGCAGGAATCGGCGCGGATGGCGGGCGATGCAGTCGGTCAGGCCCGTGCCACCACCGAGCGCGTCAGCGAATTGTCCAAGGCCGCCGCGCGCATCGGCGACGTCGTCGAGTTGATCAACACCATCGCCGGCCAGACCAACCTGCTGGCGCTGAACGCCACCATCGAGGCGGCGCGCGCCGGCGAAGCCGGCCGCGGTTTTGCCGTCGTCGCCTCCGAGGTGAAGGCGCTCGCCGAGCAGACCGCGAAGGCGACCGGCGAGATCGGCCAGCAAATCTCCGGCATCCAGGCGGCGACCAACGACTCTGTCGGCGCCATCAAGGAGATCTCCTCGACCATCGAGCGCTTGTCGGAGATCTCGTCGGCCATCGCGGCTGCGGTGGAAGAGCAGGGCGCCGCGACGCAGGAGATTGCCCGCAACGTGCAGCAGGCGGCGCAGGGCACCCAGCAGGTGTCGTCCAACATCACGGACGTGCAGCGCGGCGCGACCGAGACCGGCACGGCCTCCTCGCAGGTGCTGTCCGCGGCGCAGATGCTGTCGAATGATTCGGGCCGGCTGAAGAACGAGGTCAGCAAGTTCCTGACCAACGTCCGCGCCGCGTAGACAGACGTGGGTTCCACAAGCAAGGGCGGCGCCATCGGCGCCGCTCATAGTTTTTCCTGCGCGCGTTGCGCTGTCGATATGCCCGTAGAATTGCGACGTACTCTTCAGCGAAAGCTCCGTACTACTGCGTAGCGTCGTTAAACCTAACAATCCTGAGCGACGGTAAGATCGTGGCGGAAGTCGTAGCACGATCGGAGCCGGTCCGGACCAGCAACTCCCGACCGTCAGCATTGGGGAGGATTTAATGTCTTGGATCAACAACCTTCGTATTTCCATTAAGGTTTCCGCCGTATTCGCGGCGATCTGTCTCGTCGTCGCCGGCAGCACCGCAGCCATCTACAACTCGCTGAGCGTAATGAATTCCACGGCGAAGATGACAGTGCATACCTATCAGGTGCTGGAGCAGCTTTCCGAGCTTGTCGGTGCGATGGTCAATCAGGAAACCGGCGTTCGCGGCTATCTCGTGTCTGGCGATGCCGGCTTTCTCGCTCCTTACGAAGCCGGGCTGAAACAATTTCAGACTGCGGCGGCCAAAGTCGACAGCCTGACCTCGGACAACGCCACGCAGCAGAAGCGACTCGAGCAGGTCAAGGCGCTTGCCAACGACTGGGCAACCAACGTCGCGCAGCGCGAAATCGCGCTGATGAAGGATCCGGCAACCCAGGCGAAGGCGCGTGAGCTCGAGGCTTCCGGAGCCGGCAAGAAGTCGATGGATGGCCTCCGCGCCGTCGTCCAGGAAATGGACAGGGAAGAGCGGTCGCTGTTGTCAGTGCGGGCGGCTGCCTCCGACGCCGCCTCGTCCAGCGCCACCATGGCCATGCTGATCGGAGGCCTCGTCACCCTGCTGCTCTCGCTCGTGGGCGCCTTCGGCGTCGCCTTCGCGGTCACCCGCCCGATCCAGCGCATCACGACCGAGATGGGTGTTCTCGCGAATGGGGACACCTCGGTGATCGTATCGGGTATCGAACGCAAGGACGAGATCGGTGAGATGGCTCAGGCGGTCCAGGTGTTCAAGACCAATGCCATCGAGGTCGAGCGGCTGAAGGCGGAACAGGCTGAAACCGAGCGTCGCAATGCCGAGCAGCGCAAACGCGACATGGTCAGGCTCGCCGACGACTTCGAGAGCGCCGTCGGCCAGATCATCGGAACAGTGTCGTCGGCATCGACCCAGCTGGAAGCATCGGCCACCACCCTCACAGGTACGGCCGAGCGGTCCCAGAAGCTCGCGACCACGGTGGCCGGCGCTTCGGAGGAAGCCTCCACCAACGTGCAGTCGGTGGCCTCGGCGACCGAGGAGATGGCCTCGTCGGTCGGCGAGATCAGCCGCCAGGTGCAGGAATCGGCGCGGATGGCGGGCGATGCAGTCGGTCAGGCCCGTGCCACCACCGAGCGCGTCAGCGAATTGTCCAAGGCCGCCGCGCGCATCGGCGACGTCGTCGAGTTGATCAACACCATCGCCGGCCAGACCAACCTGCTGGCGCTGAACGCCACCATCGAGGCGGCGCGCGCCGGCGAAGCCGGCCGCGGTTTTGCCGTCGTCGCCTCCGAGGTGAAGGCGCTCGCCGAGCAGACCGCGAAGGCGACCGGCGAGATCGGCCAGCAGATCTCCGGCATCCAGGCGGCGACCAACGACTCCGTCGGCGCCATCAAGGAGATCTCCTCGACCATCGAGCGCTTGTCGGAGATCTCGTCGGCCATCGCGGCTGCGGTGGAAGAGCAGGGCGCCGCGACGCAGGAGATTGCCCGCAACGTGCAGCAGGCGGCGCAGGGCACCCAGCAGGTGTCGTCCAACATCACCGACGTGCAGCGCGGCGCAACCGAGACCGGCACGGCCTCCTCGCAGGTGCTGTCGGCGGCGCAGATGTTGTCGAACGATTCGAGCCGGCTGAAGAGCGAGGTCAGCAAGTTCCTGACCAACGTCCGCGCCGCGTAAGGCGCGGCCGAAGGATAGATCAAACCGGGAGCGGCGCCCAAAAGCGCCGCTCTTTTTTTTCTGCGGTAGCGTGATGTCGTCTGGCGGTAGGATCATGGGGAGCCGACCGTAAACATACGGGGCGCCCGTTTCATGGATAGTTAAATTCGATTCACGAGAATCGGCGGAAGGCGCCTCGAGCAGCGGCCGTCCTGTCTTGGAATGAACGCATACCGCATTGTTTGGGGGCTCTGATGCGCAAGAATCTTCCCGTCACCACCGTTGAATATCCGGTCAGTGATGAGACGTTGATCGTTTCGCGGACCGACCTGAAGGGCAAGCTCGCCTACTTCAACGAGGACTTCCTCGCTGCCGCCGGATTCACGTCGGCGGAACTGATGGGCCAGCCGCACAACATCGTCCGCCACCCCGACATGCCGCCGGAGGCATTCGACAATCTCTGGGACACGCTGAAGGCCGGCAAGCCCTGGCTCGGCGCAGTCAAGAACCGACGCAAGAACGGCGACTTCTATTGGGTGCTGGCGACGGCTTCTCCGATCCGCGAGAACGGCGAGGTCAAGGGCTATACGTCGATCCGCACCAAGCTGCCGGCCGACCAGCGCAAGCTCGCCGAAGAGGTCTATGCCGCCATCCGCGAGAAGAAGCCGCATGGCTATCGCATCGACGCCGGCATCATCCGCCGCCGCTCCTGGCTCGACCACTTCAGCATCTTTACCGGGACGCTGAAGGCGCGCCTGATCACGATGATGGTGCTGCAGTCGCTGTTCATGCTCGCGCTCGGCATCGGTGGCGCGGTCGCCACCGGCGGTTCGACCAGCCTGATCCTGTCGCTGCTGGCTGTCGCCGGTGCGGCTATCGTCGGCTTCGCAGGCCTTGCGACCATGCGTGCTATTCAGGGACCGATGCGGCAGCTCAACGACACGCTGGTCAACCTCGTGCAGGACAAGCTTGACAATCGCATCGTGATCGAGCGCGACGACGAGATCGGCGAGGCGCTGCGCAACCTTCAGACCGTGCAGACCATCGTCCGTTTCAGCCGCGACGAGGTGCAGGCGGTGCAGCGCCGCGCCGAGGCGCAGCGCAAGGCCGACATGACCAAGCTTGCCGACGGTTTCGAGGCGGCGATCGGGGAAATCGTCGAGACCGTATCGGCCGCCGCGACTGAGCTTGAGGCATCGGCCTCGACCCTGTCCTCGACCGCGGGCCGGGCGCAGGAGCTGGCCACGGTAGTTGCGTCCGGCTCGGAGGCCGCCTCCAGCAATGTCCATTCGGTGGCTTCGGCTGCCGAGGAGATGTCGTCCTCGGTGCGCGAGATCGGGCGGCAGGTGCAGGATTCCTCCCGGATCGCGAGCGAGGCGGTCAGCCAGGCGCATGCCACCACCGAGCGTGTTAGCGAGCTGTCGCGGGCTGCGGCGCGGATCGGCGATGTCGTCGAGCTCATCAATGCGATTGCCGGCCAGACCAACCTCCTGGCACTCAACGCTACCATCGAGGCGGCGCGGGCTGGCGAAGCCGGCCGCGGCTTCGCGGTGGTGGCCTCCGAGGTCAAGGCGCTCGCCGAGCAGACGGCCAAGGCCACCGGCGAGATCGGCCAGCAGGTCGGCGGCATCCAGGCGGCGACGCAGGATTCGGTCAGCGCCATCGGGGAGATCAGCGGCACCATCGCGCGTCTGTCGGAGATCGCTTCGGCCATCGCGACGGCCGTGCAGCAGCAGGGCGCAGCGACCCAGGAGATCGCCCGCAACGTGCAGCAGGCCGCCCTGGGCACCCAGCAGGTCTCGTCCAACGTCGGCGACGTGCAGCGCGGCGCCTCGGAGACGGGATCAGCGTCCACGCAGGTGCTGTCGGCGGCCCAGATGCTGTCCCGCGATTCCAACCGCCTCAAGCTCGAGGTCGGCAAGTTCCTGAACTCGGTTCGCGCCGCCTGACTCTCGACCGCGTCGGAAAAAACAGGCGCCGAAGGGCTGAGATCTCGTAGGGTGGGCAAAGGCGCTCTTGCGCCGTGCCCACCATTCTTTCCGGATCACACGAAGGCCGTGGGCACGCTTCGCTTTGCCCACCCTACGAGATCACGCCACCCGCCACTCGGGCACGTTATCTTCTGCCATAGCGATTTCGCCGAACGAGCCGACCGGGGTGCGATCCATGGCGAGCAGCTGCGCCAGCGTCGCGCCGTCGCTCGCCGGGACCCGCGCCAGCGTGCGGCGATCGTCCTCTGTCCGCAGCATCACGACGCCATGCTCGATATTGCCGCCGCGGCCGTAAAGCACGGTGAAGCTCTCGACCGTGCCCTTGCCAGTGGCCTCCGCGACGAACTCCGGCACCGCGCGCTTGTTGCGGTCCGCATCGGCCTGCACGCTCGTTTCCTGCACCAGCGCCTCGCGCGGCGCCGTCTTCGACACCACCAGCGCGTGGTGCTTGGTGACGAAGCCGCCCTGGCCATAGAGCAGGCCGAGCTTGGCGCCGTCGCGCAGCCGCCGCACCATAGCGCAGGCGGCATGCGTCATGTAGGTGTTGAGCGGCGCGCCGAAGAAGGTGAGGCCGCCCGTCACGGTCGGCTGCACGTCGGCACCTAAGCCCAGTGTCCGCCGCGCCATTTTGGGCACGCAGGGGAAGCAACTGTAGAGCTCGATCGCGTCGAAGGACTTGCCGTCGCCGCCGGCGAGGTCCATCGCCGCTTTCAGCACGGCGTTCTGCGGGTGGCTCTCGTAAAACTGGTCGCGCAGCAGATAGTCACGCGGCTCTTCCGCGGAGGCGCCGCCGAGCGGGTAGACCAGTTTGTCTTCGGCGATCCCGGCTGCGCGTGCCTTGGCGAGACTGGTGAGCAGCAGCGCACCGCCCATGTTGACGCTGGGGTTCGCCACCATCAGCTTGTTGTAGGGCCAGGCGATCAGGCGATTGTCCGCGGTCGGCGTCGTAATCTCCTCCGGCGTGTAGCGCCGCTTCAGCCAGGCGTTCGGGTTCTCCGCGGCGGCTTCCGAATAGCGCGACCACAGCGTGCCTGACTCCGCCATGGCTTCGCGTGGCGTCTGACCCCAATGCGCGGAGGAGGCCGCTTCATAGAATGGATAGACGGTCACAGGTCGAAACACGCCGAGCTTCACCGCCAGCGGCTTCTGGAACGCCGCGCCGCGCTTGGGTTCCTCGACGTCATAGGCGAACGGCGTCCACGGCAGCTTGACGCCGGCGCGCTCCGCCTTGGTAGCGCTCGATTGCGCTTCCGCGCCGCACACCGCCGCCACGCTGCACTCGCCGCGCGCGATGCGCTTGGCCGCCTCGTGGATGTAGCGGATCGGGCTCTCGCCGCCGACTGGGCCGTAATAGCAATGCGCGGGCGAGATGCCGAGGCGCTGAGCCAAAAGCTGCTCCGGATCGCGATAGCGCCAGCTCAGGAAATTGACGACGTCGAGCGATTGCACCTCGCCGAGCAGCTTTGCGCCGGCGTCTTGTTCAGCCCGCCGCAGCGCCTGTTCGAGCAGGTCGAGCGGTTCGAGACCCTCGGCGATCTCCTTGGGGCGATCGACGATCTCGCCGATGCCGACGATGACGGGGATGCGGTCTTCGGGGATATTGGTCATTTCTTCTTGCTTCAGTTCACGATGTCAGTTGTTCGTCATTGCGAGCGCAGCGAAGCAATCCAGGATCTTTCCGCGGAGGCAGTCTGGATTGCTTCGCTGCGCTCGCAATGACAAGTGGGATCGTCACTCCGCCACCAGCGCATTCATGTGCTCGACGGCTTCGGCGAAATCCTGCTTGAACTCCTGTACCACCGCACCCGCCGACTTGACGCTGTCGATCAGGCCGACGCCCTGGCCGACGAAATAGCTGACGAGATCGCGCGCCTTGGCGTTGCCGCTTGCGGCGGCTCGGTCGATCGAATGGAAGGCGTCGCGGCTAATGATGCTTTGCAACGGCATCGGCAGCGCGCCCGGGCTATCCGGCGCGCGGTCCCAGGCGTCGGTCCAGACTGAGCGGAGCTGCCGGGCCGGCTTGCCGGTGCGGCCCTTCGAGCGCACCGCATCGCGCGAGGATGCCGCGATCATCTTCTCGCGAAAGATCTCGCTTGTCTCGGACTCGACCGTGGCCAGCCACACCGAGCCGGTCCAGACGCCGGCCGCGCCCATCGCCATGCAGGCCGCCATCTGCCGTCCCGTCATGATGCCGCCGGCTGCCAGCACCGGCACGTCTCGGATAGTCTTGATCGCCTTGATCACCTCCGGCACCAGCACCATGGTCGAGACCTCGCCGCAATGGCCGCCGGCCTCGGTGCCCTGCACGACGAGAATATCGACGCCGGCCGCGACCTGGCGCAGCGCGTGCTCCTTGGCGCCGACCAGCGCTGCAACCGGCACGCCGTGCTTCTTGCCCATCTCGATCATCGCCTTCGGCGGCACGCCCAGCGCATTGGCGATCAGGCGGATCGGATGATTGAAGGAGACCTCGAGCAGCTGAAGCGCGGTCTTGCCGTCGAACGGCTGCGGCTGGTTGTCCGCGACCTCGGTGGTGGTCAGCTCGATGTCGTACTTCTTCAGGAGATCGCGCGTGTAGTTGCGGTGCTCCTGCGGCACGCGCGCTTCCAGGCTCTTCCAGGTGACGTCCTTCTCGCCGGCCGTCGAGATGTTTTCCGGGATGAGCACGTCGATGCCGTAAGGCTTGCCGTCGACGTGATCATCGATCCACGTCAGCTCACGCTCGAGCGTGTCCGGCGTATGCACGGTCGCGCCCAGCACGCCGAAGCCGCCGGCGCGGCTGACGGCGGCAACGACGTCGCGACAATGGCTGAAGGCGAGCAGCGGGAATTCGATCCCCAGCATGTCGCAGATCGGCGATTTCATGGCTCTCTCCCGGCGGCAGGCTTCGCATTCTCGTTGCTTTCGCTGGCAAAGCAAAGTGACGCTAGCCGATCGATGACATGCCGGATCTGGCGAGGCATCTTGTGTGCAGACGTCGCGCTCTATCCGCGGGCCGCAGGCCCTGCGGGCACCCGGGAATGACGGAGGGGAGGGGCTGCCATGACAAAACGCAGAGTTGTCCCATCCGGCAATGCATTGCGGCGCCCTTGTCATCGGCCGTTTGCGGGCTAATTAATGCAGACGCATCCTTTTTGCCCGGAGCCCCGCATGACCGACGCCCCTTACGTGCCGCCCAGAGTCTGGACCTGGAACAAGGAGAACGGCGGGCAATTCGCCAACATCAACCGCCCGATTGCCGGCCCCACCCACGACAAGGAGCTGCCAGTCGGCAAGCATCCGCTTCAGCTCTACTCGCTGGCGACGCCGAACGGGGTCAAGGTCACCGTGATGCTGGAGGAGCTCCTGGCGCTCGGCCACAAGGGCGCCGAATATGACGCCTGGCTGATCAAGATTGGCAATGGCGATCAGTTCGGCAGCGGCTTCGTCGACATCAATCCGAATTCCAAGATCCCGGCGCTGATGGATCGCTCCGGTCCCGAGCCTGTCCGGGTGTTCGAGTCAGGCTCGATCCTGTTCTACCTCGCGGAGAAGTTCGGCGCCTTCCTGCCGAAGGACGTCAAGGCCCGCACCGAGGCGATGTCCTGGCTGTTCTGGCAAATGGGCAGCGCGCCCTATCTCGGCGGCGGCTTCGGCCATTTCTACGCCTATGCCCCGACCAAGATCGAATACGCCATCGACCGTTTCGCGATGGAGACCAAGCGCCAGCTCGACGTGCTCGACCGGCGTCTCGCCGACAACGAATATCTCGCGGGCAAGGACTACACCATCGCCGACATGGCGGTGTGGCCCTGGTATGGCGCGCTCGCCAAGGGGCTGGTCTATGGCGCCGGCGAATTTCTGTCGGTGCAGGACTACAAGAACGTGCAGCGCTGGACCGACCAGATTGCGCAGCGCCCCGCCGTGAAGCGCGGCCGCATGGTCAACCGGGTCTCCGGCGATCCCGCCAGCCAGCTCCACGAGCGCCACGACGCGAGCGACTTCGAGACCAAGACCCAGGACAAGCTCGTGCCCGCAACGTAGCTGACGGGTTCATCACCTCTCCCCGCAAGCGGGGAGAGGTCGAATTCGATCGCAGATCGAATTCGGGTGAGGGGGTACAGGTCCCTCGACAGTCTCGCGCGTGGAGAAAGCCCCTCACCCCAACCCTCTCAGCGCGAGCCAAGCTCGTCGCGGCCCCGTAAGAATGGGGCGAGGGAGCGCACCGTTGCTGCGGCCTATTTCTTCATGCCCTCCGCCGCCGGAAACACCACGCGGTCATCGGTGCGGCAGTAACGGTCGGCGAACATGCGGCCGATCGGGTGATAGCGGTCCATGTGCACCCGCATCGCCTTGTCGTCCCAGAGCTCGTCGCGGATGTGGAAGTGGAGGCCTTCGCCCATGATCAGCCGGCGATCGTCGTTGACGTCGATCAGCTTCCAGAGCTTGCACTCCATCGCCCAGGGCGTGTCAGCTAGCCGTGGCACCCCGATCTTCGTCGAGGGCGCAAGCTTCAGCCCGAGATAATCGGGCTCGCTGATCTCAGGCGGAAAATCGCCGCTGCTCTCGTGCATCGCCCGCGCCAGCGGCTCGTCCGTGAGGTTGACCACGAATTCACCGGTGCGCTGGATGTTGAGAAACGTGTCCTTGTCCTCGCCGTTCGGCTTGCGGTTGGCCGCGAACATGCAGAGCGGCGGATCCTCGCAGAAGGCGTTGAAGAAGCTGAACGGGGCGGCGTTGACCACGCCGGTCGGCCCGAGCGTGGTCACCCACGCGATCGGCCGCGGCAGAATGAAGGACGTCAGCACCTTGTAGCGCTCGCGTGGCGTCAGCTCGCTGGCGGCGTAGTCCATGGTGGCTCCGTTTCTTTCTGCGCCTCTCCCCGTGGGCGGGGAGAGGCCGACGCGCGCCAAGAGAGCGGCTCACGCCATGCTCAGCTCGTGGCGGCCCACCACCATCCAGTGCACCTCGTCCGGACCGTCGGCGAAGCGCAGGTGCCGCACGTCCTGATACATCTCGGCGAGCGGGGTCCAGTGCGAGATGCCGGTGGCGCCGTGCATCTGGATGGCCTGATCGATGATCTTGCAGGCGCGCTCGGGCACCATGGCCTTGACCATGGAGACCCAGACGCGGGCCTCCTTGTTGCCGAGCACGTCCATTGCCTTCGCCGCTTTCAGCACCATCAGCCGCATCGCCTCGATCTCGCAGCGCGCCTGCGCGATGATCTGCATGTTGCCGCCGAGATGGGCGATCTTCTTGCCAAAGGCCTCACGCGTGAGGCCACGCTGCACCATCAGGTCGAGCGCCTTCTCGGCCTTGCCGATGGTGCGCATGCAGTGATGGATACGGCCGGGGCCGAGGCGGAGCTGCGAGATCTCGAAGCCTCGGCCTTCGCCGAGCAGGATGTTCTCCTTCGGCACGCGCACATTGTTGAAGCGCATGTGCATGTGGCCGCGCGGGGCGTGGTCCTGGCCGAACACGTACATGGGACCGAGCACCTCGACGCCGGGCGTGTCGCGCGGCACCAGGATCTGCGACTGCTGCTTGCTCGGCGCCGCGTCCGGGTTGGTCTTCACCATCACGATGAGGATCTTGCAGCGGGGATCGCCGAGGCCCGAGATGTAGTACTTCTCGCCGTTGATCACCCATTCGTCGCCGACGAGCTTTGCGGTGGTCGAGATGTTCTTGGCGTCGGAGGAGGCGACGTTCGGCTCGGTCATGACATAGGCCGAACGGATCTCGCCGTTGAGCAGCGGCTTCAGCCATTTCTCCTTCTGCTCCTTGGTGCCGACCCGTTCCAGCACTTCCATGTTGCCGGTGTCGGGCGCCGAGCAGTTCATGGTCTCCGAGGCCAGCGGACTCTTGCCGAGCTCTGCCGCGATATAGGCGTAGTCGAGATTTTTCAGGCCCTGGCCGGTCTCGTCATCGGGCAGGAAGAAGTTCCAGAGGCCTTCCTGCTTGGCCTTGTTCTTGGCCTTCTCCAGCACCTCGAGCTGCTTCGGCGTAAAACTCCAGCGATCTTCCTTGCCCTCGCCGGCCTTGGCGAACTCGATCGACATCGGCTCGACGGTATCGCGGATGAACTTCTTGACGTGATCGTAAAGCGGCCGGACCTGGTCCGACATCCGCAAGTCGTTGAGCTCGTCGCCGGGATTGAGCGTGTAGTTGGTGGTGCGGGGAATGTAGGTGTGTTTTGTCATTGGTCCTCCCGGGATCGCTAGAACGTGTTGTGCGCAAGAATAGTCGCAGCGCCGGCAAAGTGCGAGGGCGCATTTTCACGCGTGAGGCCATGCCATGCGATGGAATATCGCAAGGCCGTTTGAAATGTTGTTTGAATGGGCGCGGCGCACTGGGCACGCCCGCGCCACGCTCTCCGCCGTCATCGCCCGCCTTGTGCGCACTTGCGCACTGGGGCGGGCGATCCAGTACTCCGAGACGGCAGTGATTGAACAGAGTAGCTGCGGCGTACTGGATTCCCCGCCTGCCGCCTACGCTAAAGCTTCGGCGCCCCTGGACCTCAACCCTGGCGAAGCCTTGGCGTAGCCGGGTCGCGGGGAATGACAGCAGTGGATGTGGCTAGTTCGCCATCCGATGCATCGCGCAGATTTTGTTGCCATCGAGATCGCGCAGGTAGGCCAGATAGAGCTTGCCGCCCGGGCCCTGGCGAATGCCGGGCGGATCCTCGATCGATTTTGCGCCGGCTGCAACGCCCGCCGCGTGCCACGCATCGACCTGTTCCGGCGAATTGGCGGCAAAGCCGATCGTGCCGCCGTTGGCGCAGGTCGCCGGCTCGCCGTTGATCGGCTTCGATACCGAGAACACTCCGGTCTTGGTGATGTAGAAGATGCGGTGGCCGTCGACCCTGGCCGGCCGCACCTCGAGCGTGCCGAGCAGTTGGTCGTAGAACGCCTTGGCCTTGTCCAGGTCGTTGGTACCGATCATGACGTGTGAAAACATTTGCCCGTTCCCTCAGTGTTGTAGCCCGGATGGAGCAGAGCGAAATCCGGGTCTTGCTTGCTTTTGGCCGTCCCGGATTCGCTGCGCTCCATCCGGGCTACGAGAATCAAAAAGCGGTATAGCCGCCGTCGATCACGAACGTATCCGCGGTGTGATACGACGACGCCTTGCTCATCAGATACACCGCGATGCCGCCGAAATCGGAGGCTTCGCCGAAGCGCCGCATCGGAATCCGCGGCATCACGTTGGCTACGAACTTGTCGTTCGCCATGAGCCCTGCGGTCATGTCGCTCTTGATCCAGCCCGGCAGGATCGCATTGGCGGTGACGCCGTGACGTGCCAGCTCGACGCCGAGCGCGCGCACCAGCGCGTTGATGGCGGCCTTGGTCGCGGCATAATGCTCGTTGCGCGCCGTGCCGAAGATCGAGGCGAGGCTCGAGGTCGCGACCAGCCGGCCAAAGGGATCGCCGGCATTGGCGCGATCCGTCATGTGCTTGGCGGCGGCCTGGAACGCGTGGAACACGCCGTCGAGATTGGTCGCGAACATCGTGCGCCATTCCTCCTCGGTGCGCTCGATGAAGGCGCGCCGGCCACCGCCGCCGATGCCCGCATTGGCGAAGCAGCCATCGACCCGGCCGAAGGTGTCGAGCGTCGCCTTCATCGCTGAAGCGACCGAGGCCGGATCGGTGACGTCGCAGACGCGGCTGTCGACCTTGCCGGACAGGCCCTCCATGCTCGCGGCAGCGGCCTTGTTCTTGTCAGCATTGCGGCCCCAGATCGAGACGTTGCAGCCCTGGCCCGCGAGCGCCTGCGCGATACCGAGCCCGATGCCGCCATTGCCACCGGTGATCACGGCCACGCGGCCGGAAAGGTCGAAGAGGTTCATGGCGCGTTTCCTGTTTTTTGACTGCGGCGCATCAGCCGCTGCGCACAAGATGCTTGCTATGCTCCGATCACCATGGACAAGACCGCGCCAAAAATCAAATATGCGCCCCGGCAAAACGAATTCCGGCCTGCGAAACTGGTGCGGGCCGCAACTGATGAGGAAACCATGCAGTTCAAACACGTCACGCTCGACTTCGATGGCTCGGTCGCGATCCTCAAGCTCGACCATCAGGAGGTGATGAACGCGGTCTCCGTCGACATGCTGGGCGGTCTTTCCGAGGCGCTCGATGCGATCGAGGAGAAGAAGGACGAGGTGCGCTGCGTGGTGCTGACCGGTGCGGGGCGGGCGTTCTGCACGGGCGCCAATCTGCAAGGCCGCAACAACCAGGCGAAGAAGACCAAGGCCGGCCTTACGCTGGAGACCGGCTTTCATCCCTTCCTGCGCCGCATCCGCAACCTGCACTGCCCGATCGTCACCGCGGTCAATGGCCCGGCCGCCGGCGCCGGCATGAGCTTCGCGCTGCTCGGCGACATGATCCTATGCGCGCGCTCGTCCTATTTCCTGCAGGCCTTCCGCCGCATCGGCCTCGTGCCGGATTGCGGCTCGACCTGGCTGTTGCCGCGCCTCGTCGGCCGCGCGCGCTCGATCGAATTGTCGTTGATGGGCGAGCGCCTGCCGGCCGAGAAGGCGCTGGAATGGGGCCTTGTCAACCGCGTCTATGATGACGGCGTCTTGATGGAGGAAGCGATGAAGCTGGCGCGCGATCTCGCCAGCGGGCCGACCGTGGCGCTGTCGCTGATCCGCAAGCTCTATTGGGACAGCCCGGAAAATTCCTTCGAGGATCAGCTCAATCTGGAATTCCAGTGCCAGCTCCGCGCCGGCGACACCGAGGATTTCCGCGAGGGCGTCGGCGCCTTCCTCGAGAAGCGGCCCGCGCAGTTCAAGGGCAAATGATCGAGGCGGCGCTTTCACGCAGCGTCCAGCGCTGGTGCAAAGGGGCGACCGGCGCGACCTGTGCGGCAAAGCTCTCCGGCGGCGCCAGCCAGGAAACCTGGCGCTTCGACATCTCCCATCCCGACGGGCCGATCGGCGCGATCCTGCGGCGCTCACCAAAGGGCTATGGCGCCGCGCCGACCCGCGCGGCCGGTCTTGCCGCGGAAGCGCAGTTGATGCAGCTCGCCTATGAGGCCGGCGTGCCGTCGCCCCGCGTCCTGCATGTGCTGGTGCCGGAGGACGATCTCGGCACCGGCTTCATCATGCAGCGGGTCGAGGGCGAGACCATTGCGCGCAAGATTCTTCGCGATGAGGAGTTTGCTGCGGCGCGACCCATTCTGGCGCGGCAGATCGGCGGCATTCTCGCCGGCCTGCACAAGCTGCCGCTGGACAGACTGCCCGAGCTGCGCAGCCGCGGCGCAACCCAGGAGATCGCCGAGTTCGAGCGCGACTATCGCAGCCTGAACTGGCCCAAGCCGGTATTCGAGCTGGCGCTGCGCTGGCTGCGCGATCACGATCCCGGTCCCGCGGCCGAGACCACGCTGGTGCACGGCGATTTCCGCAACGGCAATCTCATCATCGGCGCCGAGGGCGTTCGCGCGGTGCTGGACTGGGAGCTCGCCCATCTCGGCGATCCCATGGAGGACCTCGGCTGGGTATGCGTGAACTCCTGGCGCTTCGGCGAGATCGACAAGCCCGTCGGCGGCTTTGGCGCGCGCGAGGAACTGTTCGCGGGCTACGAGGCCGCGGGCCGCAAGGTCGATCCCGCGCGCGTCAAGTTCTGGGAGGTGATGGGCACGCTGCGCTGGGGCATCATGTGCGGCGGCATGATGCAGCGCTTTCGCGAGGGGCCCGACCATTCCATGGAGCGCGCCATGATCGGCCGCCGCGCCAGCGAGACCGAGATCGATCTGTTGCGGCTTTTGGCGCCGCGCGGGAGCTGACACATGCAGGACGAGCCGACCCCGATCGAGCTGACCAAGGCAGTCGCCGATTTCCTCCGCAGCGACATCACGCCGCTGATCTCCGGCCACCAAGCCTTCAAGCTGCGCGTCGCCATCAACATCCTCGACCTCGTCACGCGGCAGCTGACGCGGGAGGAGGGAAGCGATGCGAAGGAGGTGGAGCGCCTGCGCGCGCTGCTCGGCCTGGATGGCTCAATCGCCGAACTCAACCGCGTGCTCGCCGAGCGCATCGCCAGGGGAGAAGTCGATCTCGCGACCCCCGGTCTCGCCGAGCATCTCTGGGCGACCACGATGGACAAGCTCGCGGTGGATCAGCCGAACTACGCGTCCTACAAGCGCGAGCTGGGGCGGGGCGGATAGCTCTCTCCCCGTCATTGTGAGGAGCCCTTGCGACGAAGCAATCCAGACTGTCTCTGCTGGGCAGCCTGGATTGCTTCGCTACGCTCGCAATGACAGTGTTGAGAGAGGGGGCGCTCCTCTCTCCGCCGTCATTCCGGGGCGTCGCGAAGCGACGAACCCGGAATCCATTCATCCGCACGTTCTGTCGCTCAATTGGTTCCGGGCTCGCGCCTGTCGGCGCGCTCCGCAATGACGAGTGGGGAGACCCGTTTCCTACTTTCCCACCCATTTCGGCGGCCGCTTCTCGGAAAACGCCTTCGGGCCCTCGATATAATCCTGCGAGGCGACCATCGCCTGCACGGCCGGATAGTCCCGTTGCTCCGCGATCGCCTGCTCCAGCGACACGCCAAGCCCCTTCTGAATCGCCTGCTTCGAGGCCCGGATCGACATCGGCGAATTCTTGGCGATCATCTCGGCCCAGCGCAGCGCGGCCGCGAGCGCCTCGCCCTGCGGCACCACCTCGTTGACGAAACCGAGCTCGAGCCCTTCCTTGGCGCTGACATGGCGCGCGGTGAGGATCATGCCCATGGCGCGCTTCAGCCCGATCTGGCGCGGCAGCCGGTGCAAGCCGCCGGCGAGCGCGGCAAGGCCGACGCGCGGCTCGGGCAGGGCGAAGGTCGCGTTCTCCGCGGCGATGATGAGGTCGCAGGCGAGCGCGATCTCGAAGCCGCCGCCCATGGCAACGCCGTTCACCGCGGCGATGATCGGCTTGTCGCAGTCGAAGCGTGAGGTGAGGCCGGCGAAGCCGCCCTTGTCCCAGCCGCGTTTTCCCCCCGCTGCCTGCCACTTCAGATCGTTGCCGGCGCAGAACGCCTTATCGCCGCTGCCCGTGACGATCGCGATCCACTGCTCGGGATCGGCGGAGAAATCGTCAAACACCTTCTGAAGCTCGAAGTGCGCATCGGTGTGCAGCGCGTTGTAGACCTCGGGCCGCGACAGCGTCACGATCGTGATCGGCCCCTTGCGTTCCACCTTTGAGAATTTCAGCTCCATCGCGCGCTCCCGGATTTTCTTTCGAAGGAATATTGGCCCCATACTACCGTGCGGGTGCGCCAGAGCACCATCGAATTGCGCGGGCGCGCCTTGCGCTCCTCACATCTCGGCTTGCTTGACTTGCACGCGCTCTTCTCACCTTAATCGCACCAAGCAAGAATGCGCCCAGCGCCTTAACGCAAAACGATAAAATCAATCCGGGAGAGAACCTGTGGATTTCTCATTGCCTGCCGATCTCGTCGCCTATCTCGGAGAACTCGACCGTTTCATCGAACGCGAGATCAAGCCGCTGGAACGGGCCGACGACAACATCCGCTTCTTCGACCATCGCCGCGAATGGGCGCGCACCGATTTCGACAATGGCGGCCTGCCGCGTCACGAATGGGAGGCGCTGCTGCGCAAGGCCAAGGATCTTGCGGATGCCGCCGGGCATTTGCGCTTTCCTGTGCCGAAGCAATATGGCGGCAAGGACGGCTCCAACCTCTGGATGGCCGTGATCCGCGAGCATTTTGCCGCAAAGGGCCTCGGCCTGCATAACGACCTCCAGAACGAGCATTCCATCGTCGGCAACTTCCCCGTCGTCACCATGCTCGACCGCTACGGCCGCGACGACCAGAAGGCGATGATCGACGGCTCCATTAAGGGCAAGTACCGCATCACCTTTGGCCTGACCGAGCCGCATCACGGTTCGGATGCCACCCACATGGAGACGCGCGCGGTGGCAGCCACCCGCGACAACGTCAAGGGCTGGATCATCAACGGCGAGAAGATGTGGACGACCGGCATGCACGTCGCCACGCACTGCGCGCTGTTCGCGCGCACCAGCGGCAACGATGGCGACGCCCGCGGCATCACCTGCTTCCTGGTGCCGGCGAAGACCCATGGTGTGAAGGTCGAGGAGTACATGTGGACCTTCAACATGCCGACCGACCATCCGCGCGTCAGCTTCACCGACGTCTTCGTGCCGGAGGATGCGCTGTTCGGCGAGGTCGGCCGCGGCCTGTCGCTGGCGCAATGCTTCGTGCACCAGAACCGCATTCGCCAGGCGGCAAGCTCGCTCGGCGCCGCGGTCTACTGCATCAACGAGAGTGTGAAATACGCGCGTGAGCGCAAACCGTTCGGCAAGGCGCTGGCCGAGAACCAGGCGATCCAGTTCCCGCTGGTCGAGCTTGCGACCCAAGCCGAGATGCTGCGCCTCTTGATCCGCAAGACCGCCTGGGAGATGGACCAGCTCAATGAGGAGCAAATCGAGCGCACCCTGTCCGACCGGGTCTCGATGTGCAATTATTGGGCAAACCGCCTCTGCTGCGAGGCCGCCGACCGCGCCATGCAGGTCCATGGCGGCATGGGCTATTCACGCCACAAGCCGTTCGAGCACATCTATCGCCACCATCGCCGTTATCGGATCACCGAAGGCAGCGAGGAGATCCAGATGCGGAAAGTGGCGGGATTCCTGTTCGGGTATATGGGGCCGGGGAAGCATTAGACGCTCGCACTGCTATCGTAGGGTGGGTTAGCGCTGCGATTGCGCGAAGCGCGATCGCAGGGCGTAACCCACCAGCGCCATCCGCGTGGATTGCAAAGAGGTGGGTTACGCCTACGGCTAACCCACCCTACGGCACCGCGGATCAATTCACCCGCCGATCCTTCCCCGCCCAATACGGCTCGCGCAGCTGCCGCCGCAGGATCTTGCCAGACGGATTCCGCGGCAGCGCAGGCAGGAATTCCACGCTCTTCGGCGTCTTGTAGCCGGCGATGCGCGTCCGGGTGAAGTTGATGATCTCGGTGGCAGTCGCCTGCTTGCCCGGCTTCATCACCACGATCGCCTTCACGGCTTCGCCCCATTTGTCGTCAGGCACGCCGATCACGGCGGCTTCCGCGACATCGGGGTGGTCGCACAGAGCGCTCTCGACCTCGGCCGGATAGATGTTCTCGCCGCCGGAGATGATCATGTCCTTGATGCGGTCATGGATGTAGAGATAGCCGTCCTCGTCCATGTAGCCGGCATCGCCGGTGCGCAGCCAGCCGTCGCTGCGCAGCGTGGATGCGGTCGCCTCCGGCAGGTTCCAGTAGCCGGCCATGTTGGAGCCCGAGCGCGTTGCGATTTCGCCGACCTGCCGCGGCGGCAGCGGCTTGCCGTCCGGATCCAGGATCGCGATCTCGACGCCCGGCAGCGCCTTGCCGGCCGAGCGCATCCGCTCCAGCCCCTCGACGTGATCCTCCGGCGGCAGCGCGACGATGGTGCCGGTGGTCTCGGTCATGCCGTAGAGCTGCACGAAGCCGCATTTGAAGACCTCGATGCATTCCTTCAGCAGCGCTGCGGGAATCGGCGAGGCGCCGTACAGCATGTATTTCAGCCGCGAGAAGTCGACCGTCCTGGCGCGTGGCTGCCGCACCACGAACTGCATCGCCGCCGGCACCATGAACAGTTTTGTGATGCCCGACTGCTCGAAGAAATCCAAAACCTTGGTCGGGTCGAACTCGCGCGCGATCACGCCGCGGGCGCCGTGATAGAGCCCCATGACGCCCCACCCCGAACCGCCGATGTGAAAGATCGGCATCGCCACCAGCGAGACATCGTCGGTCGACCACCGGTTCCACTCCGGCTTGTCCTCGGCATTGCCGGATTGCACCAGGTTGAGGAAGTTGGCATGCGACAACATCGCGCCCTTCGGCTTGCCCGTCGTGCCCGACGTGTAGAGCTGGATCGCGATGTCCGTGGTTTCGATCGGCACCTTCGGATCATCGCCGCTCTGCGCATCGCGCCATGCCGTAAAATCCGGCCATTTCGGCGCGCCGCCCTCGGTGGTGATGACGGTGCGCACGCTTGGTATCTGCTCCCTGATCTGGCGCACTTGAGTGATGAACTCCGGCCCGGCGAACAGCACCGGCGCCTTGCAATCTGAGACGATGAAGGCGACCTCGGGCCCTGCTAGCCGCCAGTTCACCGGCGCCATCACGACGCCTGTCTTCATCGCCCCCATCAGGAGCTCGAAATAGATGTCGCTGTTTTTGCCGAGATAGGCGATGCGGTCGCCCTTCTTCACGCCCATTGCGAGGAGCGCGTTCGCGACCTTGTTGGTCTTGATGTCGAACTCGGCGAAGCTCGTGGTGCGGCCCTCGAATTCATAGGCGATGGCGCTGCCGCGGCTCTTCGCACGCTCGCGCACCATGTCGGCGAGGTTCGCCAGTTTCTGTGTGGACATGTTTCTCCCGCAGGCGTTTGTTTTTATGCCCGGGAGTGTGGCGTCATCCGCCGGTGAAGACAAGATGGGCTCCGCTGTCGTCCCGGACAAGCGCGCCTCAAGCGCGCGCAGATCCGGACCCATAGCGACAGGAAGTTGTTTGGCGAAGACATGCAGTTACCTGTCTCGCGCCACGACTGCTCCCTGTGGTTATGGGTCCCCGCCCCCGTGCGCTTTGCGCACTAGGCGGGGACGACGACTGGGGGCGTGGTGAAAACGTCAGCCCCTTACATGTCCGCGCATTTGCAATGCGCCGTCATCCCCGCTTCGCGCGGTCCTTCTCGTTCTGCGCCATGATGCTCTCGCGCGCGGTCTTCCAGTCGTCGTCGCTCCAGTCGCGGAGCTGGTAGAAGTTGCCGCCCATGGCGAGCGCCTGGGCGCCGTCCATGGCGATGGTCTCGCCGTTGATCCAGTCGCAGCCGCCGGAGATCAGGAACACGGCCACGTTCTGCAGTTCCTCCATGGTGCCGACCCGGCCCATCGGGTTCATCGCCTTGGTGCGCGCGCCGGCTTCGTCACCGGGCTTGATGCGCTTGCTCATGCCCTCGGTCGGGATCTCGCCCGGGGCGATGGTGTTGAGGCGGATGCCGTGTCGTCCCCATTCGGTGGCAAGCGACATCGTCATGGCGTGGATCGCCGACTTGCTCATCGCCGAGGGCACCACGTAAGGCGAGCCGTTGCGCACCCAGGTTGTGGTGATCGAGACGACGTTGCCGGGCTGCTTCAAGGCGATCCAGCGCTTGCCGACCGCATGTGTCACGTAGAACGTGCCGTGCATGACGATGTTGGCGACCGCATCGAAGCCGCGCGGCGAGAGCTCCTCGGTCCGCGAGATGAAATTGCCGGCCGCATTGTTAATGAGATCGGTGAGGGGGCCATCGCGGAAGATGCTCTCGATCATCTCCTCGACCGCAAGCGCGTTGCGGATGTCGACGCCATGGCTGGTGACGCGGCCGCCGTAGAGATCCATCAGCTCGGTTGCGGTCTCGTCGCACACGATCTTGCGCCGACCGCAAATGTGCACCTCGGCGCCGAGTTGGAGAAAGCGCGCCGCCATCGATTTGCCGAGACCGGTGCCGCCGCCGGTCACGAGAATGCGCCGGCCGGCCAGAAGATTTTCCTTGAACATGGCTGTTTCCTCTGCCGCGATTGTCAGTTAATTGGTCGATTGACTAAATCCGGCCGCCGGCGTCCTGTAAAGCGGCACTGAACAAGAACAGGCAAGAACTAGGGGAGAATTCGTCCATGGACGACCGCGTCTCGATCTCGATCTCGGAAGGCGTCGCCGATGTGCGCCTGGTGCGCGCCGACAAAATGAACGCGCTGGATCAGCCCATGTTCGAGGCCCTCGTCGCCGCAACCGACCGGCTGTCGAAGGAGAAGGGCGTGCGCGCCGTCGTGCTCTCGGGCGAAGGCCGTGCCTTCTGCGCCGGATTGGACATGGGGCGTTTTGCCGCCATGAAGGAGAAGGGCGGCAACGGAATTCCGGGTGGCGAAAATCGCGATCTCACGGTGCGGACCTATGGCAAGGCCAACTTCGCGCAACAGGCGGTGTGGGGCTGGCGTCAGCTTCCGATGCCCGTGATCGCGGCCGTGCATGGCGTCGCCTTCGGCGGCGGCTTCCAGCTCTCGCTCGGCGCCGACATGCGCTTTCTCAGCTCGGATGCGCGCATGTCGATCATGGAGATCAAATGGGGCCTCGTCCCCGACATGGCTGGCACGCCGATCCTGGCCTCGCTGGTGCGCGATGACATCCTGCGCGATCTCACCTACACCGGGCGGATCTTCTCGGCGCAGGAGGCGCTGGCTTACGGCCTTGCCACGCGCATCTGCGACGATCCGCGCGCTGCGGCGCTTGATGTCGCGCGCGAGATCGCAGGGAAAAGCCCCGATGCGATCCGCGCGGCCAAGCGGATGCTGAACAATCTCTCGGTCGATCCGGGCCCGGCGCTGCTCGCCGAATCCGTCGAGCAGCAGAAGCTGATCGGCAGCCCCAACCAGACCGAGGCCGTGCGCGCCAATCTGGAAAAGCGCGCGCCGAATTTTGCGGATTAGCTTTGGGTCATTCCGGGATGCGCCGTAGGCGCAGGCCCGGAATCCATCGAGCCGCATCGTTCGCTGTGAAATGGATTCCGGGTTCGATGCTGCGCATCGACCCGGAATGACGGCACAAACAACAACAAAGAAAAACAACAATGAGCCAAACGTCCCCCTTCCTCGGCATCGTCTCCGGCGAGCGCCGCCGCTCTCACGGCGAGGTCACTGAGCGCGCCGACCGCATCGCCTCCGGCCTCGCCAAGATCGGCGTCCGCCAAGGCGATTGCGTCTGCATGCTGATGCGCAACGACATCGCCTTCCTGGAAGCCGCCTACGCCGCGATGCGGCTGGGCGCCTATGGCGTGCCGATCAACTGGCACTTCAAACCGGAGGAGATCACCTACATCCTGAAGGATTCCGGCGCCGCCGTGCTGATCGCTCATGCCGACATGCTGCACGGTTTGCGCGATGCGATTCCTGAGGGAGTCACCGTGCTCAGCGTGCCGACGCCGCCGGAAATCCGCTCCAACTACAAGATCGATCCCGATCATCTGAAGACGCCGGACTTCGCGATCGATTTCGAAGCCTGGCTCGCGCAACACCCGCCCTATGACGGCCCGATCGTGCCGCAGCCCATGAACATGATCTACACGTCGGGCACGACAGGCCATCCCAAGGGCGTCCGCCGCAACGCGCCGACGCCGGAGCAGCAGGCTGCCGGTGAGCGCATGCGTGCGATGATCTATGGGCTCAAGCCCGGCGCCCGCGCATTGCTGCCGGGGCCGCTCTATCATTCCGCGCCGAACTCGTTCGGCATCCGCGCCGGCAAGCTCGGCGGGGTGCTGGTGCTGATGCCGCGCTTCGAGGCGGAGGAATTCCTGCAGGCGATCGAGCACTACAAGATCGACACCATCTTCATGGTGCCGACCATGTTCATCCGCCTGATGAAGCTGCCCGAGGAGGTGCGCAGGACGTACGACGTCTCCTCGCTCCGCCACGTCATCCACGCCGCCGCGCCGTGCCCGGCCGACGTCAAGCGCGCCATGATCGAATGGTGGGGGCCGGTGATCTACGAGTTCTACGGCTCGACCGAATCCAGCGCCGTGACCTTCGCGACGTCGGAGGACGCGCTGAAGAAGCCCGGCACCGTCGGCAGGATCTCGCCCGGCGCCGAGCTGCGCTTCATCGGCGACGACGGACGCGTACTCGGCGTCGGCGAGATCGGCGAGATCTATTCGCGCATGGCCGAGATGGCCGATTTCACCTATCACAACAAGCCGGAGAAGCGCGCCGAGATCGACCGCGACGGCTTCATCACCTCCGGCGACGTCGGCTATATCGATGAAGACGGCTACGTCTTCATCTGCGACCGCAAGCGCGACATGGTGATATCAGGCGGCGTCAACATCTACCCGGCCGAGATCGAATCCGTGCTGCATGCGGTGCCCGGCGTGCATGATTGCGCCGTGTTCGGCATCCCCGACGCCGAGTTCGGCGAGGCGCTGATGGCGGTGGTGGAGCCGCAACCCGGGGTCACGCTCGCTGCTTCCGATGTCCGCGCCGCGCTGAAGGCGCATCTGGCCGACTACAAGGTGCCCAAGCACATCGAGATCCGCACCGGCCTGCCGCGCGAAGATTCCGGAAAAATCTTCAAGCGCCGCCTGCGCGATCCCTATTGGGAGCAGGCGGGCCGGAAGATCTAGCTACTTCGTAGCCCGGATGGAGCGAAGCGTAATCCGGGATCTCTCGCCGTGGAAAGATCATCCCGGATTACGCTTCGCTCCATCCGGGCTACGCCCCGCGCGCTGGAAGCGTCCTGGCACGAACAAATTCCGAGCCTATATGAATGGGATCATCCACCTCCGGATCATCCCATGGCCCCCGTTTCCATCCTTCTCAACATCCTCTGGATCCTCATCGGCGGCGCCTGGATGGCGTTCGGCTGGCTGATCGCGGCCGTTGTCATGGCGATCACCATCATCGGCCTGCCCTGGGCGCGGGCGGCGTTCAACATCGCCGTCTACACGCTGCTGCCGTTCGGCTCCCGGGCGGTCAACCGCTACGATGTCACCGGCGTCGAGGATATCGGCACCGGCCCGCTCGGGGTGATCGGCAATATCATCTGGTTCGTGCTCGCCGGCTGGTGGCTCGCACTCGGTCACCTCCTGACCGCGCTCGTCCTCGCCGTCACCATCATCGGTATCCCGTTCGCCTGGGCTCATCTGAAGCTCGCCGGCATCGCGCTCTGGCCGATCGGCAAGGTGATCGTGCCGGCTTAGGACGTTGCCTCAACATCGGCGCTCGGCGGCAGAGCGGAGCCGTGTGGCGCCGTCGCGGACTCAATCGCGCGGGCTACTTCTTTTTTGGTGTCAACCAGTCCTCGTCTTCCAGAGACGGTGCTTGTTTCTGCTGTTCCAGGATTTTTCTGTACTCCTCCGGGATCACCTGGCTGCGAGATGCTTCATGCAGCGTGTGCGGGAACCAGGTCGCAATGCCGGGGAAGGCAATCATCAGGCCAACGCAGATCACCTGCAGCACCATGAACTGGAACATGCCAGCGTAGATCGTTCCGAGGCTCCAGCCCTTGACCACCTGCTTGAGATAGTACGCTGACATGGCGACGGGCGGCGACAGGAAAGCGGTCTGCAGCACCACCGCAACCAACGCTCCGAACCATATGAGGTCGATGCCCATGCCTTTCACGACAGGATAGAAGATCGGCAGAAACACCAGGATGATGGCCGGCCACTCAAACGGCCACCCCAGCAGGAAAATGAGAAGGAGCACGACAATCAGCATGAGGCTCGGCGGCAACTGCAGGCCGAGCATCGTCTCGGTGATCCAGTTCGCTGAGCCAAGGCGGGCGAACACCGCACCGAAAATGTTCGACGTGACCGCCAGCAGGAGGACCATGCTCGACGTCGCCATCGTCGAGATCAGCGCCCGTTGCAGTCCGCTGAGCGAGAACCTGCGATATGCGATGGCCAGGATCAGCGCGCCGACGCTGCCGATGCCGGCGGCCTCCGTCGGCGTCGCAAGCCCCCCGATGATCGAGCCGAGCGTCGCCGTGATGAGCCCGAGCAGCGGCAGCGTGCCGACGGCCACCTCGCGTGCAATGTATCCAGCGGAGTAGATCCGCTCATCCTTTGGCACTGGCGGCCCGAGCTTGGGATTGATGAAGGAGCGGCCCATCAGATAGATGATGTAGACGCCGGCCAGCAGAAAGCCCGGTCCGAAGGCTGCAGCATAGAGATCGGCGACCGAAACCCCGAGCACCGGCCCCATCACGATCAGCATGACCGACGGGGGAATGAGAATACCGAGCGTGCCGCCCGCCGTGATGGTGCCCGCTGAAAGCTTGGCATCATAGCCCGCCTTCGTCATGATCGGCGATGCCATGATGCCAAGAACGGTGACGGCTGCGCCGACGATGCCTGTCGCCATCGCGAACACGGTCGAGGTCAGGATGACGACGAGGAAGAGTGCGCCGCGCACCGGCGCAAGCAGCATGCGGAACGCGGTAAAAAGGCGCTCCATGAGTCCCGCCTGCTCGGTGATGAAGCCCATGAAGATGAACAGCGGTACGGCGGCGAGAAGTTCTTCCTTCATCATGCCGATGGTCTGGAAGTAACCAAGCTCGAAGACCGTCCCGCCCATGCCCCAGTAGCCGAACGAGAAGGCGAGAAACAGCAACGTGAACGAGATCGGCACACCGATGAAGATCGCGCCCAGCAGCACCAGCAGCATGATGAGGCCGATGAGCGCTTCTGCGGTCATATCTCGACTTTCTCCTTATGCTCCAGCTCGACGCCGGTGCGCGCCATGTAGATGCTCTTGATCAACTCGGACACGCCCTGGACCAGCAGCAGGAGGCAGGCGAGCGGCACGACGAATTTGAACGGCCACAGCACGGGCCGCCAGGGAGTCTGGTCCGAAGTCTCGTTGATCAGCCAGGCGTAGTGGAATTCGTTCCAGCTGATCAGGAACAGCATGATCAGGCTCGGGAAGAAGAAGACGACATAGGAGATCGTATCGATCCAGCCCTTCCTACGGATCGAGAACTTCTCCCAGAAGAAGTCGGTACGGATATGAGCACCCTTGTGCAGCGCGTAAGCGGCGCCAAGCATGAAGAGCGAGCCGTAGAGCATGTAGGTTGCGTCGTAGGCCCATATGGTCGGCGCGTTGAACAGGTAACGCGCCCCAACCTCATAGGCGACGGCGAGAACCAGCGGCACCGAGAGCCACGAGATGATCGTGCCGGTCCGGTCGGTGAAGCCGTCGATCATCCTGATGATAGCCAGAAGCGCCGGTGGCTGCCCGCCTGTTATCTCAGCCATGCCTCGCCCCTTTCGCCGATCATTCGTGCGGCGCAAAGCAGGCCGCCTGCGTGCGAATTGAGGGCGGTCAAATCGGCCGCCCTCGGAGGAAGTCCTATTTCTCGGTTGGGAAGTAGTAGTTCGCCATGAAGGAGTATGGCGGGAAGTAAGACCTCTTGTACGGGACCACAGCGCTGGCATACGCCTTCTGCGAGTCGTGCACCTTCTTGAAGAACGGGTTCCTGGCGCCCTCGGCGGCCGCGATCTCGTCCCACTTCTTGATGAAGGCCAGCAGGATCTCCGTCGGCGTGCGGAGAATCTGTACGCCGTGCTTCTGCTGCATCTCAATCAGCGCATCGGCGTTCTGGCGCTGCCACTTGGTCCACCAGACGAGGAATGTCTCGTTGGCCGCCGACTTGATGATCTCCTGATGTTGCGGGCTGAGCTCCTTCCACACATCGCCGTTGATGACGAGCTCGCCGACCGTCACGTTCTCATGCAAGCCGGGTGAATAGTGATACTTCCAGACGTTGTGGAAGCCGAGCTGCATGTCCTCGATGCCGCCGACCCATTCGGCGCAATCGATCACGCCGCGTTGCGCGGAGGGAATGATTTCTCCGCCCGGCATGTTGACCACCGTGAAGCCGAGCGCCTGCCACACTTCGCCGGCCATGCCGGTCTGGCGGCATTTCATGCCCTTCATGTCCTCGACCGTCTGGATCGGCTTCTTGAACCAGCCGAACGCCTGCGGCCCTGCAGGCAGGATTGGAAACACGACGAGGTTGAGCTTGAGCTCCTTCTGATAAAACTCGTTGTAAAGCTCGAGGCCGCCGCCGTGATAGAGCCAACCCATCACGTCCATGAAGTCCATGCCGAAGGTGCCGCCGGGACCGCCGGTGAACAGGATCGCGGTCTTGTTCTTGCCGGTCCAGTAGCCGGCCCACGCATGCGCTCCGTCGAGCACCTTCTTGTTGGTTGCGTCCAGCACCTCGAACGCCGGCACGACCTGGCCGGCGGGCATCGCCTCGATCTTCAGCGCGCCGGCTGACAGCTTGTTCACTCGATCGACGAAATAGGTGAAGTTGTCATAGAGCGTGAGCGACGCCGGCCATGTGGCCTGCATCTTCAACACCTTCGTCTGCGCCATGACTGTTGTGGTGGATACGACAAACGCCGAAGCGATCAGGGCAACGGCGACCAGTCCCAGAAACATGCGTTTCATGAGCCATCTCCTCCCTTGGACAACGTGACCGCGGCGAACTATTCTCTTCGTTGTTCTTGGTCGCCAAGTCTTCAAACCACGTCTGTCATCATTCTGCCACCATCGCCGCAAGTTGTCATCTTGCTTTCTGGCGGTAGCAAGCGCTGGAATTGGACATGGTCGAGACGTCAGCTCTTTGACCCTTCGGCGACGAACCTCCATTCGTTTGTTACGCTGGCTGTCGGTGGCAAACCAGACGCCGGGGGCGCCTTTGGCTGCGGCGGGACGCGGCCAGGCGATGCGGCGCACACCATGCCTCGCGTTGCCCGACGGGCAAAACACGCCAATGCAGGTCAAGTGGCGGGAGTGCAAATATTCTGATTGACCGAATTCGCCGTTTCGGGTAAACCGCAGCACATCCCGGCTCGTCAAAGGGACGTTTCGCGATCGTCACGATACGTAGGCCAGGATGCGATGGACGCGGCAGCGCCGGCGCGTGACGGGATGGCAGGGCGGGCAAACCCGTGAGCCATCGCGATCCGCGGCACGACACGGTGTGGTCACAACGTTGCTTTTCGGCATTGGGGGCGAGCACGCGCGAGCTTCCGACAGTCCGGGAGAGACGTCCGCGGACGGCAAAAGCGTGTGGTCCTGACGCCCGGGGTCTGTGCGTCAAGGCTTGCGGTGGTGAAGCGGCCCGACCGGGTGCGCGCATCAGTGATCCGCAAGGCGACGGGGGCAATAGTGCATCGCTCCCCGGGGAGAGCGCGCCATAAGCCGTAAAACCATTGCGCAGGGAAGGCCGGGATGTTCCGGCATCACCTGTGGTCACCCCGCGTGCGTCTTGTCGCGTGCGGACCTTGGGTGCCGGCTGGCGCCCGGCCTTCCCTGCGCCCTTGCTTCTCGATGAGGGCGAAACGGAAAGCAAAACTTCGGGCGCCTGCGCCGCGAGACCGAGAAGGCATGCTTATTATACGACTAGTATTTTCTCGTGCCCCGGACGCAGCGCAGTGCGCCGCGCCTTCGCGGCGTGGTGCGCTGCAGAGCCGGGGCCCATTGCGGCGATGTGCTCTGAGGCTCCTGGGTCCCGGCTCGGCGCAGCAACGCTCGAAGGCGTTGCTGCTTGTCGGGACACGAGGTCGTCGCACTCCGATCCACGGTGCGTCGCCCCAACTTCATCTTGCACTGCGGTAGAAAAGTATCGCACACTCCGCCGGACCGGGCCGCCAAGGGCGCGAGCAGGGGAGCGAGCCATGTCCCTCCAGACCGTACCATCCGACAGCACTGAGCAGCGCCCCAACCGCCCTGAGGATGTCCAGGCGATGGAGGCCGATGCCCGGCTGCGGGACGATATCCGCCTGCTCGGGCGCATTCTGGGCGACACCGTGCGCGACCAGGAGGGCGCCGACGTGTTCGACCTGGTCGAGCGCATCAGGCAGACCTCGATCAGGTTCCACCGCGACGAGGACCGGCTCGCCCGCCGCGAGCTCGAGCAGATCCTCGACAGCATGTCGACCTCCGAGACGGTGCGGATCGTCCGCGCCTTCAGCTATTTCTCGCACCTCGCCAACATCGCCGAGGACCAGAACAATATTCGACAGATGCGCGCACGCGCGGCGGCCAAGAATGGCAGCTCCGGCGTGCTGGCGGAGACACTGGCGCACGCCAAGGCGGCGGGCATTGGTCCCGATCAGCTCCGCACCTTCTTCAAGACCGCGCTGGTCAGCCCGGTGTTGACCGCGCATCCGACCGAGGTCCGCCGCAAGAGCACCATGGACCGCGAGATGGAGATCGCAGCCCTGCTCGATCGCCGCGAGCGTGTCGCCATGACCGCGGAGGAGGCCGATGCCGGCGACGAGCAGCTCCGCCGCGAGGTGCTGACGCTGTGGCAGACCAATCTGCTCCGCCGGACCAAGCTCACCGTGCTGGACGAGGTCGCCAACGGGCTGTCGTTCTACGACTACACCTTCCTGCGCGAGGTGCCGCGGCTCATCAACGCGCTGGAGGACAGGCTGGAGGAGGGCGGCGAGCAGGCCGCCAGCGAGCTCGCCTCGTTCCTGCGCATGGGCAGCTGGATCGGCGGCGACCGCGACGGCAATCCCTTCGTCACCGCCGACGTGATGCGTGGCACGCTGCGGCTGCAGTCGAGCCGGGTGATGCAGTTCTATCTGAACGAGCTGCACGTGCTCGGCGCGGAGCTGTCGATCGCGGCCCACCTTGCCGACGTCTCCGAAGAGCTGCGCAACTTGGCGGAGCGTTCGCCGGACACCTCGCCGCATCGGAGCGGCGAGCCTTATCGTCTGGCGGTATCAGGCATCTACGCGCGCCTGACCGCGACGGCCGAAAAGCTCGAGGTCGAGATCACGCGCCGGCCGGTCGGCAAAGCGGCGCCTTACGACAGCGTCAGGGAGCTGCAGGCCGATCTCGACGTGCTGCACCGCTCGCTGATCTCCAACAACGCCCGTGTCATCGCGCGCGGCCGGCTGCGGCTCTTGCGCCGCGCGGTGGACTGCTTCGGCTTTCACCTCGCCCGGCTCGACATCCGCCAGAACTCGGCCGTCCATGAGCGCACCATCGCCGAGTTGATCGACGCCGCCAATCCCGGCATGTCCTATCTCGCGCTTGGCGAGGACGCCCGCATCTCGCTGCTGACGAACGAGCTGCGCTCGACGCGCGCGCTGGTCTCGCCCTTCGTCAAATACAGCGACGAGACCATGGGCGAGCTCAACGTGTTCCATGCCGCCGCGGAAGCGCATGCGAAATTCGGCTCGGACGCCATTCCTCAATGCATCATCTCGATGTGCAAGGGCATGTCGGACATGCTCGAGGTCGCCGTGCTCCTGAAGGAGGTCGGCCTCGTCCATCCCTCCGGCCGCAGCGCCATCAACATCGTGCCGCTGTTCGAGACCATCGAGGATTTGCAGGCTTCGAGCAGCATCATGGACCGCATGCTGTCGTTGCACGATTACCGCCGGCTCGTCGACAGCCGCGGCAGCGTGCAGGAGGTCATGCTTGGGTACTCCGACAGCAACAAGGACGGCGGCTTCGTCACCTCGGGCTGGGAGCTCTACAAGGCCGAGATCGGCCTCGTCGAAGTGTTCGAGCGGCACCACGTGCGCTTACGCCTGTTCCACGGCCGCGGCGGCTCGGTGGGGCGCGGCGGCGGGCCGAGCTATGACGCCATCATCGCGCAGCCCGGCGGCGCGGTGAACGGCCAGATCCGCATCACCGAGCAGGGCGAGATCATCTCGTCGAAATATTCCAACACCGAGGTCGGCCGCAACAATCTGGAAATCCTCGCCGCGGCGACGCTGGAGGCAAGTCTGCTGCATCCGCGCCAGAGCGCGCCGCGCCGCGAATATCTGACCGCGATGGACGAAC
Source organism: Bradyrhizobium sp. NBAIM03 (assembly GCF_020194055.1). NCBI lineage: Bacteria > Pseudomonadati > Pseudomonadota > Alphaproteobacteria > Hyphomicrobiales > Nitrobacteraceae > Bradyrhizobium > Bradyrhizobium sp. NBAIM03. The sequence continues at coordinate 111,200 of NZ_JADYVS010000017.1, read as the reverse complement.
TCTCGAACCTCGCCTTCAAGGCCTATCGCGGCCTCGTCTACGAGACCGAAGGCTTCGTCGAGTACTTCTGGTCGTCCACCGTCATCAACGAGATCGCCACGCTCAACATCGGCAGCCGTCCGGCCTCGCGCAAGAAGACGCGCGCGATCGAGGACCTCCGCGCGATTCCCTGGGTGTTCTCCTGGGCGCAATGCCGACTGATGCTGCCGGGCTGGTACGGCTTCGGCAGCGCGGTCGAACAGTGGATCGCGGAGCATCCAGAGCAGGGCATGCCGTTCCTGAAAGAGCTCTACCAGGAATGGCCGTTCTTCCGCATGCTGCTGTCGAACATGGACATGGTGCTAGCCAAGAGCTCGATCGCGATCGCCTCGCGCTATGCCGAGCTGGTGCCGGACGAGGCCTTGCGCGAAAAAATCTTTGGCCGCATCCGCCGCGAATGGCATTCCTGCATCGAGACGCTGCTCGACATCATGGGTCAGGACCGTCTGCTCCAGGGCAACCCGCTGCTGGAGCGCTCCGTGCGCCACCGCTTCCCCTATCTCGATCCGCTCAACCACGTGCAGGTCGAGCTCTTGAGAGAGCACCGCGCGCAGAACCCCGACGAGCAGGTGCTGCGCGGGATCCAGCTGACGATCAACGGGATTTCGGCGGGCTTGCGGAATACGGGGTAGGGCGAATTGCGAATGGCGAGTGGCGAATAGAAACCCTATTCGCCATTCGCCACTCCCGATTCGCGCTACCTCACACCGGATCCCAGGTGAAGATGTCGGCCGAACGATCGAGCTTGTAGAACGAGCCCTTCAGCGCCGGCATGCCGTGTTCCGCGATCGACTGCGGAGTCCAGCCTTCGTTCCGCTGCACCGACCGGATCGGACGGTTCTGGCTGAACAGGAAGATCTCGTTCATGCGCACGCCAAAGATCTGGCCGGTGACGTCCTTGGCGGAATCGCCGAGCAGGTAGCCGCAGAGCGGCGCGATCTTCTCCGGGCCCATCTGCTTGATCTTCTCGACACGCGCCTTCTCGGCGTCGGTCTCGGTCGGGATGGTGCCGATCATGCGGGTCCAGGCGAACGGCGAGACGCAGTTGGAGCGGACGTTGAAGCGGCCCATGTCGAGCGCGATCGACTTCGACAGCCCGACGATGCCGAGCTTGGCCGCCGCGTAATTGGCTTGTCCGAAATTGCCGATCAGGCCGGAGGTCGAGGTGAAGTGCACGAACGAGCCCGACTCCTGCTCGCGGAAGATGCGCGCCGCGGCGTGGCTGACGTAGAACGAGCCCATCAGATGCACCTTGATGACGGCTTCGAACGCTTCCACGCTCATCTTGTGGAAGATCATGTCGCGCAGGATGCCGGCATTGTTGACGACGCCGTCGAGCCGGCCGAAATGATCGGTCGCGGTCTTCACGATCTTGCTGGCGGGGATCGCTTCCGCGACGCTCTCGAAATTGGCGACCGCCGTGCCGCCGCGCTTCTTGATCTCCTCGACCACCTCCTCGGCGGGCGCCGCGTTCGCGCCGGCGCCGTCGGCGGCTCCGCCGGGATCGTTGACGACGACCTTGGCGCCCTCGGCGGCGCACAGAAGCGCAATCTCGCGCCCGATGCCACGGCCTGCGCCGGTGACGATGATGACCTTGTCTTGCAGTGATTTGCTCATGTGGGTTCTCCGCTATGCGTTCCGGCGTTTCTTACCTCGCCCCGCTTGCGGGGAGAGGTCGGATCGCATCGAAGATGCGATCCGGGTGAGGGGGTACAGGTCTCGCGGCCATCTCATCCGTGGAGAGAGGCCCCTCACCCCAACCCTCTCCCCGTAAGAACGGGGAGAGGGAGAGGCGAGCGGCGCATTACCTCTCGTTCGTAAACACGATCGTGCCACTCGCGGCGAACATGCCGCCGACACCATGGCACACCGAAATCTTCGCGTTCGGCACCTGTGCCGGCGCGATGCCGCGCATCTGGCGCACGCTCTCCTGCAGCGCGTACATGCCGTACATGCCCGAATGCATGTAGGACAGGCCGCCGCCATTGGTGTTGAGCGGCAGTTTCCCGCCGGGACGCGTGTTGCCGTCGGCGATGAACTGGCCGGTCTCCTCATAGGGCATGAAGCCGAGATCGCCGAGGCCGAACAGCGGCAGATGCGCGAACGCGTCGTAGATCATGAGATGGTCGACGTCGCCGTGGGCGATGCCGGCTTCCTTGAACGCCAGCGGCCCGGCGGTCTTGAACGCACGCGAGGAGTTGAACGTCTCCATCTGGCTGACCATCGGCGTCTCGACGCTCTCGCCGGTGCCCATGATGTAGACCGGCTTGCGCGGAAAATCCCTGGCGCGGTCGGCCGAGGTCAGGATCAGCGCGCCGCCGCCGTCGGTGACGAGGCAGCACTGCAGAAGCCGGAAAGGATAGGCGATCATGCGCGAGTTGAGGACGTCGGCGACCGTGATCGGCTCCTTCATCATCGCGCGCGGATTCTTCGTCGCCCATTCCCGCTGCACCACCGCGACCGAAGCCAGCTGCTCGTGGGTGATGCCGTAGGTCTTCATGAAGCGCAGCACGGGAATAGGGAACATGCTGGGCGGGCCGTAGACGCCGAAAGGAGCCTCGAACTGGCCGTTGAGGCTATCGGCCGGCGTCGAGCGCGGCAGTTTGCCGATCATCGACTTGCCGCTCTCGGCGTGGGTGATCAGCACCGTCTTGCACAGACCCGCCTCGATCGCCGCCGCGGCGTGGCGGACATGCAGCATGAAGGAGCAGCCGCCGACCGAGGTGCCGTCCACCCAGGTCGGCTTGATGCCGACATAGTGGCAGACCTGCTGCGGCGTTTCGACCGCGGTGGCAAAGCCGTCGATGTCGGACAGTTTCAGTCCGGCGTCGGCGATGGCGTTGAGCGCGGCATCCGCGTGCAGCTGGAGCTGCGAGGCGTTGGGAATGACACCGAGCTCAGTGGTCTCGGCCGCGCCGACGACGGCAACCTGGTTCTTGCGCATGACCTTACCCCTTCGCCGGGCGGAAGACGGGGAGGGTGATCTTGTCGTCGAGCTCCTGGAACGCGACCTCGAGCTTCATGTCGAGTTCGAGCGCCTCGGGTGTCTGCGGGCAGTCGATGATGTTGCTCATCATCCGCGGGCCCTCGTCGAGCTCGACCACCGCGATGGCGTAAGGCGGCGTGAAGCCCGGCGCGGCCGGACGATGGTTGATCACGTAGCTGTAGAGAAAGCCCTTGCCGCTGGCCTTGAAGATGCTGACCTTGCGCGAGGCGCAGGAGGGGCAGAACGGGCGCGGCGGGAAGTAGACATGGGCGCAGGCATCGCAGCGCTGCAGGCGCAATTCGCCGGCCTTGGTGCCGTCCCAGAAATGCTGGGTCTCCGGCGTCGGTTTCGGTCGCGCGCGCTGCGGTTCGGCCATGTGGGCGGCTCCTCCCAAAAGCAGGCCTCGCGCCCGCCGGTTTCGAACTTGATGCGACAATCGACCATGGCGCGTCAACGGTCCAGCAATGCGCATGCATGCCATCATGCGCACAATGCTTGTGTCGAGCTGAGCCAGCGCTATAGATTGCGCGCGAAATATTCCGTGAGACAGACATGTCTGATTTTCCGACACTGGCGCAGCTTGCCGAAGACCTCGAAAGCGGCCGCATCACCTCCCGCAAATTGGTCGAGGCCTGCCTCGCCAGGATCGCCGACCCCGCGGGCGAGGGCCAGCGCGCCTTCATCCATGTCGACAAGGACGCCGCGCTCGCGGCGGCCGATGCGATGGATGGCTTGCGCAAGGCCAAGGCGGCGCCGTCGCGCTATGCGGGCATCCCGGTCTCGATCAAGGATCTGTTCGACATCAAGGGCCAGGTGACGCGCGCCGGCTCGCGCGCGCTGGATGACTCAGCCCCTGCCGAGCACGATGCCGCGACGGTGGCGCGGCTGCGCAAGGCCGGCTTCGTCGTGATCGGCCGCACCAACATGACCGAGTTCGCCTATTCCGGCATCGGCATCAATCCGCATTATGGCACGCCGAAGGGGGCCTGGAACCGCTCGGAAGGCCACGTGCCCGGTGGCTCGTCCGCCGGCGCGGCGGTGTCCGTGCTCGACGGCATGGCGCATGGCGCGCTCGGCACCGACACCGGCGGCTCCTGCCGGATTCCGGCCGCCTTCAACGGCATCGTCGGCTACAAGCCGACGCAGCGCCGCGTGCCGCTCGACGGCTCGGTGCCGCTGTCGTTCTCGCTCGATAGCATCGGGCCGCTGGCGCGATCGGTCAGTTGCTGTGCCATACTCGATGCCGTGCTCGCGGCCGAGCCGATCGTCGCCTTGAGGCCGCGGCCGACCCAGGGCATGCGCCTCGCGGTGCCCACCACGATCGCGCTCGACGATCTCGACGCAGAGGTGGCCAAGACCTTCGAGCGCGCGCTGAAGACGCTGTCCGATCACGGCGCCATCGTCGAGCGTATCGAGATGGCGGAGTTCCATGACGTCGGTCCGATGAACGCGAAGGGCGGTTTCGCGGCGTCCGAGAGCTATGCCTGGCACCGCTATCTGATCACGGCCAAGGGCGACGTCTACGATCCCAGGGTGGCGGTGCGCATCATGCGCGGCGAGGCGCAGAGCGCGGCCGACTACATCGACCTGCTCAACGAACGCCGCTCGCTGATCGCGCGCGTCAATGCGCGCATCGCGCCCTATGACGCCCTGGTGCTGCCGACCACGCCCAACACACCGCCGAAGATCGCCGACCTCGCCGACGATCAGGCGTTCACCCGCGAGAACATCCGCGCCTTGCGCAATTGCAGCCTGATCAACCTGATCGACGGTTGCGCCATCTCGCTGCCCTGTCATCGCGAGGGCGACGTTCCCGTCGGCCTGATGCTGGCGGGCGCAGGCGGCTCGGACCGCCGTATCTTCGAGCTTGCTGCCGGCATGGAGGCCGTCATTCGTGTTTGATCTCACGTTCACCGTCGATGCCCAGGACACCACCACGCCGCTGACGCTGGCGATCGACCAGCTGGTCATCGCCGGCTGGACCGGCCGCGACACGGTCGCGCGCGACAAGCACATCGCCGAGCTGGAGGAGATGGGCATCGCCCGCCCAGCCTCGACGCCGATCTACTATCGCGCCTCGGCGCGCCGGCTGACCCAGGAGGACAGCATCGAATGCACCGGTGGCGATTCCTCCGGCGAGGTCGAATTCGTGCTCATCGGCTGGCAGGGCCGCATCTTCGTCGGCTGCGGCTCCGATCACACCGACCGCAAGGTCGAGGCCTACAGCGTCACGGTCTCCAAGCAGATGTGCGACAAGCCGATCGCCTCGACGCTGTGGGAGTTCGAGGACGTCATCGGTCATTGGGACAAGATGATCCTGCGCTCCTACGCCACCATCAAAGGCGAGCGCGTGCTCTACCAGGAGGGCACGTTGGATGCGATGCTGCCGGTCGCCGACCTCATCGCGCGCGGCTTTGACGGTGGCAAGTTTCCCGACGGCTGCGCCATGTTCGGCGGCACGTTCGCCGCCAAGGGCGGCATCCGCCCGGCCGACCGCTTCGACTTCGAGCTGGAAGACCCCGTGCTGAAGCGAACGATCAGGCACGGCTACGACGTGGCGACGTTGCCGGTGAGGGGGTAACTCGCGCCACAAGCGACGGCCTTGTAGGGTGGGCAAAGCGAAGCGTGCCCACGTATTGCGAAGACGTGGGCACGGCGCAAGAGCGCCTTTGCCCACCCTACGAAACTGCCGGTGAGGGGCTGATCTCTCTCCGCGTCGGCGAGCGAAGCGAAGCAATCCAGGGTCTCCGCGGAACCAGTCTGGATTGCTTCGTCGCAAGGGCTCCTCGCAATGACGGTGGAGACGATCATCGGAAATCGGGTGGTTGTGGCGCCCGGGATCTGCGACACCCACTCCCGTCATTCCGGGGCGCGCCCACTTGGGCGCGAGCCCGGAATCCATACTCCCGATCGTGGTTATGGATTCCGGGCTCGCGACTTCGTCGCGCCCCGGAATGACGGATGTGAATGGGATGATTGCTATGGCCATCGCGAAACGCGTTTCCGCACCAGACTCCGTTCCCAACCTCGCCGACCATGTCGACGCCCTCGACTGGCCGCAGATCACCGCCGAGCTCGACACCCAGGGCTGCGCCGTCCTGAAGAACCTGCTGACGCCTGACCAATGCCGCGCCATCGCCGCGCTCTACCCGGACGATGCGCACTTCCGCAGCCGCATCGTGATGGGCCGCCACGGCTTCGGCCGCGGCGAGTACAAGTACTTCGCCTATCCGCTGCCCGATCTGATCGCGCAGCTGCGCCCGGCGCTCTACGCGCATCTTCAAGCCGTCGCCAATCGCTGGAACGAGGCGATGGGGATCGACATCCGCTATCCCGCCGCACACGCGGCGTTCCTGAAGCGCTGCCACGATGCCGGGCAGGCGCGGCCGACGCCCCTGCTGCTGCAATATGAGGCCGGTGATTACAATTGCCTGCACCAGGACCTCTATGGCGAGCACGTGTTCCCGCTCCAGGTCGCGATCCTGCTCTCCGAGCCCGGACGCGACTTCACCGGTGGCGAGTTCGTGCTGACCGAGCAGCGCCCGCGCATGCAGTCCCGCGCCGAGGTGGTGCCGCTGGCACAGGGCGATGCGGTCGCCTTCGCTGTGCATCATCGTCCGGTGCAGGGGACACGCGGCACCTACCGCGTTAATCTCCGCCACGGCGTCAGCCGGATCAGGTCCGGCCAGCGCCACACGCTGGGTGTGATTTTTCACGATGCCAAATGAGCGGAGCCGTTGACGGCTGATTTGTTCGATAGCGTCGCAGAAGCCCAACCGTCGCGCGAAAACATCGCCGATGGGGCCGTGCTGCTGCGCGGCTTCGTCAAGCCGATCGAGAGCGGGCTGATCGACGCCGTGCGCGCCATCGTGGCGCAATCGCCGTTCCGGCGGATGACGACGCCGGGCGGCCATCTGATGTCGGTGGCGATGACCAATTGCGGCGAGCGCGGCTGGATCACGGATCACACCGGCTATCGCTATGATCCCATCGATCCGCGCACCGGTGCGCCATGGCCGGCGATGCCGCCGCTGTTGGCCGATCTCGCCCGCGGCGCCGCGGAGCAGGGCGGCTTTGAAGGCTTTGCGCCCGATGCTTGCCTCGTCAACCGCTACGAGCCCGGCACGCGGCTGTCGCTGCACCAGGACAAGGACGAGCTGGACTATTCCGCGCCGATCGTCTCGGTCTCGCTCGGCCTGCCCGCGACCTTCCTGTTCGGCGGCCTCGCGCGCAATGACAAGCCGCGCCGCTTCCGCCTCGTCCATGGCGACGTGGTGGTCTGGGGCGGGGCCAGCAGGCTCGCCTATCACGGCGTCGCGCCGCTCGCCGACGGCGAGCATCCGCTGCTCGGCCGGAAGCGGATCAATCTGACCTTCCGCAGGACGCGCTGACGCGTTTCCTCGCCGCCTTCGCTCGTCTAAGCTTCGGGCGGGGAGGCGGCGACATGACCACCACACAGAACTCGACCGGCACGGGCACGGCGAACCGCACGGGGCTTTATCTCGCAGGCCTGCAATTGGTGTTCACGCTGGGCTGGACGACCTACGTTGTCTACCTGCCAAAGCTGGCCGCAGAGGTCGGCATCGCGCCGTCCGCCGTGATCCTCATCCTGATGCTGGATCAGGCGATCTTCACCATTGCGGACACCGCGATGGGAATCGCCGCCGACAAGCTCGCGCCCCATGTCGGCAGGCTCGGCCTGTTCGTCGCCCTCGTGACCGCGATCTCCTGCGGCGCCTTCGTCGCGCTTCCGTTCGTTGCCGGAGCCGGTGCGGCGGCGCAGGGCTGGTTCATCGCGCTGATCGTGATCTGGTCGATCACGTCCTCTGCGTTGCGGGCGCCGCCTCTGACCTTGCTCGGCAAGTACCGCGCCAAGCCGCAAGTGCCGTTCCTCGCCGCGCTGACCATGCTAGGCTACGGCGTCGCCGGCGCGCTCTCGCCCTATCTCGGCGTGGTGCTGCGCGAGCACGATGCGCGGTTGCCGTTCGTGATCTCCAGCGTGGTGCTGCTCCTGACCGCGCTCGGGCTGTCCAGGATCGAGCACGACGTGGCGCGCGACACCGTGCCGCCCACACCGGACGAAGCGGCAGCACCGCTCGGTCTCGTCCCGATCACCTTCATCGTCGCGATGGTCGCGCTCGCACTCGGCTACCAGCTGCACTTTGCCATGAACAGCGCGCCGTTCTATCTGCGCTTTGCAGCTCCCGGCGACCTGCAATGGCTGATGCCGGTGTTCTGGATCGGCTTCAACATCGCGATGTTTCCGGCAAGCCTCGTCGTCAAGCATCGTGGCGGCCTCGTCGTGATGGGTGCCGCGGGCTTGTTCGGTGCGGTGGCGATTGCGGCGGCCGAGTTCGCCGGCAATCTCAACATGCTGATCGCCGCGCAATTTCTCGCCGGAGCCGCGTGGGGTTGCATGCTGATGAGCGCGGTCTCGGCTGCGCTCGCGATCGGCTCGACCGGCGCTGAAGGCAAGGTCACGGGCCTCGTCTTCTCCGCGCTCGCCCTCGGCACCTTCGCGCGGATGGCGGCGGTTGCCGGCGGCCTGCAGAAGATGCCGGAATACGCGCCGCTGCTGCACTGGGCGCCGGTCGCCTGCTGGTCGGTCGCAGGCGCCGGTCTGCTGGTGATTGCAGCCGCGCGGCTACAGGGAGCGTCCGGCCTCAAGGCTTCGGCGGGTGAATGAAAGCCCACGGGCTGACTTCGGAATCCCTGGGCACCTCGACTGAAATCAGCACCGGCCCGCCGTGGCCGAGCGCCTTCTCCATCGCCGCCTTGAACTGCTCCGGCGCGGTGACGCGCGCCGCGGCGACGCCAAAGGATTCCGCGAGCTTGACGAAATCCGGATTGATGAGGTCGGACGCCACCACGCGGCCATCGAAATGCTGGCGCTGGTCGCGGCGGACATTGCCGTAGGCGTTGTTGTTGAACACCAGCGTCACCACGCCGATGTTGAACTGCACGGCGGTGGCAAGCTCCTGCACGCCGAACATGAAGCCGCCGTCCCCGGTGATGGCCACCACCGGCTTGTCGGGATTGGCGACCTTGGCGCCGAGCGCGGTCGGGAAACCCGAGCCGAGCGTGCCCTGGTAGCCCGAGGTGATGAAGGTGCGCGGCTGGTACACCGGAAAGCCGTACCAGGAGGCGAAGCCGACCTGCGATAGTTCGTCGGTGACGATCGCGTTCGCCGGCAGTACCTCGCGCAGGATGTTGAGATAGGCCATCTGCGGCTGGACCCGCTGGATCTCGGCTTGCGCGGCCGCGGTGGCCTCGCGGATCGTGGCGCGCCGTCCGGAGGTCTTGCTGTAGCCGGCCTTGCCCACGGCGGCAGCGAGATCGCGGGTCGCGGCCCTGGCGTCGGCGACGATCGCAGTGTCGGACGAGAACCGCCGCATCTCGACCGGATCGATGTCGATGCGGATGCACTTCAGGCCAGCGGGCCGATACGGCCAGCGCGACATGGTCGGCAGCTCCAGCCGCGTGCCGATGCCGATCATGAGATCGGTGTTCGGCCACAGCCTGTAGGCCGCGGCCATGGTGAGCCCGAGCTCGTGCGCATTGGAGACGATGCCGCGGCCGCTACGGAAGGCGACCACGGGCGCATCGATCATCTCGGCGAGTTCGAGGATCTCCTCACCCGCTTCGATCGCGCCGCTGCCGACGAAGATCATCGGCGCCTTGCTGGTCCTGATGAGCGCGGCGGCCTGCTTGATCATATCAGGATCGGGCTGCGGCGCCGGCAGCGGCTCCAGCACCTGCGCAGGCACTGTTGCCGCGCGCTGCGTGAAGACGTCCCAGGGCATCTCGACCGAGGCGGGGCCGCGCCGTCCCGACATCATCTCCTGGAACGCGCGTGCCACGATCGTCGGCGCATTGCCGGGATATTCGATGCGCTCGGCCCATTTCACATAGGTGCGCAAGGTTGCGAGCTGGTCCGGCATCTCATGCAGATGGCCGCGACCCTTGCCCAGGAACGAAGTCGGCACCTGGCCGGTGACGCACAGCACCGGCTCGTTGCAGCCGAACGCGGTGAGCAGCGCCGCGCTGGCATTGAGCACGCCCGGGCCGGGTACCACGCTGAACACGCCGGGCCGGCCGCTGGAGCGCGCATAGCCGAATGCCATGTAGCCGCAGGCCTGCTCGTGCCGCGCGCCGATCACCTTGAGCTGGGCCTGGTGGAAGGCGTCGAACAGGCCGTAGACCTGCGCGCCGGGCAGGCCGAACACGGTGTCGACGCCGTGGGCGACAAGCCCGCTTACGATCGCTTCGCCGCCGGTGAGGCTGGTCATTTGGCTATTCCATTTCGCTTGTTGTTCAGGCTTCGTCGACCACGCCGTTGCGCAAGCGTCCGATCCCCTCGGCCTCGACCTCGACGATGTCGCCGGGCTTCAGATATCGCGGCGGATCGAACCGCGCACCCGCGCCGGTCGGCGTGCCCGTGACGATGATATCGCCGGGGACGAGGGTTGCGAAGGTCGAGATATAGTTCAGGAGATAGCGGAACGAAAACATCAGCCGGCTGGTGCGATCATCCTGTCTGAGCTCGCCGTTGACATGCGTGGTGAGCCTGATGTCGGCGACCTGCGATTCCCGCGTGTAGGGCACGAGCCACGGGCCGAGGCTGCCGCTGGAATCGAAGTTCTTGCCTTGCGTCACGTTGAACTTGGCGTGGCGCAGCCAGTCGCGCACCGAGCCCTCGTTGCAGAGCGTCAGCGCGGCGATGTGGTCGAGCGCGCTGCTTTCGGGGATATGCCGGCCTGGCTTGCCGATCACCAGCACGATCTCGCCCTCATAGTCGAGCTGCACCGAGGCGCGCGGGCGCACCAGCGGCGTGTCGTGCCCGACGAAGGAGCGGGGCGAGCGCATGAACATGCTCGGATATTTCGGCGCCTCCTGGCCATCCCTGTATTCGGCGTTGCGGTCCGGATAGTTGACGCCGATGCAGATGATCTTCTCCGGCGCGGGTACCGGCGGCAACGAGGTAATCTCGCTGAGTGCGTGAACCGGCGTGCGACCAGCGGCTTCCTCTGCAAGGCTCACGAGCTTTCCGGACGCGATCACCTCGCGCAGCGTCGGATAGGTCTGGGCATAGCGCGCGGAGAGATCGACGATGCCGCCCTCCAGGACGGCGCCATAGCTGACATCACCCTTGACGGAATAGGTGGCGAGACGAGGCAGCTTCATCAATCCGCCACCAGCACATCGGCCACGAATTTCGGCTCGCGCACGGCCTGCCCCGTGAACGGCGAGCCCTGCTCGAACCAGGAACGCGGGGCAGGGGCGCCCCACAGCGTCTGACGGCGCGGATCGCGCAGCGACCAGCGCAGCGGCTCGTGGTCGTGGTCCCCGGTGAAATAATCGCTGGTGTAGAGCTCGAGGCGGTGTCCGTCGGGATCGCGCACATAGAGGAAGAACGCGTTCGAGATGCCGTGGCGTCCCGGACCGCGTTCGATGTTCTTCACGAAGCCCTGCGAAGCCATGACGTCGCAGAGATGGATGATGTTCATCGCCGTCGGCGTCCAATAGGCGAAATGGTGCAGCCGCGGACCCTTGCCGTTGGTGATGGCGAAATCGTGGACATTGCCCTTGCGATGCATCCAGGCCGCGGCGATGCGCCCGTCCGGCCCGTCCTCCTCGGCATATTCGGTGAGGCGAAAGCCGAGCCGGGCGTAGAATTCCATGGTGTCCTGCACTTCGGCGGCGAAGACGTTGAAATGGTCGAGCCGCTGCGGGTGGCAGCCCCGATAGAGGTCGTAGCGGCGCAAGAGATGCGGCCGCCGCTCCATCGCCGCGTAGAGCTCGATTCTAAAGCCGAAGGGATCGGTGAATTGCAGCGTGCGGCCCTGGAACGGCTGGTCGACGAAGGCGTAGGCGAGGCCGTTCTCGGACAGGAACGCGGCGGCCTTGTCGAGATCTTTGTCGTTGCCGACCTTGAAGCCGAGCCGGGCGCAAGCCGGCGCGGCGGCTTTCCGTAGCACCAGGGAGTGATGCTGGTGCTCCTCGGCCGCGCGCAGGTACACGACCTCGTCGTCCGCGTCCTCGACATGCAGGCCGACCATGCTTTCGTAGAACTCGCGGCTCAGCTTCAAATCGGTGACGTCGAGCACGACGTGGCTCGAGCGAATGATGTTGAACGGCGGCTCGAAGACGTGTTGCGGTACCGGCATGTGCGTTTCCCCTCTCTCGGCTTCGTCATTCCGGGGCGTGCGAAGCACGAACCCGGAATCCATTCATCCACCAACTCTGCTGCTCGATGGATTCCGGGTTCGGCTCTTCGGGCCGCCCCGGAATGACACCGCCGCTAAATTCCCAGCTTCTGAATCTTGTGCGTGCCCCGCGCCAGCGAGACGTGCTTGGTTTCCATGTAGAAGTCGAACGAATAATCGCCGCCGTCGCGCCCGATGCCTGAAGCCTTCATGCCGCCGAACGGCGTCGGCAGGTGGCGGACATTCTCCGAGTTCAGCCAGATCATGCCGGCCTCCAGCGCATCGGCAACGCGCAGCGCGCGTCCCATGTCATTGGTCCAGACATAGCCGGTCAGACCGTAACGGATGTCGTTGGCGATCTCGACCGCGTCCGCCTCGTCGCGGAACGGCAGCACGGTGAGGAACGGCCCGAACACCTCCTCCTGCGCCACCCGCATCTTGCCGTGCGCCCCGGTCACCAGTGTCGGCTCGACATAATGCCCGCCGCCGGGCCCGTCATAGGCCTTGCCGCCGACCGCGATCGTCGCGCCGTCCTGGCGCGCCACGTCGAAATACGAGCAGACCTTTGCCAAGTGCCGCTCGTGGATCAGCGGGCCGATCTCGGTGGCGGGATCGAGGGGATGGCCGACCTTGAGCGCCTTCACCCGCGCCGTCAGCTTCTCCACGAATTCTTTCGCGATGCTCTGCTGGATCAGCAGGCGGCTGGAAGAGGTGCAGCGCTCGCCGTTGAGCGAGTAGATCATGAACACGACGGCATCGAGCGCGCGGTCGAGATCGGCATCGTCGAACACGATCACCGGATTCTTGCCGCCGAGTTCGAAATGCACGCGTTTCAGCGTGGGCGCGCCCTGCATCATGATGGCCGAGCCGGTCGCGCTCTCGCCGACGAAGCCGATTGCCTTGATGGCGGGATGCTCGGTCAGCGCCTTGCCCGCTTCCTCGCCGAAACCGTGCACGGTGTTGAGCACGCCGTCGGGGACGCCGGCTTCCTTGACGAGCCTGGCGAGAATGGAGGCCGTCACCGGCGACCATTCGGCCGGCTTGTGCACGACCGTGCAGCCGGCCGCAAGCGCCGGGGCGATTTTCCAGGTCGAGAGCATGAATGGCGTATTCCATGGCGTGATCACGCCGACCGGGCCGATCGGCACCCGCGTCGAGACGTTCCAATGCTCGTCGCTCGGCGTGTTGAGGCCGTCGCGAGCTTCTGCGCATTTGTCGGCGAAGAAGCGGAAATTCTCGGCGGCGCGGATCGCGGCCTTGGCCATGAAGCGATAGGCCTGCCCGGTATCGATGCATTCGAGTACCGCGATGTCCTCCGCATTGTCCTCGATCGCGTCGGCCACCCGATGCAGCAGCTTCTTCCGCATGGCCGGACCCATGTCGCGCCAGGACTTGAAGGCGAGCGCAGCCGCAGTCGCCGCCGCGTCGATATCCTCGGCCTTGCCCCGCGCGACACTGGCGAGCACGGCACCATCGACCGGCGACCTGGTCTCGAACGTCTCGCCGGAGATCGAGGCGACGGTCTTTCCGTCGGTCATGTGACCGATGCCGTCCGCGCGCAGAGTCTTCAAAAGCGGCGCGAGGCGGTCACGGTTGGCCTGGAACAGATCGGCTTTCGGCGTGGGCTTATCCATGAGCGGTCTCCGCTTTCAGGGCGTCGTGAATGTTGTTGCGCTTCCAGCTGGTGTCCTTGTCGTTGATCTGCATGTCGAACGACAGGGCGAACTTGCTGGCGGCGAAGACGGGATCGAGATGTCTTGAGAGCGCCTGGAAGACGTGCTCGCCGGCCTTCTGGCGGGTAGGCAGGTCGCGGCCCTCGCCGATGCGCAGCACCATGTCGAGAAAGCCGTAATCCTGCTTTGCATCCGCAATCGCATAGTGCTCGCAGCGGATGGCACGAACGCGGATGCCGCCGAGCGGGAAGATACCGGTCTCGCTAGCTGCCTTGCGCACGACCTCGCACACCGCGGCGATGTCGAGGCGGCCGTCGAGATTGGCCGAATATTCGATGGTGAAATGCGGCATCGCGGTTTCACTCCCTGTCTTCAGGCGAAGTAGCAGCTGACCGAGCCATAGGCGCCATAATCGGCCTGGATTGTGTCGCCCTTGCGGGTCTCGATCGGACGGATGAACGAGCCGGCGAGCACGACCTGGCCCGGCTCGAGCGCCAGCCCAAGCGGGGCGATCTTGTTGGCGAGCCAGGCGACGGCAGTCGCGGGATGGTTGAGCACGCCGGCGGCAAGGCCGGTCTCTTCCAGCTGGCCGTTCTTGAAGCACAGCGCTCCGATCCAGCGCAGGTCAGCATCCAGCGGGCGGATCGGCCGCCCCCCGAGCACGATGCCGGCATTCGCCGCATTGTCGGCGATGGTGTCGAAGATCTTTCGCGTCGCCTTGGTCTTGGGATCGACGCGCTCGATCCGTGTATCCAAAATCTCCAGCGCCGGCACCACGAAGTCGGTGGCGTTGAGCACGTCGAATAGCGTGCAGTCGGGCCCAGAAAGGCGCTTGCTCATGACGAAGGCGAGCTCGGCCTCGACGCGCGTCGCGATGAAGCGCTCGGTCGGCACCAATCCGCCATCGGCGAAGAACATGTCGTCGAGCAGCACGCCGGAATCCGGCTCGTCGATGCCAAGCGCGCTCTGCATCGCCTTCGAGGTCAGGCCGATCTTGTGGCCTTTGACCATGCGCCCCTCGGCGATCTTGACGTCGACCCAGGCCTTCTGAATCGCGTAGGCCTCCGCGATGCTGATGTCCGGGAAGTCCTGCGAGAGCTGCCGGATCTGCGTGCGGGTCTTCTCCGCCTGGTGCAGACGCCTCGCACAAGCTTGGATATCGTCGTTGGAAAGCGCCATTTGTGATCTTACAAATCGTGGTGCCGCGAGATACTTAACATGTTAAGTGAATGCGTCAAACACAAATTCGGCTTGCTGCACTGCAAACGTTTTGCGGCTTGAAAGGGCGTCATGACGAAGAAATCCGCCGATCCCGTCAACGGTCACCCCCCTGCTACGCGCCAGGTGCCGATGCGCGATTTCTCGCGTTCGCTGCCGATGTCGCTGCTGCGGGCCCGGGAAGCTGTGATGCGGCAGTTTCGTCCCTCGCTGCGCGAGCACGGCCTGACCGAGCAGCAATGGCGCATCCTGCGCGCACTGGCGGCGATCGAGGCGGTCGAGGTCACGGAACTCGCGCGCACCGCGTTCCTGCTCGGGCCGAGCCTGTCGCGCATCCTGCGCGACCTCGAGGCGCGCAGCCTGATCGAGCGCAAGACGGCGAAAGCGGACCAGCGCCGCAGCATGGTCTCGATCTCGAAGGAGGGGCTGAAGCTGATGGCCTCGGTCGCGCCGACGTCGGAGGCGATCTATGCCGAGATCACGCGGCGTTTCGGCGCCCGCAAGCTCGCCGAATTGCAGGAGATGCTCGGCGAACTCGAACGGAGCCTTGCGGGGCTCGGCAGCACCGATGATACCCTCGCGGAGGGATGAACCCTGATATGCGTGCGTGCGCGGCGAGAGCCATGGACATTGACGCTTTTTTTCGCTCAAAGTGCGGCCCAACCCGATCCGCGGCGAAGTGAGAGCAACAGGGAAGGAAAGGCAACGTGGCCAATAAAGTCAAAGAGATCTGGAAGTCGGGCAAGGCGGTCGTCAACGCGTGGCTTGCCATTCCCTCCGGCTTCTCGGCCGAGATGATCGCGCAATGCGGCTTCGACAGCGTCACGGTCGACATGCAGCATGGCGTGCAGGACTATCTCTCGATGGTGCAGTGCTTCCAGGCCATGGACAAGCATCCGGTCACCCCGATGGTCCGCGTGCCCTGGAATGAGCCCGGCATCATCGGCAAGGTGCTCGACGGCGGCGCCTATGGCGTGATCTGCCCGATGGTCAACACGCCGCAGGAAGCCCGGAACCTGGTCTCCTATTCGAAATATCCGCCCAAGGGCGTGCGCTCCAACGGCCCGATCCGCGCCGGCATGTACGGCACCGCCGGCTCCTATCAGAAGACGGCCAACGACGAGATCGTGCTGCTGCCGATGATGGAGACGCGGACCGCCGTCGAGAACATGGAAGCGATCCTCGACGTCGAAGGCATCGACGGCGTCTATATCGGCCCGTCCGATCTCGGCTTCTCCTATGGCCTCGAGCCCAAGCTCGACCGCAGCGAGCCCGAGATTCTCGCGATCTACGAGAAGATCATCAAGGAGTGCGGCAAGCGCGGCCTCAACCCGGGCATCCATTGCAGCGGCGCCGAAGGCGCGGCGCGCGCGATCAACATGGGCTTCAAGCTGGTGACGCTGTCCAATGAAGTCGGCCTGATGACGACCTACGCCAAGATGCAGGTGAACGCCACCCGCAAGGAATCGGGCGGCAAGGCCTGAGAAACTCGCGAATGGCGAATGGGGAGTAGCGAATAGGGCTACTCCCTTTTCCATTCGCCACTCGCCATTCGCTATTCGCCTCCAAAGGAGACCCGCCATGACCATCAGCCCCGTCATCCGCCTGCATCCCGATGATGGTGTGGTGATCGCGCGCGCGAGCCTGCCGCCGGGAACATTGGTGGCCGACGGCGTGACTACGGTCGACCGCATCCCCTCCGGCCACAAGGTCGCGATCAAGCCGATCGCGGTGGGCGAGCCGGTCAAGCGCTACGGCCAGATCATCGGCTTTGCCACGCAAGCGATTGCGCCGGGCCAGCACGTGCACGTGCAGAATTGCGGAATGGGTGATTTCGCCAAGGACTATGCCTATTGCGCTGACGTCAAGCCGACGCCGAACTTCGACCTGCCGGCGACCTTCGAAGGCATCCGCCGTCCGGACGGCCGCGTCGCCACGCGCAATTATATCGGCATCCTCACCTCGGTGAATTGCAGCGCGCATGTCGCCAGCCTCGTCGCCGACGTCTTCAAGAAGAATCCGTTCACCGGCGACAATCCGCTCGCTGACTTCCCCAACGTCGACGGCGTGGTTGCGCTGACCCACAAGACCGGCTGCGGCATGACACAAAACGAGCCGCTGGCGTTGCTCCGCCGCACACTCGGCGGCTATGCGCGGCACGTCAATTTCTCGCACGTCATCGTGCTCGGTCTCGGCTGCGAGGTGAACCAGATCGGCGGCCTGATGGAAGAGCAGAAGCTTGCCGGCCGCCTGCGCGCGATGGATATCCAAGAGGTCGGCGGCACCCGCAAGACGGTCGAAGCCGGCATCGCCTTCGTGCGCGAGGCGCTCGCCGATGCCAACAAGGTCAAGCGCGAGACGGTGCCGGCGAGCGAGCTCACCGTGGCGCTGCAATGCGGCGGCTCGGACGGCTATTCCGGCGTGTCGGCCAATCCTGCGCTCGGCGCGGCCAGCGACCTCATCGTGCGTCACGGCGGCACCGTGATCCTGTCGGAGACGCCGGAGACCTACGGTGCCGAGCATCTGTTGACGCGCCGCGCTG
This sequence comes from Bradyrhizobium sp. NBAIM03, assembly GCF_020194055.1. Taxonomy (NCBI): domain Bacteria; kingdom Pseudomonadati; phylum Pseudomonadota; class Alphaproteobacteria; order Hyphomicrobiales; family Nitrobacteraceae; genus Bradyrhizobium; species Bradyrhizobium sp. NBAIM03. Next base: position 93,536 of record NZ_JADYVS010000017.1, on the reverse strand, counting down.
TCAGCCGCGAGGTCGGCGAGAAGCTGGTCGACCTGATGCGTTGGTGGGACGAATACACGACGCGCGAAGGCGCCGAGATGAACGCCAATCCCAGCCCCGGCAACAAGGCCGGCGGCCTCACCACCATTCTGGAAAAGTCACTCGGCGCGATGGCGAAGGCCGGCACCACCAACCTCGTCGAGGTGCTGCGCTACGCCGAGCCCGTCACCAAGAAGGGGTTCGTGTTCATGGACACGCCCGGCTACGACCCCGTGGCCGCGACCGGGCAGGTCGCAGGAGGTGCCAACCTCGTCTGCTTCACCACGGGCCGCGGCAGTGTGTTCGGCTGCAAGCCGGCGCCCTCGATCAAGCTCGCCACCAACACGCCCATGTACAAGCGCATGGAAGAGGACATGGACGTCAATTGCGGCACCATCCTCGAAGGCGAGGAGAGCGTCGAACAATGCGGACAGCGCATCTTCGAACTCATCCTCAAGACGGCCTCGGGCCAGCCGACCAAGAGCGAGAGCTTTGATTTCGGTGGCGCCGAGTTCGCGCCCTGGGTGCTTGGCGCGACGATGTAGTCGCGCGTCGCGCGAGCATCGCCGCGCAGCCCAATCAAGCGCCGCCGGTATCCGATGATCGCAACCGGAATCGGAGCGCGTGTGGCGATCCGAAATGCAACGGCCGTTCGCTAAGTAATGATACGGAGGTGGGCGCCTGCCGCAAAAAGTTCCCGGCTTACACCTGGTTAATATTGTTGTCGTAGACACGAGGGTGATGCGGCTTCACAGCGTGGTGGGGCCGGCGTGATTTGAGGATCGAGCCGATGCAAGCGATACGTCCCACTGGGGTGGAAAATCTCCTCGGTGAGGAGGAGCTGATCGTATCGAAGACCGATCTCAAAGGCCGCATCACCTACGCCAACGACGTCTTCATCCGCATGGCGAAGTACTCGTGGAAGGAGCTGATGGGCGCGCCCCACAGCCTGATCCGCCATCCCGACATGCCGCGCGCCGTCTTCAAGCTGCTCTGGGACACGCTGCAGTCCAAGCAGGAGATCTTCGCCTACGTCGTCAACCTAGCGAAGGACGGCAGTCACTATTGGGTATTCGCCCACGTCACGCCGACATTCGACGAGCGCGGCAACATCGTCGGCTATCACTCCAACCGTCGCAAGCCGGATCCCGCGCAGATCGAGCGCATCAAGCCGATCTACAAGACGCTGTGCACTGAGGAGGCGCGGCATGCCAATGCCAAGGAGGGCATGCAGGCGAGCTTCGAGGCGATGGTCGGGCTGCTCAAGCAACAGGGTGTCGGTTACGATGAATTTGTGCTCTCTCTCTAAGGCGCAGGGAGCAACCGCGCTCGCGTGTGGTCTTGCCGTCCTTGCGTTCGTTCTCTCGCTTCTCGGCATGACCGGGATCGCGAGTGCCGCTTCTCTCGGCGCGACGATCGCGCTCTCCGGCTATGCCGTCTGGTGCCAGCACCGCACCGCGATTGCCGTCGACGAGGTCGCCGCTGTGTGCCGCAAGGCGGCGGGCGGCGATCTCGAGGCGCGCATCCTCAGTGAGCGGCAGGCCGGGCGCATCGGCGCCATCCAGAGATCAGTCAACGACATGCTCGACATTACCGATGCGCTCCAGCGGGAAGCTTCGGCATCGATGGAGTATGCTAGCCGCGGCAAGTATTTCCGCAAGATCCTGGCGCGCGGATTGCCCGGCTCGTTCCGCCGCTCGGCGACCGTCATCAATGCCGGCACCGACAGTCTCGGCCGCCGCGTCGTCGAGATCGCGGACCTCGCCAGGCGGTTCGGCACGCATCTCGATCAGGTTGCGGGCACGCTGATGGGCGCCGCGACCGATCTCGAATCCGATGCCGGCCAGATGGCGGCGGCGGCGGAGAAGACCAGCCTGCAAACCTCCGGCGTGCTCTCCGCGTCCGACCAGGCCTCGCGCAACGTCGCCACTGTCGCCAGCGCCGCCGAGCAGCTCGCATCGTCGATCGCCGAGATCAATCGCCAAGTGGCCGGCTCGACCGCGAGCACGGGACGGGCGGTGAACGAAGCCAATCGCGCCGGCAGCGAGATCCGGAGCCTTGCGGACGCCGCGATGCAGATCGGCGACGTCGTCAAGCTTATCAGCGAGATCGCCTCGCAGACCAACCTGCTCGCGCTCAACGCCACCATCGAGGCGTCGCGGGCAGGGGACGCCGGCCGCGGTTTCGCGGTGGTGGCCTCCGAGGTCAAGAGCCTCGCCAACCAGACCGGCAAGGCGACCGAAGAGATCAGCGCCAAGGTCGGCGAGATGCAGCAATCGACCACCAATTCGGTCGCGGCCGTCGAGGCGATCTCGCAGACCATCGCCGAGATCAACGGCATCACTGCCTCGATTGCCGCCTCGATCGAGCAGCAGGGCGCGGCGACGCGCGAGATCGCCCGCAACGTTCACGAAGCTTCCGCCGGCACCTTGCAGGTCTCCTCCAACGTGACGGGCATCAGCGAAGCCGCCGCCGACACCGGCCGCGTCGCTGCCCGCGTCAACAGCGCCTCCGAACGCGTCCACGGCGAAGTCGAGACGCTCCGCCGCGAAGTGACCCAATTCCTGCAAAGGCTGACCTCGGCGGCGTAGGGCTTTCAAACCCTCTCCCCTTGTGGGAGAGGGTGGCTTCGCTGAAAGCGAAGCCGGGTGAGGGGTCTCTATCCTCACGAGCGGTTTTGCGGGTTGAGAGAGACCCCTCATCCGGCGCTTCGCGCCACCTTTTCACAAGGGGAGAAGGGAAGAGCCTCGCCGGCGCGGCCCAATAACAACCACCATCACCCGCCCCGCACCTTACCTAGGCACCCCGTGCCCGTTGTTAGTGCTTGATCGCGTTGACCTCAGGTGTTCTGCTCAAAAAAGCTGCTGGAGCACCGCATCCCGTGTCGATCTACGTCGCGCTACACCACGTCACGCACTACAAATACGACCGCCCGATCGACCTTGGCCCGCAGACGATACGGCTGCGGCCGGCGCCGCATACGCGCACGCCGATCCTGAGCTATTCGCTCAAGGTCACGCCTTCCAATCATTTCGTGAACTGGCAGCAGGACCCGCAGGGCAACTGGCTGGCGCGCTACGTCTTTCCGGAGAAGACCACCGAGCTGAAATTCGAGGTCGACTTCACGGCGCAGATGACGGTGGTCAACCCGTTCGACTTCTTCGTCGAGCCGTATGCCGACAGCTTTCCGTTCGACTATCCCAAGGATCTGAAGACGGAGCTCGCGCCTTATCTCGAGACCATCAAGCCCGATCGCCTGTTCGCCAAGTTCCTCGATTCGATCCCGCACGAAGCCCCGAACACGGTCAATTTCCTGGTCGACCTCAATCGCGAGATCCAGAAGAAGGTCCGCTACATCATCCGCATGGAGCCGGGCGTGCAGACGCCGGAGGAGACGCTTGTCTCCGGCGCAGGCTCATGCCGCGACTCCGCCTGGCTCTTGATCCAGACCTTGCGCCATCTCGGGCTCGCCGCCCGCTTCGTCTCGGGCTATCTGGTCCAGATCCGTCCCGACATCGATCCGATCGAGGGGCCGCCGGAAGTCGAGAACGATTTTACCGATCTGCACGCCTGGGCCGAGGTCTATCTGCCCGGCGCGGGGTGGATCGGATTCGACGCGACCTCGGGCATGCTCGCAGGCGAGGGGCACATCCCGGTCGCAGCCACGCCGCACTACCGTTCGGCGGCGCCGATCTCCGGCGGGGCCGGCTTTGCCGAGGTCGAGTTCTCCTTCGACATGAGCGTGAGGCGCATCCGCGAGGCGCCGCGCATCACAAAGCCGTTCTCCGACGAATCCTGGGCGCGCCTCGACGATCTCGGCGAGCAGGTCGATGGCGATCTCGCCAGCGAGGACGTGCGCCTCACCATGGGCGGCGAGCCGACCTTCGTCTCGGTCGACGATCTCGAGGCCGGCGAGTGGAATACGGAGGCCGTCGGCCCGACCAAGCGCGCGCTCGGCGACGATCTGATCCGCCGCCTGCGCACGCGCTTCGCGCCGGGCGGGCTGCTGCATTACGGCCAGGGCAAATGGTATCCGGGCGAGAGCCTGCCGCGCTGGGCCTTCGGCCTCTATTGGCGCAAGGACGGCGTGCCGATCTGGAAGAACGCCGATCTCATCGCCAGGATCGAGAATCCCAGGAGACCGGAGGTCAAGGATGCCGAGGCCTTCATGGAAGGCACGGCGGCGCGACTCGGCGTCGACCTCGGCTACATCATGCCGGCCTATGAGGATCCCGCCTATTGGCTGCAGAAGGAAGCGGAGCTTCCGGTCAATGTCGATCCCACCGATTCCAAGCTGTCCGATCCCGAAGCGCGCGCACGCATGGCGCGGGTGTTCGACCAGGGCCTGAATACGCCGCGCGGCTTCGTGCTGCCGATCCAGCGCTGGAATGCACCTCCGCGCTGGCGCAGCGAACGCTGGCCGCTGCGGCGCAATCATCTGTTCCTGACGCCGGGCGATTCACCGCTCGGCCTGCGCCTGCCGATCGGCTCGCTCGGTCACGTCCCGCCCAACCAATATCCCTACATCGTCGAGCAGGACCCGATGGAGCCGCGGGGCAGGCTGCCGGTGTTCACCCGCATGGCGCGTCCGCCATCGCCGCCGCGTACGGCCCCCGAGCATCTCAACACCGCTATACCCGTGCGCACGGCGATGGCCGTGGAGATCCGCGACGGCCTGATCTGCGCCTTCATGCCGCCGGTCGAGCGCATCGAGGATTATCTCGAGCTGATCTCGGCGCTGGAAGACACCGCCGAGGAGATGCAGCTTCCGGTCCATATCGAGGGTTACCCGCCGCCGTTCGACCCGCGCATCGAGGTGATCAAGGTGACGCCCGACCCCGGTGTCATCGAGATCAACATCCAGCCGGCCAAGAGCTGGCGCGATGCGGTCGAGATCACCACCGGCCTCTACGAGGATGCGGCCAAGGTCCGCCTCGGCGCCAACCGTTTCTTGGTCGACGGCCGTCACACCGGCACCGGGGGCGGCAATCACGTCGTGGTCGGCGGCTCCTCACCGCAGGACTCGCCGTTCCTGCGCCGGCCCGATCTTCTGAAGAGCCTGGTGCTGTATTGGCAGCGCCATCCGGCGCTGTCCTATTTCTTCTCCGGTCTTTTTATCGGCCCGACCAGCCAGGCGCCGCGCATCGACGAGGCGCGCCACGACAGCATCTACGAGCTCGAGATCGCGCTCTCGCACGTGCCGCCGCCCAGCTACCAGACGCCGCTCTGGCTGGTGGACCGGCTGTTCCGGCATCTATTGGTCGACATCACCGGCAACACCCACCGCGCCGAGATCTGCATCGACAAGCTCTATTCGCCGGAAGGAACGACGGGCCGGCTCGGCCTCGTCGAATTCCGCGCGCTCGAAATGCCGCCGGATCCACGCATGTCGCTGGCGCAGCAGCTCCTGATCCGCGCGCTGATCGCAAAGTTCTGGCGTGAGCCGCTGAGCGGCAAGTTCGTGCGCTGGGGTACCGCGCTGCACGACCGCTTCATGCTGCCGCATTTCATCTGGGAAGATTTTCTCGACGTGCTCGGCGAGCTCAAGCAATCGGGCTATCCGTTCGAGCCGGAATGGTATCTGGCCCAGCTCGAATTCCGCTTCCCCGCTTTCGGCCGCATCCACCATGGCGGCGTGACGCTGGAGCTGCGGCAGGCGCTGGAGCCCTGGCACGTGCTCGGTGAGGAGGGCTCGGCCGGCGGCACCGTGCGCTATGTCGATAGCTCGGTCGAGCGGCTCCAGGTCAAGGCCGAAGGCTTCGTCGAGGGCCGCCATGTCGTCACCTGCAACGGCCGCCGCCTGCCGATGACCCCGACCGGCCGCTCCGGCGAGGCTGTGGCTGCCGTCCGCTTCAAGGCCTGGCAGCCGGCCTCCGGCCTGCACCCGACCATCCCCGTGCACGCGCCGCTGACCTTTGACCTGATCGATACCTGGAACGGCCGCTCGCTCGGCGGCTGCGTCTACCACGTCGCCCATCCTGGCGGGCGCAACTACGACACCAAGCCGGTCAATACCTACGAGGCCGAGGCCCGGCGGCTGGCGCGCTTCCAGGACCACGGCCACACCCCGGGTCCGATGCAGCCGCCGCCCGAGGAACGCACAAATGAATTTCCGCTGACCCTCGACTTGCGGACCCCGCTCCTGCAATGAGTATGATGGTGGGGGAGGGAAAGGCCCATGGGCGAGGGCGCAGCCGAAGACAACGACCAGGCGGGCAGGGCAAATGCCCAGCAGCGGATTGCGCAGTGGGTCCGCGACTATAGCCGCCTGCCCGGCATCCCCGACGAGTTCCTGGGGCCCGACGGTGCGCCGCGCGCGGTCTGGAGCCGCTTCTTCGACGCCTTCGGCGCGCTGGCGCCCGACGAGATCGAGCGCCGCTTCGGCATGGCCGATCGCCATCTCCGCGAGGCCGGCGTCACCTACCGCGCGCCCGGCGATAGCGCCGACCGGCCCTGGTCGATCAGCCATCTGCCGCTTTTGATCGACGAGGCCGACTGGCAGCAGCTTTGCGCCGGCATCACCCAGCGCGCCGAGCTGCTCGAGCGCGTGCTGCGCGACATTTATGGCGAGGGGCGCCTCGTGGCCGAAGGCGCGCTCCCGGCCGCGGCGATCGCCGGCAGTCCCGAATATCTCCGTCCGGTCTGCGGCGTGCCGCCGCCCGGCGGACGTTATCTCTCGATCTATGCCGCCGATGTCGGCCGCGGGCCCGACGGCCGCTGGTGGGTGCTCGGCGACCGCACCCAGGCGCCATCGGGTGCGGGCTACGCGCTGGAGAACCGCCTGGTGCTGTCGCGCGCCTTCTCCGATCTCTACAAGTCGATGAACGTGCCGCGCGTCGCGCCGTTCTTCGAGGCATTCCGCGACAGCTTGCGCGCGCGCGCCGATCGCGACGAGCCCAGGATCGGCGTGCTCACCCCCGGCAGCTTCAGCGAGACCTATTTCGAGCACGCGACGCTGGCGCGCTATCTCGGCTTCCTGCTGGTCGAGGGCGACGATCTCGCGGTCAGCGACGACCGCGTCCACATTCGCACCGTCGCCGGCCTGAAGCGGCTGGATGTGCTGTTGCGCCGGGTCGATTCCAACTCGCTCGACCCGCTCGAGCTCGATGCCTCCTCGCGGCTCGGTGTGCCCGGCCTGATCGACGTGCTGCGCAAGGACGGCGTCGTCGTCGCCAACATGCCAGGCTCGGGCGTTTTGGAGGCGCGGGCGCTGCTCGGCTTCCTGCCGGCGCTGAGCCGCCGCCTGCTCGGCGAAGACCTGAAGATGCCGCACATCGCGACCTGGTGGTGCGGCCAGCGCGTGGCGCGCGACGAGGTGCTGGCGCGGCTCGAGGAGGTCGCGATCGAAGGCGCCTATCGACGCGGCGTTCCCGGTTTCGACAGCAATGGTCCGGTGCTCGCGAGCGAGCTCGACGTCAGCGCCCGGCAGCGCTTGATCGATGCGATCAGCGCGCGCGGCATGGACTATGTCGGCCAGGAGGTGGTGCGGCTCTCGACCATGCCGGTGTGGGAGCACGGGCAGCTCACGCCGCGCCCCTTCGTGCTGCGCGTGTTCGCCGCCGCCACGCCGGACGGCTGGGCCATCATGCCCGGCGGCTTCTGCCGCATCGCCGAGCAGCCGGACGCGCGCGCGGTGTCGATGGGCGACGGCGCGCGCGCCGCCGACGTCTGGGTCGTCTCCGACAAGCAGGTCGCGACCGCGACGCTCCTGCCGGCGACCGACAAGGTGCGCATCCGCCGCATCGCTGGCGTGCTGCCCAGCCGCGCCGCCGACAATCTGTTCTGGCTCGGCCGCTATCTCGAGCGCGCCGAGGCGACGCTGCGGCTGCTGCGCGCCTTGGGCTCGCCGAGCGGGCCGAACAAGGGCACGGCGGCCTCGGTGCAATCGGCCGAACGCATCCAGCGCCTCCTTGTCGCCTGGGGCGCGGTCTCGCAATCCTCGCGCACGGCCGCGGGGCGTATCGTCGCCGAAGCGCTGCAGGGCGCGGAGCGTTTCGGCTCGGCCCTGTCGCTGGTGAGGGCGGCGCAGCGCACGGCGACCTCCTTGCGCGAGCGGCTGTCGCCCGATGCCTGGCAGGTGATCACCGAGATGGCCGAGCGCCTCGCCATCGAGGTGGAGGACGACGACAGCGTGCTGAGCGCCGCCGAGCTGACCTTGCAGGAGCTGGCGAGCTTCGCAGGCCTCGCGCAGGAGAACATGAACCGCGCCGCCGGCTGGCGCTTCCTCGACATCGGCCGCCGCATCGAGCGCGCCATCAACACCACGCGCTTCACCCGTCAGTTCGCCTATGACGAGGCCGGCGACGAGGATCTCGACATCCTGCTGACGCTGGTGGATTGCCAGATCACCTACCGCTCGCGTTATCTGCTGGCGCCCATTCTGGCCCCGGTGCGCGACCTCGCGGTGCTCGACGGCTACAATCCGCGTTCGGTGGCGTTTCAGGTCACGACGCTGAACGAGCACATTGCGGCGCTGCCGAGCCTGAAGGAGCATGGCCTGATCGAGAAACCGCAGCGTCTCGCCGTGGCGATGCAGGCGATGCTCGCGACCGCCGAGGCCGAGAAGCTCGAGGTCAAGACGCTGTTCGCCCTGGAGCAGGATCTGCTCAGCCTCGGCGAGGCGATCGGGCAGCACTACTTCCCGCACGGTCCCAATGCCAGCCGGCCGGAAAAGCTGACGGGGCTGGCGTGATCTACGACATCCGTCACGTCACCACCTACGAGTACGAGAATCCCGTCAGCTTCGCCCGCTGCACGCTGCGGCTGGAGCCCAGAAGCGGCGGCGGCCAGGAACTGATCTCGCACGAGGTCGAGATCCATCCGCGCCCGGCCGAGCGCAATGTGCGGCGCGACTTCTTCGGCACGTTGACCGAGAGCGTGACGATCGAAGCCGCGCATCGCAATCTGCGCATCGACTCGCGCTCGCGTGTCTCGGTGTCGCGCAAACCGCCGGCGCGAGATGCGGTCAGCCCGCCCTGGGAGAGCGTCCGCGACACCGCGTTCGAAGCCACCAGCCTCGGGCCGTCCTCGCCGGTCGGTTATGTCTTTGCCAGCCCCCTGGTGCCGGTGCTGCGCCCGGTCAGCGCCTATGCGGGGATGAGCTTTCCGCCCGGCGCGGGCATCCTCGCCGGCGCCGTCGACCTGATGCGACGCACCCGCGGCGAGTTCCGCTACGATCCGAAGGCGACCGTGATCTCGACACCGCTCGAGGAAGTCTTCGACAAGCGTCACGGCGTCTGCCAGGACTTTGCCCATGTGATGATTGCCGGGCTGCGCGGGCTCGGCCTGCCGGCCGCCTATGTCAGCGGCTATCTGCGCACCATTCCGCCGCCGGGCCAGCCGCGGCTGCAAGGTGCCGACGCCACCCATGCCTGGGTGTCGCTCTGGTGCGGGGCCGAGCTTGGCTGGATCGATCTCGATCCGACCAACGATCTCCTCGTCGGCAACGATCACATCGTGCTCGCAATGGGACGCGATTTTTCCGACGTCTCGCCGGTCGACGGCATCATCGTCGGCTCGCCCAAGCAGAAGCTCGGCGTCGCCGTCGACGTGCTGCTGGTGGAGTAGGGTGGGTACTCAAAGAGTCGGCTTATGACCCCGTTGCGGAAGTTGACGTGAGCTGTGCGGCCGCGCGGCTCAATCACACACTTCCGCTGTGCCCTCCCACCGCGTACTCGTACGACAGTGCCTTCTGTCCGACAACCGGACCTTACCAGCCGGCAGCCCGGGATCAGATAGTTGATGCAGTCCAGTTCGGTGCCATGCCCGGCGTAATAGACCACCGCGACCTCGGCATCGCGCGCCTTACTGCCAAAGTCGCGCAGCGTCCTGCGCATCTCCGAAACATTGAGTTCGAGCTTGATGTTAACATTATCGAACCCGGCCCTCCTGCATGCCGGCGACTAATGCGGCATCGTTCGTGGGGTTCGCCAGCTTCGCGCCGAGTTACCGATCACCAGCGCGCCGCGCTTTTCAGCGTGTGCGGAGCTATAGCCCAACCAGACTGCACAATATCAATAAGGCGATTAGCCGAAGCAGGCCCTAGCGCCGTGTCGGGAACACGGACGAACTTCTGCCGGCGGCGATTCGCTGATTTAATTGTTAGACCTGTTATTAATATTGTCATTATACTAATAACTGGCAGACTCGGAAGAGACAGATAGGTCTAAATAGTTGCGATGCGCGCCTGCAGCAGCACTACTTGCCTCCGTCAACGTTGTTTAGTTGGGACGTCATCGGCCGGGGAGACTTATGCAAGAGAGAGCAAGCGCCGCCAATCGGCTACCGGTCACCGTGCTCAGTGGATTTCTGGGTTCGGGGAAGACGACATTGCTCAACCACGTGCTGAGGAATCGCGGGGGCCTCCGAGTTGCAGTCATCGTCAATGACATGAGTCAGTTGAACGTAGATGCGGATCTGGTTCGCAACAGTGGCGCGAACCTATCGCATACCACCGAAACACTCGTGGAGCTCAGCAATGGTTGCATATGCTGCACGCTGCGCGACGATCTCCTGGTGGAGGTCAGGCGGTTGGCCGAGGAGCGGCGCTTTGACTATCTTCTGATTGAAGGGACCGGGATTTCTGAACCTCTCCCTGTCGCGGCAACTTTCTCCTTTCGCGACGAAGCCGGCGTCTCGCTCTCCGATCTTGCGAAACTCGACACGATGGTGACCGTCGTGGACGCGACGGACTTGCTCGCCAAGTATAGCAGTCGCGATCTTTTGCGCGACCACGGCGAGCTACGTGATGCCTCCGACGTTCGTACGGTCGTCGATCTCCTAGTTGAGCAGATCGAATTCGCTGATGTAGTCGTCATCAACAAGGTGTCAGAAGTGACCGAGGCGACGCGAGCGGACGTGCGCAAGGTGGTTGCCGCGCTCAATCCCCGGGCACGCACAATCGAGACCGACTTTGGCGACGTTCCTCTCCACACAATTCTTAACACCGGCCTCTTCAATGAAGCCAAGGCTGCGACACATCCTCTCTGGAACAAGGAGCTGTACAATCCCGCTTGCCATGTGCCGGAGACCGAGGAGTACGGCATATCCAGTTTCGTCTACTTGGAAAGACGTCCGTTCGATCCCGTCAGTCTCTTGTCCTTTCTCAATAAACCCTGGCCAGGCGTATTGCGCGCCAAAGGACATTTTTGGCTTGCGACCCGCCCGGATTGGGTGGGTGTTCTCTCCGTCGCAGGGATGCAGCGTCGATGCGAGCCCATGGGACATTGGTGGGCGACGGTCCCGAAGTCGACGTGGCCAAGCCATCCTCAGGTCCAACAACATCTCGATCACCAATGGGACAACACCTGGGGCGATCGCCGCCAGGAGCTTGTGTTCATCGGTTCAGGCATGGACGAAGTGTCCATCCGAGCTTCGCTGGATGCCTGCCTTGCCGATTCGGAGAATGGGTTCGATCCCCAGAGTTGGCGCAATCTCAGCGATCCCTTTCCGCCCTGGCAATATCCTGATCACGTAAGCTAGGCGGCGCCGGGCGCTTTGCATTTTAGCTACATCAAGACGGCCAGATGGCGAGTATGTGATATGAAAAATCTTGATATTTAATATTTAATAAGTTAAAATGTGCGCTTTAATTCGGCGGAATTGAATTTTGGGCAATCATGGCAGCCGCTACCAGTAACGGTGCAACCGCAGCCGAAAGGCAGATCGAGCAGTGCGGCTTCCCGCTCGCCTACTGGTTCAGAGCCCCGCCTGTCAGTCCAAAATTGGCTCGTTCGCGAACATTGGGGATGTCCCTCCGACATCCACGTCATCGTCTAGGTGACGGGCATCAGAATCTTTCATTCACACTCTCACATCTCTCGCGAGGATGTCATGAGGTCCTTGTACGAAAAGTCTGGCTTGAGCCAGTTGGCTTTCGGATTGCGGACTTGGCCACGGACCCTGCACCGGAGGAGCATTTGGGCGTCAGATCCAGAGGCTAAGGACGAGCTGCTGCCAACGCACCCCGTGCGCAATCCGCTTGAAACGGACCTGCGCGCCTCAGATGCCACTGCACTATCTTTATCCAATTTGGCTTCGAGCGCCGAATTGCCGAGGGTAACCGCAGGATGGCGAACGCCAACCTCTGCGGCAGCCGACCAAACGACCTCAAATCCGGTCGTCATTCTTGGTCGGATTCCCTCGGCGGCCTTGGCTCCGAGTATCGTTGGATCGTCGGGGATTCCAGCGGCCGCGCAGGTTTGTGGTTGCGGCTACTTCATTGCTCCAACACGATTGCTCGATCAAAGTGCAGCCCACATCGGGCAGTTGCAAGGTAATCGTTTATCTGGTGGAGCGGACTTCGTGCTGACCGGCCAGACCGGAATCATGGGAGCCTCCACCAGTGCCGACATGCCATTGCAGCAGGTTACGCCTCTTATCAACTGGAACGCGCTGCCAGGTGGAGGAGAGACCGGTACCGGGACGGCAACCAGCCCAATTGGAATTCTGTCCGGCTCGGTGACAACCGCAAAGGCTCCCCCAGCCGGCCGGCAGGCCGCCACAACGGAGTCCACCAGCAGTCTCGCGGCTGCAGCGACTTCCACAAACCCAATTGTTCTCGAGAACCAGAAGCCGGGAAACCCACAAAGCGAATGGGATATCGTTGGCGCGGGCAGTTCGAATATCGAAGGTTTCGCCACCGACATCAGCGTCAATCGGGGTAACCGGGTCGACTTCAAGATCAATACGAATTCATCAAACTACCGGATCGACATCTACCGCCTCGGCTACTATGGCGGCATGGGAGCGCGAAAGGTCGCCACCATCCAGCACACGGGCGTGCAGAACCAGCCTACGCCGCTGCGCGACGCGGCGACCGGCCTGGTCGATGCCGGCAATTGGTCCATCTCAGCCTCCTGGGATATTCCCGCCGATGCCGTGTCCGGCGTCTATATTGCAAAGCTCGTGCGCCAGGACGGAACTGCCGGCGCCAATCACATCCCCTTCATCGTTCGAGACGACAGCAGCACCAGCGATGTGATCTTCCAGACCTCGGATACAACCTGGCAGGCCTATAACGGCTGGGGTGGTGCAAATTTCTATGGCGGCAACGGTCCCGCGACCGGTCAAGGCGCCGGGCGCGCCTACGCGGTGAGCTACAACCGGCCGATCGCCACCCGCGGCAACGTCGGGACCTATGCCGGCCCGCAGGACTATTTGTTCGGCGCTGAGTATTCTGCGATCTACTGGCTGGAGCAGAATGGTTACGACGTCTCCTACATGTCGGGAGTCGATGCCGATCGTTACGGCAGTCTCCTCCTCAACCACCAGCTCTATCTCGACGTTGGTCACGACGAGTATTGGTCAGGGCAGCAACGCGCCAATGTCCAGGCGGCCCGCGATGCCGGCGTGAATCTTGCGTTCTGGAGCGGCAACGAGATGTATTGGCGCACGCGCTGGGGTAACAGCATAAGCAGCGACGCCACCGCCTACCGCACCTTGATCTCCTATAAGGAGACTTTTTCACCAGGAGCGTCGATTGATCCAAGCGACCAGTGGACAGGAACGTTCCGTGATCCGCGCCTCAGCCCGCCGGCGGTCGGCGGGGGAATCCCGGAAAATGCCCTGATCGGACAGATGTTCCAGGTCGATGATGTCGGCCAAGGCAGCGGCCTCCAGTCAATCACAATTCCCTATGACGACGCTAACCTGCGCTTCTGGCGCAATACCAGCGTTGCCAATCTTCAGCCCGGGCAAACGGCAACGCTGACCAAGAACTATCTTGGCTATGAGTGGGATGAAGCGCCTGACAACGGATTCGATCCAGCCGGCCTGGTTCGGCTTTCCTCGACAACCATTCCGGTCAATACCTATCTGCTTGACTATGGCAACACGACCGGAAGTGGCGTTTCAACCCATAACCTGACCCTCTATCGCGCTCCGAGCGGCGCATTAGTCTTCGGCGCCGGTACGGTCTACTGGGCATGGGGCCTGAGCGACAATCACGACCTAGCGCCGACGCCGACCGATCCGCGCGTGCAACAGGCTATGATCAATCTGCTCGCCGACATGGGGATTCAACCGGGAACGCTCCAACCGGGGATGGTCGCGGGTACCGGCTCGACGGACTCGACAGCTCCGACCTCCACCATCAACGCCCTGGCAAATTTCAGTGCCGGAAATACGGTCACGATTTCCGGCACGGCAGCCGATGTGGGCGGCGGCGTGATCGCCGGCGTGGAGGTCTCGACCGATGGTGGGCTGAGCTGGCAGAACGCGATTGGCGATGAGACGTGGACTTATACCTGGGCGCCGCAAGTTGCCGGGACCTACACGATCAAATCACGCGCGGTGGACGACAGCATCAATCTGGAAACGCCTTCGGCGGGCCGCACGGTGACCGTGAGCGCGCCGTCCTTCATCTCGCTCTTTCCTGGCTCGGCGACCCCCGCCACAGTCAACACCATAGATGCCAGCGCCGTCGAGCTCGGTGTGAGGTTTCAGACGTCGACTGCCGGCACCGTAAGCGGAATCCGCTTCTACAAGAGCAGCCAGGATACAGGCACCCACACGGGTGAACTCTGGACCAGCACCGGCACCTTGCTGGCAACCGCCACGTTTACAAACGAAACGACAAGCGGTTGGCAGAGCGTGACCTTCTCCAACCCGGTCCCGCTGACGGCAGGCACCACCTATGTCGCGTCTTATCACACGAACGTAGGCCACTACTCCTCCAGCGTGAACTACTTCACGAGCAATGTGACCAGCGGTCCGCTGACCGCCCTCGCCAATGGTAACGGCGTCTATACCTACAGCAGCAACAGGGCATTCCCGACCACCACGTTCCAATCGACAAATTTCTGGGTTGACGTCATGTTCAACCCTTCCACCACCAATTCCGCGCCGGTGGCTACGAACGATACCGGGCCGACCGTGACGCAAAATACGCCCATGACGATCACTGCGGCGTCGCTGATCGCCAACGACAGCGACCCCAATGGGGACGCCCTAACCATAAGCGGAGTAAGCGCAGCGACAAACGGCACCGTGGTCCTCAACACGCAACCCAATCCGCAGAATAACAACATCACATTCACGCCCGCCGCCGGCTATACCGGTCCGGCCAGCTTCAGCTACACGATTTCGGACGGGCGCGGCGGTACGGCCACTGCCAGTGTCAGCCTCACGGTGGTACCGCCCGGTGCGGCTCCCGTCAGCCTGTTCAGCGCGTCAAATATACCAGCGCAGACCAACCTCAATGACGGATCGCAGCTTGAAGTCGGGATGAAGTTCACGTCCTCCGTCGCCGGCCAGATCACGGCTCTCAAATTCTACCGCAGCGCCGGCGACACTGGTCCCGACGTGCTTGATCTCTGGACGTCAACGGGCACCCGACTTGCTACCGCCACCTTCACCAATACGTCGGTCAGCGGGTGGCAGACCGTTACCCTGCCGTCCCCAATTTCGATCGCCGCCAACACGACCTATGTTGCTTCTTATCACACCACCGGCTCCTATGTGGCCACCAGCAACTACTTCACCACGGCTGTCACCAACGGCCCATTGACCGCGCTTTCGACTACGACGGCCGGCGGCAACGGCGTCTATTCCTATGGCGGCACCAGCACGTCCGGCATCTTCCCGACCAGTACCTATAACGCCGCCAACTACTGGGTCGATGTTGTGTTCGCGCCGTCCGGCGGCGGCAACCAGCCACCGGTTGCCAACAACGATAGCGGCTACACCACCACCCAGAATACCGCACTGACGATTGCGGGCAGCGCGCTGCTCGCCAACGACTCCGATCCCAATGGCGGCACTCTCACAATCACCGGCGTGAGCGGCGCCGTCAACGGCACCGTCAGCTTCAACAGCCAAACCAATGTAGTTACCTTCACGCCGACTACCGGCTATACCGGTGCGGCATCCTTCAGCTATGCCATTGCCGACGGACAGGGCGGAACCGCAACTGCCACGGTCAGCCTGACGGTAAATACCGCAACGAACCAGCCGCCGGTAGCTAGCAACGACAGCGGCTACAGCACCACGCGGGACACGGCTCTCACGATTGCCGCGTCGGCCCTGCTTGCGAACGACACCGATCCGAATGGCGACCCGCTGACGATCACGGGCGTGAGCGGCGGCGTCAACGGTACCGTCAGCTTCAATGCCCAGACCAATCGCGTCACCTTCACGCCGACCACCGGCTACACCGGCGCTGCATCCTTCAGCTATGCCATCTCGGATGGTCGCGGCGGCACCGCAACTGCAACGGCTAATTTGACAGTGACCCCGCCGACAGTGAGCCTGTTTTCAAGTTCCGACACGCCGGCCATTCTCTCGGATCCTGACGCGGCCCAGGTCAATCTCGGGGTGCGTTTCACGTCATCCGCGGCCGGCACCATCAGCGGCATCAAGTACTACAAGGGTACCGGCGACACCGGCACCCATACGGGGTCATTATGGAGCAGCACGGGCACGCTGCTCGCGACCGCGACGTTCACGAACGAAACCAGCAGTGGATGGCAGACCGTCATCTTCAACAATCCGGTTTCGATCGCCGCCGGCACGACCTATGTGGCAAGCTACCACAGCAACGGGCACTACACGTCCACGAGCAACTACTTTACGGCCCCGCGCGTCAATGGTCCGCTCACAGCGCCCGCCGGCAACAATGGCGTCTACACCTACGGCACCGGCAATCTGTTCCCAACCAGCACCTTCGGGGCCACCAACTACTGGGTGGACGTGATGTATAGCCCCGCGAGCGGCGTCAACCGGCCACCAGTCGCGGCGAATGACTCCGGGTTCAGCGCTACTCAGAACACTGCGATCTCGATCCCGGCTTCGGCATTGTTGGCCAACGACACCGATCCCGACGGCGATGCCCTGACCATCACGGGCGTCAGCAACGGCGCCGGCGGCGTCGCGAGCTACAACGCGCAGACCAGCACCGTCACTTTCACCCCGAACTCCGGATATACGGGACCGGCGTCATTCACTTATGCAATCTCTGACGGTCGAGGTGGGACGGCAAGCGCGTCCGCCTCTCTCAACGTCAACGCAGCATCTGCGAGCATCGTAAGTCTGTTCAGCAATAATCCGACGCCGAGTGTGGTATCGGTCAATGATCCGAATTCGGTGGAGCTTGGGTTCAAATTCCGGGCGTCGAGCGCCGGCGATGTCACCGGGCTACGCTTCTACAAGGGCCCGTCGAACACCGGCACTCACACCGCCAATCTCTGGAGCAGCACCGGCACCCTGCTGGCCACCGCCACCTTCACCAACGAGACGGCGAGCGGCTGGCAGCAAGTCAACTTCGCCACACCGGTGACGATCACGCCAGGGCAGACGTATGTTGCATCCTATCATACGTCGGGAAACTACTCCGCCGATCCCAACTTGTTTAGCTCGGCGGTTAGCAACGGACCGCTGACTGCGCCATCCTCGGCTTCGAGCGGAGGCAATGGAGTGTATGCATATGGATCAAACAGCCTCTTCCCAACCGACACTTACAACTCAACGAGCTACGGTGTGGACGTTCTGTTCCGCCAGCAACTGACTGGCTAACGGGGGCAGCGCCCGTTTGCGTAGCGACTACGGTCAGATGGCAAGGACGCAATGCGGAGTACGCTCCATGACTTCAGTCGATGAATCATTACACTAGCTTATCCGAAATTCCTCCCACCGTGTCTCTACTAGAGCGCGGGTTGCGGTTGGTGCCGCAAGGGTCGCCTGAGCTCGTGTCGGCTACTGCATCGGGTTGTTTTTGCAGATTTTGAAATCAGGTCTCCTGCCCAAGCATCGCGATCGGCCTTACCCGGCGGACGGCAAAAGTTCTGGATCAAGGTGAAGAACCGCAGGAAATGGTCGGCGCCCGCCGGTCACCGCACCATGGTCTCGCGATCCATGCCTGACAGCCGCGTCAATACGGCGGCACGGGGCGCTGGTGCGTCCCGTGCCGGGGGATGTGAGGATGGTCAGCGCGCCGCGCCGGTCGTCTTCGGCAGCAGCTTCTGCACGTCAGCCGTCATGTCGGCGAGAACGGCCTCCGACTCCTTGGCGCGCGCGCCCGAGATGATCGAATTGAGATGATCCTTGATCACGTCGGTGATCTTCAGGCCGTTGTCGCCGGGGAAGGCGTACCATTTGGTGAGCAGCGCGAGTTGGCTGACCGCGGTGTAGTTGTTGGGGTTCTTGACGTAGAAATCCTTCAGATAGACCTCGTTGGCGACCTTGTTCGGCGGCATGTAGCCGGTCGTCTCCGCCATGATCGCAGCGCCCTTTGGGCCGGTCCAGAACTTCACCACCTCCCAGGCGGCGTCGCGCTTGGCCTTGTCCTTGGCGAGGATCAGCACGACGTTGCCGCCGGCCGGCAACCTGCCCTTCGGGGAGGCGACGTCCGGGAACGAAATTGTCTTCAGCGCGAACTTGCCGCCGGTCATCTGTGTGACCTTGTTGAGGTCCGAGGTCGAGGTGACGTGGAAGCCAGTCTTGCCGGCCGCGAACGCGGCGCGCATCGACGGCTGGTCGAGATTGGGCATGCCGGCCTCGTTGACGAGCCGCGCGATCGTGTTGATGGCGAACTTGCCCTCGGCTCCGTCGAAGGCGACCTTGGTCTCGTCGGCATTGAGCATGGTGCCGCCGCGCGCGAACACCGGCGCCTGCCACAGCCAGTTGCCGGTGATGTCCCAGGCATAGGTGACGCCGTTGTTGTCATTGCCGAGCGCCTTGATCTTCTTGGCCAGCGCGATCAGCTCGTCCCATGTCTTCGGCAAATTGTTCACGTCGCCGCCGGCCTGCTTCACCAGGTCAAGATTGACGTAGACGATCGGCAGCGAGATCGCGAAGGGCAGGGCGTAGACCTTGCCGCTGGCGGTGCCGATGTCGAACATCGCCTGGTGGAAGCCCTGCTTGTCGAAATCCTTTTCGGCAGCGATGTAGCCGTCGAGCTCGGCCGGGATGTTCTTGTCGACCAGGACGCGGATGCGGTTCAGGCCCTGGAAGGACACGTCCGGCATCTGGTTGGTCACGGCCTCGCGCAGCACCTTCTGGGTGCCGTCCTCGTAGGATTCGTAAGGCGCCCGCATGGTGACCTTGATCTCCGGGCGCACCTTGGCGAACTCCTCGGCGATGCGCTTGTGTGTCTCGGTGAACAGCTCCGGATAGGGATATTGCATCACGATCTCGGTCTGGGCCTGCGCGAGCGCAGATCCGGCCACGAGCGACAGAGCCGCTGCGGCGATGATGGACTTCAGCATGGATAGACTCCCTGTTTGAGGTGACGCGGTTACTTGATCCCGGTGAGGGTGATGCCTTCGATGAAGCGGCGCTGGGCAAAGAGGAAAGCGATGACGAGCGGCGCGATGATCACCATCGCGGCGGCCATCAGCGGGCCGTAGCTGGTGCCGGCCTCGCTGTTGCGGAAATGGGCGACCGCGAGCGGCGGCGTGCGCAAGTGCTCGCTGTTGAGCACGATCAGTGGCCAGAAATAATCGTTCCAATGCGCGACCACGGAGAAGATGCCGAAGGCGGTCACTGCGGGAATCGCGGCCGGCAGCATCACCCGCCAGACGATGCCGAATTCGGAGATGCCGTCCATGCGCGCGGCGTCGACGAGATCGTCGGGCACGGTCTTGAAGAACTGGCGCATCAGGAAGATGCCGAACACCGAGATCGTGAAGGGCAGCACCAGCGCGGCATAGCTGTCGAGCAGACCGATCTTGTGCAGCAGCAGGAAGACCGGGATCGCGGTCGCCTGCGGCGGGATCAGGATTCCGAACAGCACCAGGGCGAACAGCGTCTCGCGACCGAGGAAGCGGAGTTTTGCCAGCGCGTAGGCCGCCGGCAGCGCCACCATCACCTGCAGCACGAAGATCGAGACCGTGACGATGATTCCGTTGAGCAGGAAGCGCAGCAGATTGGCCTTGGCGAAGGCCTCGCGCAGATTCTCGACAAGCGCGAACTGGTGCGGGATCAGGTGCAATTCGCTGGAGAAGATCTCGGTCTGCGGCTTGGACGCGGTCGAGATCATCCAGATGAAGGGGGCCAGCATGAGCGCGGCGCCCGCGATCAGCAGCACGTGGCGGAGGATCGCCCGGAATGGGATGGGATGCGCGTTGGTCATGTGTAGTGCACGCCGCGATCGGCGAGCCTCGACTTGATCAGGGTGAGCGCGAGGACGAAGACCAGGAAGACCACGGTGATCGCCGCGGCGTAGCCCGAGCGGAAGAACTCGAATCCTTCCGTGTACATCGTGTGGATCAGGACCTCGGTGGATTTCGACGGGCCGCCCTTGGTCAAGACGTGCACGGTGTCGAACACCTGGAACGAGCGAATGCCGGAGATCACGACGACGAAGGTCGTGACCGGCCCCAGCATTGGCCAGGTCACGAGGCGGAAGCGCGCCCAGCCGCTCGAGGCGCCGTCGATTTCGGCCGCCTCGTAGAGCTGCTTGGGGATGGAGACGAGGCCGGCCAGGAACAGCACCATGTTGAAGCCGACGGCCTGCCAGATGCCGATCGCGCACAGCGCATAGAGCGCCGTGCTGCGGTCCTGCAGCCAGGCGAAGGCCGGCAGGCCGGCGCCGCGCAACAGCCCGTTCACCAGGCCGAACTGCGGATGCAGCATGAATTCCCACACCACCGCCATCGCGATCAGGGTCGCCATGACGGGCAGGAAATAGATCGTCCGGTAGAGGCTGCGCAGGCTGGTGCCGCTCTGGATCAAAAGCGCGATCGCAAGGCCGGCGATCACGGCGCCGGGCACCACGATCACGACGTAAGTCAGCGTGTTGCGCAGCGCGGTCCAGAACACCTTGTCGGCGAACAGGTCCTGGTAGTTGGCGAGCCCGATCCAGGAGAAATGCGGCGCGCCGAGCTGATAGTCGGTGAAGGAGAGGGCGATCACGCCGGCGAGCGGACCGAGCAGCATGACCAGCATGAGCGCGGCGGCCGGCGTCACCAGCGCGTAGGCGGCATGGCTCCGCCTGCTGCCATGGGCCGGCAGCGTGCGCCTCGTCGTGCCCGCGGGAGCAACAGTCGCCCCGATGGTGATGGAGCCGTCAGACATGGGCGGGCTCACGGATGCGCTCGGCCTGCTCCATTCTGAGCTCGATCCGTTTCCCGGCCGGATCGAACATCCGCACCGCGTCTGGTGCGAAGCCGAAGGCGACGGAGCTTGCCATCGCCGGCAAATGCTTGACGTCCGCGAGCCGCGCGATCAGGCGCGACCCGATGCCTTCGACCGCCAGATGCACGAAGGCCTCGGCGCCGAGATTCTCCAGATGGACGACGGTTCCGGAGAACGGCCCGGTGCCGAGCTCGATCCGCTCCGGACGGACCCCGATGCGGCAATCGCCGGCCGCCGCATTGCACGTAAGTTTCAAGGCGGTCCCCAGCACATCGACGCCGCCGTCCTTTCGGATCCGGCCGGGGAGAACGTTGATCTTGGGGCTGCCGATGAATTCGGCAACGCGGATGTCGCCGGGCTCGTTGTAGATCTCGGCCGGCGTGCCGGCCTGGATCAGCTCACCGCCCATCATGACGGCGATCCGGCTCGACATCGTCATCGCCTCGGCCTGGTCGTGCGTGACGTAGACGAACGTTGCCTTGAGGCGGCGATGCAGCTCGGCGAGCTCTGCGCGCATGTGGACGCGCAGCTTGGCGTCGAGATTGGAGAGCGGTTCGTCGAACAGGAAGGCCACCGGCTCGCGCACCATGGCGCGTCCGACCGCGACGCGTTGCCGCTGTCCGCCGGACAATTGTCCGGGCTTGCGCCGCAGCAATGGGCTGATGTCGAGCTGCTCGGCGATGCCTTCGATGTCGGCGCGAATGTGCCGTTCCTTGGCGCGCCGGCCCGGCAGCAGCGCACCCAGCAGTGGCAGTCGCTCGATCGCGGAGAGGCGCCGCATCCGCAGCGGCACCGCGATATTGTCGAAGGCGCTCAAATGCGGATAAAGCGCATAGGATTGGAACACCATCGCGAGGTTTCGCGCGCTCGGGCGAATGCCGTCCACGGGGCGGCCGTCGATGTGGACCTCGCCGGAATCTTGCGGCTCGAGCCCGGCAATGATGCGAAGCAGGGTCGACTTGCCGCAGCCGGACGGGCCGACCAGCGAGATGAATTCGCCGTCGGCGATGCGGAAATCGATGCCTTTCAGGACGTCGGTGCCGTCAAAGGACTTGCGGATTGCGGATAGTTCGATTTGCGCCATGCGCGCTGATCCCCTGCTGGTCCGTTTGCGGCGCACGAGGAGTAGGAAGCGCGTCTGACATTCACATAACGGTCAATGGCCTTCCTTATGGTCATCCCAGGTTTTGCTTTCGCCCCGTCCGACGGGGAATATCATCTTGGGGTTGTCGTCGTGGCGTTGACGTCGTCGCGCGTTCGGGCGGTCAATGCGGTGTTCGATACCGGCAGCTTTGCCGCTGCGGCAAGGCGGCTCGGGGTGTCGCAGCCGGCCGTTGCGCAGCTGGTGCGGGATCTGGAGGCCGAGTTCGGGGTGGCGCTGTTCGACCGGCACGGCCAGACCCTGATCGCGACATCGCTGTGCCGGCGGCTCTATGCCGCGACGAGCCGCATGCAGGCGGTCGAAGCCGATGCGCTCGCCATCCTGCAGCAGCGCGACGAGCTCACGGGAGGTGAGCTTCGCATCGGGCTCGGCAACGCCATGCCCGGCATGGCGTTGATCGCGGCGTTCCGCAATCTCTATCCGAAGATCCAGATCAACATCGAGATCGGCAGCTGGTCGGCGATCATGGCCGCGGTGGTCGACCAGCGCGTCGACGTCGCCGTACTGCCGGAGGTGCCGCAGGACAACCGCTTCCGGCGCGAGCCCTGCGTGCAGCAACGCGTCGTTGCGATCTGCCATCCCGTTCACGACCTCAGCCGTCAAGCGCGGATATCCATTGCGGGCCTCGTGCAGTATCCGCTGGTGTTTCGGACCCGGGATTCCGCGACCCAGCGCGCCGTGGACAGGGCGTTTCGCGCCGTCAACCTGCGCGCCAATCCGGCGATCATCGTCAACACGCGCGAGGGGATGCTGGAGGCCGTCGCCAACCGGCTTGGTGTCGGCTTTGTCTGGGAGCACGGCTCGAGCCGCATCGACCGGATCGCGAAGGTGGCGATCGCGGAAATCGAGGCGGAGTCGCCCGAATACATCTTCTCGCTGGCGGGCAAGCGCGGCAAGCTGGTCGAGCTGTTCTATCTCGCCAGAAGCCTTTCGCGCCCGGCCGACGGCGCCGATATCCTGGCCGCGCCCTGAGCGGCGGCCGCCTTCCCGCCGCTTTGGGTTGTGCTGAACTGTGACGGCAACCGTGATGTTGCGCAGCGGGACGGTAAGGTATTTGCGTATTTTCCGTCCCCGAAGTTTGGTTACCCGGCCCAAGATGGGCTATGCTCCCCGCTGCGTCGACGACAAGAATGAGACGTCGGGAGATGGCATGGGATACCAGCGGCGGACGGGGCTGCGTCCATGATAACCTTACCCAGACTGGCAGCTGAATCGCTGGAGCAGTTCCTCGGCAACTTCATGCGCCGCCGGTACGATGAGACTTCCGCAAGCATCGTTGCCAGCGCAACCCGTACCGCGATGGAATGCATCGGCAACAGCGATGCGCTCTACCACAATATCGAGCATACGATGCTGGTGACCCTGGCCGCCCAGGCGATCCTCCGCGGCCGAAGCCTTCATACCCATCTTTCGGCGGAAGATTACGTTCATGTCCTGATCGCCTGCCTCGCCCACGACATCGGCTATGTCCGCGGCCTGTTCGAGGAGGATGACGCCGACGGCTTCGTCATCGACGCCGCCGACAACAAGATCTCGCTGCCGCGCGGTGCATCGGACGCGAGCCTGATGATGTATCACGTCGACCGCTCGAAGCTGTATGTGACGCGGCGGCTGCGCCATATCCCGGGAGTCGATCCGGAGCGCGTTGCCCGCGCCATCGAGGGGACGCGCTTTCCCGCCCGTGAAGGCCAGGAATACGACGACGAAGCCTCGATCCTGCGTGCGGCCGACTTCATCGGCCAGCTCGGCGATCCCAACTATCTGCGCAAGGCCAACGCGCTCTATTACGAGTTCGAGGAGGTCGGCATCAACCGCCAGCTCGGCTACGACTCGCCCGCCGACATCGTGAACCGCTACCCGCAATTCTATTGGAACAGCGTTGCTCCGCACATCCAGACCGAGATCGGCTATCTCAACAAGACCGAGATCGGCCGGCAATGGATCGCCAACCTCTACAGCAACGTGTTCCGCGCCGAACGTGACATCTCGCTGTCCGGTCCGCAGAAATAGGCGCCTTGTAGCCTCGTAGCCCGGACGGAGCGTAAGCGAAATCCGGGATTCGCGGATACAGGCGTCCCCGCATTGCGCTTCGCTCCATGCGGGCTACAAGAGCTCTGCGCAACGAGATCATCCGTGAGCAAATCATGCAACAAAAAACCATCACCGCTGATATCCTCGACATCGGTTATCGCGAATACGGTGCGCCGGACGGCTGGCCCTGCATCATGGGGCATGGCTTTCCCTATGACGCGAACGCCTATGCCGAGACCGCGCCGATCCTCGCCGAGGCCGGCGCACGCGTGCTGGTGCCCTGGCTGCGCGGGTACGGGCCGACGCGGTTTCGCTTCGCTGAGACGCTGCGCTCCGGCGAGCAGGCGGCGTTAGGTGCCGATCTCCTGGCCTTCATGGATGCGCTCGGTATCAGGCGCGCCGTCGTCGGCGGCTACGATTGGGGCGGGCGTGCCGCCTGTGTGGTCTCGGCGCTCTATCCGGAGCGCGTGGTCGGTCTCGTCTCCGGCAATTCCTACAATATCCAGAACATCGCCCTCGCCATGGAGCCGGCTTCGCCGCCGGAGGAGGCGGCGTTCTGGTATCAATATTTATTCCACAACGAGCGCGGCCGCCGCGCGCTGCAGCGCAACCGCCGCGGCTTTGCCCGTCAGCTCTGGACGATGTGGTCGCCGAAATGGGTCTTCGACGACGCAACGTTCGAGACGAGCGCCGTGTCGTTCGACAATCCTGATTTCGTCGACGTCGTGATCCATTCCTACCGCCATCGCTACGCGCTCGTGGCCGGCGATCCCGCCTATGCGGGGATCGAGGCAAAGCTCGCCGCGCAGCCGACGATCCGCGTCCCGACGATCGCGATCGACGGCGACAGCGACGGCGTCAATTCCGGCACCGCCCACCACGCGCGCAAGTTCGAGGGATTTTTCGAGCGGCGCGTCTTCACCGATGCCGGTCACAATTTGCCGCAGGAGCGGCCGGCCGAATGGGCACAGGCCGTGATCGACGTGCGGAAAGCGGCTGCGTCATAGGCGGCCCCGAGGCGCCCTCGGCGCACCTCATCATGAGGGGATTGGCGGGTCGGCACTAGGCCATCCATCCGTTCCCCAAATTTCCCCGACTTTCGGGAACCTTTTCCGATTGCGGCCGTCCAAGCTGTGGGCCCGCTTCCATATGCGGGCTCGTTGCAGGGGAGAAGCTTGATGAAGTCACAAGTGCGCAAGCTGGAACGTGTCGCCGTGGCGCAGACGCCGAGCGATCGGCCTGACAGGGCGGAGGTCGAAGAGGCGATCCGGACCATGATCCGCTGGGCCGGCGATGATCCCGCGCGCGACGGTCTGCGCGAGACACCTGATCGCGTCGCACGCGCTTTCGAGGAGTATTTTTCGGGGTACGCGCAGGACCCGACCGAAATTCTGCAGAAGACTTTCGAGGAAATCGAAGGCTATGACGAGATGATCGTGCTGCGCGGCGTTCGCTTCGAGAGCCATTGCGAGCACCACATGGCGCCGATCGTCGGCCGCGCCTGGGTCGCCTATATTCCGCAGGGGCGCGTCGTCGGCATCTCCAAGCTCGCACGCGTGGTGGACGTCTACGCAAAACGGCTCCAGATCCAGGAGAAGATGACCGCACAGATCGCCAACACCATCAACGACGTGCTCAAGCCCGAAGGCGTCGGCGTCATCATCAAGGCGACGCATCACTGCATGACCACGCGCGGCGCGCACAAGCCCGGGACCGATCTCGTCACCAGCCGTATGCTGGGTGTGTTCCGCGACAATGCGCTGACGCGCCAGGAACTGCTGGGGCTCGCCAGTTCGGACGATTGACCTGCGCTCGGCGCTGACCCGCCGCATTCGATCTTGATTTGCGTCAAGGTTGCGGCAGGCGAGGTCTGCTCTGCTGGGTGTTGTCTCGGTCGGGTGCGTGCTATCATGGCGTGTGCCCGGGGGCTTCGCATGCAGGAGTGGCCCATGACAACTGCGTCAGATACGTCTCATCCGTCCGGTCTCGGCTCGGGAATGGCTGCGCTACACGCCAAATGGGGCTGGATCGTCGCGCTCGGCGTCGTCTACCTGATTGCCGGCTTCGTCGCGCTCGGCAGCATGGTGATGGCAACGGTGGCGAGCGTGATCGTGGTCGGCGCAATGATGATCGTCGCCGGCGTCACCGAGGTGATCGGCGCATTCCAGATGAAGAGCTGGGGAAAGTTCCTGATCTGGGCCTTGCTCGGTGTGCTCTACATCGTTGCCGGCTTCCTCACCTTCGCGAACCCGCTCTTCGCCGCGGTTCTGCTCACGCTGTTCCTCGGCGCCTCGCTGCTGGCCTCCGGCGCGGTCAGGCTGTTTCTCGCCTTCAGCATGAAGCGCGAAAGCCCGTGGGGCTGGGTGGCGGTGTCGGCCGTCGTCACGCTGCTGCTCGGGCTGCTGATCCTGGTGCGCTGGCCGGTGAACAGCGTCTACATCCTCGGCCTGTTCCTCGGCATCGACCTGATCATGGCCGGTGCCGGATGGGTCAGCTTGGGCTTCGCCTTGAAGCGGCGCGGCTAAAGCATGATCCGGAAAAGTGCCGAAGCGGTTTTCCGGAAAGCTCATGCGTCAAGAACAACCTGACGCACGATGACGATTCATCAAAATCTCGTCGCGCTTCAGGCGATGCCATCAGCAACTCGACGCAAGACCATCTTGATGAACTCCGCTGATCTGACGCGCTGACAAGAAGCAGCGCGCCGCGCGGTCGTTTCGCCGCGGCGACAATCATTGGGGAGAAACCATGAAAGCCGCTTTGGCCCTGGCCGCAGCGCTGGCTGCCGCCTGCTTGTCCGCTCCTGTCTCCGCGCAAAAATCCTACGGTCCTGGAGTTAGCGACACCGAGATCAAGATCGGCAACACCATGCCCTATAGCGGCCCGGCATCGCCGCTCAGCATCACGGGACGGGTGATCTCCGCCTATTTCGACGAGATCAACGAGAAGGGCGGCGTTGGCGGCCGCAAGCTCAACCTGATCTCGCTCGACGATGCCTTCTCGCCGCCCAAGACCATGGAAGCCGCG
Organism: Bradyrhizobium sp. NBAIM03; assembly: GCF_020194055.1. Classification (NCBI taxonomy): domain Bacteria; kingdom Pseudomonadati; phylum Pseudomonadota; class Alphaproteobacteria; order Hyphomicrobiales; family Nitrobacteraceae; genus Bradyrhizobium; species Bradyrhizobium sp. NBAIM03. The sequence goes on along the minus strand of NZ_JADYVS010000017.1, from coordinate 66,226 downwards.
CGGCGCCTCGTCGAAGGCGACGGCGTCGCCTTCATCTTCGCCACCATGGGCACGGCGCCGAGCTCGGCGATCGCAAAATATCTCAACAGCAACAAGGTGCCGCAGATCTTCCTGATCAGCTCGGCCTCGAAGTGGAACGATCCCGCCAACATGCCTTGGTCGATCGCGCTGCCCTGGGCGCCGAACTACACCAGCGAGGCTGCGATCGACGTCGCCTATGCCCGCGCCAGGAACCCGAATGCGCGCTTTGCGGTGCTCTACCAGAACGACGACGCCGGCAAGGAATATCTTCGCGGCGTCAAGGAGGCGCTCGGTGCCGACGCCGACAAGGCGATCGCGATGGCCTCGAGCTTCGAGGTCGCCGATCCCACCGTCGATTCCCAGGTCCTGACGCTCGCCAATACCAAGGCCGACGTCTTCATGATCTATTCGGTGACGCCGCGCGCCTGCGCGCAGGCGATCCGCAAGGCGCACGAGGTCGGCTGGCAGCCGACGCGCTTTCTGGCCTCCGGCTGCGCCAACAAGGCTACCGTGATGGCGCCCGCTGGCCTGGAGGCCGGCAAGGGTGTGCTGTCGCTCGGCGCGCTCAAGCCGTTCGTCGAGGCGCCGAAGGACGATCCGGCGATGACGGCCTATATCGACTTCATGAAGAAGCGCCTGCCCAATGCCGACATCAACAACGTCGCGGGCCTCTATGGCTACACCGTCGCCGAGGCGCTGGTGGCGCTGCTGAAGCAGTGCAAGGACAATCTGACGCGCGAGAACATCATGGCGCAGGCCGCGAATCTGAAGAACGTGCCGCTGTCGCTCCTGATGCCCGGCATCACCCTCAACACCACGCCGCAGGATTTCCGCCCGATCAAGGACGGCTACATGCTCCAGTTCGACGGCAACGACTGGGTGGTGGCAAGCGAGCTGTTGCGCGGGACGTGAGAGATGAAATAGCGGTCACACGGCGGTGCACCCTCTCCCCTTGTGGGAGAGGGTGGATGCGCGAAGCGCAGCCGGGTGAGGGGTTTCTCTCCGCGTGCGAAGCTGTCTGTTGTGTTGCGGAGACAACCCCTCATCCGGCGCTTCGCGCCACCTTCTCCCACAAGGGGAGAAGGGAAGAAGCGCCCTCATCGAGCGCAATATACTTGGCGAACAGGAGACCACCATGGACTTTCACCACTCCGCCCGTTCGCTGGAGCTCCAGGACCGCGTTCGCCAGTTCATGCAGGCCCATGTCGAGCCGGTCGAGGAGCTCTATTACGAGCAGGTCAAGCCGGAAGCTTCACGCTACAAGACTCCGCAAATCCTTCAGGATCTGAAGCGGCGGGCGCGCGAGCAGGGGCTCTGGAACCTGTTCCTGTCCGGCGAGCACGGGCCGGGTCTGACCAATCTCGAATACGCGCCGGTGAAGGAGATCATGGGCCGCATCCTCTGGGCGCCCGAGGTCTTCAACTGCTCCGCGCCCGATGTCGGCAACATGGAGGTGCTCGCAAACTACGGCACCAAGGCGCAGCAGGAGCGCTGGCTGAAGCCGCTCCTCGAGGGGCGCATCCGCTCCGGCTTCTCGATGACGGAGCCGCAGGTCGCCTCCAGCGACGCCACCAACATCCAGTGCGAGATCCGGCGTGACGGCGACGACTACGTGATCAACGGCCGCAAATGGTTCACCTCGGGCGCGATGAACGAGGATTGCGAGATCCTGATCGTGATGGGCAAGACCGCGCCCGACCATCCCGACCGCCATCGCCAGCAATCCATGATCCTGGTGCCGAAGAATACGCGTGGGGTGCGCATCGTCCGCGACATGCTCACCTACGGCTATGACGATGCGCCGGTCGGCCATCCCGAGATCGTCTATGACAACGTCCGCGTGCCCGCCGAGAACATTTTGCTCGGCGAGGGCCGCGGCTTCGAGATCGCGCAAGGCCGTCTCGGCCCCGGCCGCATCCACCATTGCATGCGCCTGATCGGCTGCGCCCAGCGTGCGCTCGAACTGATGTGCCAGCGCGCGGTCTCGCGCGTCGCCTTCGGTAAGCCGCTCGCAGAGCAGGGCTCGGTGCGCGAGGACATCGCGCATTCCTTCTGCGAGATCGCGCAAGCCCGCCTGCTTACCTTGCAGGCCGCCGACAAGATGGACCGCGAGGGCAACAAGGCCGCGCGCGACCTGATCGCCGCGGCCAAGATCGTGGTCCCCAGCATGGCCGCCCGCGTCATCGACCGCGCCATCCAGATTCACGGCGCCGCCGGGGTCTCGCAGGACACGTTCCTCGCGCGCGCTTACGTCTACGCCCGCTTCATCCGCATCGGCGACGGGCCGGACCAGGTGCATCTCGCGGCCGTCGGGAAGGAGCTGATCAGGCGCGGCGGGGTGATGGGGTAGCGCCGTGGCCCTTGGCCGGATTGCGCATCGGCGGCGCTTCGAAGCGCCGCGACGGGCAAGTCTTTTGGCCGCGATGCAGTATGGCCTCAGATCAGTGTAGTACGATAGTAACTGCTGACCGAGAGTGACCCTGCACGCCATGGCGGGTTCACCCAGGTGAAAGAGCATAGATCGCTTTTGCGCGAGAAAACGTCCGATGCCGAAGGCGAGCGCGCAAGACTGGACAGCATCATCGATTTCGAGCGGCGGCACTTGCTCGCGGACCTGCGCGCCGGTCGTCCGGATGTGATCCTCGTGGATACCCGGCTGCTCAGCGCGGTCCCGTTCGACTGGCTGGCCTGGGCAAGGTCCGATCCGGAGCTCCAGGCCGAACTAAGTCGTTACCGCGAGCTCGAGGATGCCGGCGGCCGCGTCCGGATCTTGGTCGCTCGATCGGGTTCGGAGCGGTAACCCCGTTCGGTTGCCAGCCGCGGCACAGGCGCCACGCTCGGCATGCTGACATCATGCCCCTGTTTTGCCCGACGAGTCAAAATCGGTCCGTAAAAACAGCAGGGCTTCGCGCCGGGCCGCCAAGCCATTGAAAAAGCTGACCCCCGTCTACTGTGCATGGGGTTGTTTTTCCGTTTTTGCTGGAGCGACCGTTTTCGCGGCGCCAGGCGGGCCGCTACCCCGCCTTGGCGATGCGACCGTCCGCCGACCCCGCGCGCAGATTCTGGAAGAACGTCTCCACCTCCCGCGACAGCGTCTGCGCCGTCTCGGTCAGGCTGCTGGCGGCGGTGAACACCGAAGCCGCCGCAGTATCGGTCTCGCCGATGGCATCGCGCAGCGAGGTGATGTTCGCCACCAGCGTCTCGTTGCCTTGGGCAGCGCTTTGCGCGTTGGAGGAGATCTCGCGCGTGGCCTGGTCCTGCTGACTGACGGCGCCGGCAATCGCGGACGTGACCTCGTTGATCTCGCGCACCGCCCCGCCGATCTCGCGCACGGCGTCGACGGCGTTCCGCGTCGAGGCCTGGATCATCGCGACGTTCTCGCTGATCTCGGCGGTGGCCTTGGCGGTCTGGCCCGCGAGCGCCTTCACCTCGTGGGCGACGACGGCAAAGCCGCGGCCGGCATCGCCGGCGCGCGCCGCCTCGATGGTGGCGTTCAGCGCGAGCAGGTTGGTCTGCTCGGCGATCGCCTGGATCAGGTTGAGCACGCCGTCGATGCGTTGCGTGGCTGCAGCGAGGCTCTCGATCTCGGAGATCGACTTCTCGGTGCGCTGGCCGGTCTGCTCGACCGCGCCGGCGCTCTGCCGCACCTGGCGGCCGATCTCCACCACCGAGGCCGAAAGCTCCTCGGCCGCGCCCGCCACCGCGGTGACGTTGTGCGAGGCCTGCTCGGTGGCGTTCGCCGCGGTGCCGGCGCGGCTGCTCGCATCCGCTGTGACCCGCGTGATGGTCTGCGCCGTCTCGCGCATGACGGAGGCGTTGTCGCTGAGGCCGCGCATGATCGCGCCGATCGCCTCGCGAAATTGCTCGACGGACCGCTCGACGTGACGGGCGCGCTCCTCGCGCGCGGCGGCGTCTTGCGACACTTGCGAGGCGAGATTGCGGTTGCGCCCCATCGAGTCCTGGAACACCTGGATGGCGCGGGCCAGCGCGCCGATCTCGTCGGCGCGGTCGGAGTGCGGCACCACGACATCGGCGGCGCCGTCGGCGACCTGCTTGATGGTTGCGGTGATCGCGGCGAGCGGCCGGGCGATCGAGCGGGCAATGATGACGATGCCAGCGACGACGAGGGCCAGCGCCACGCCGCCGAGGCAGGTGAGGATGAACGACAATGTGCGGGCGGTCTCGGTCTGCTGCGCGATCTGCCTGCCGCGCTCGGCATAGACCTTGGACAGCGCCTCGAGGTCCTTGTTCAGCGCCGAGCGGACGCTGCGGTTGGCGTCGTTGTCGCCCCATTCGCGGCCCGCTGCCGCGTTGATCTCGACGCCGCGCCGCACCAGCTCCTTGCGGAACTCGACGAACTGCTCGATGCGCTTCTTGAAGGTCGCGAACTGCTCGGCATCGTCGGCCTTGACGATGGTCTCCCAGCGCTTCACGACGTCGAGGATCTGGGCGTTGAACTTGAGCAGGCCGTCGCCGTATTTCTTCACCACGGCCGGCTCGGTCGACATGTAGATGCCGCGCGATTCCATCACCACCGCATAGACGAGGGAGTTGACCCGCTCGACGTTCAGCGCGGCGGCATTGGCCGTCTCAATCGCGACTGCGAGGTCCGCGCTGCGGCGGCTGTTGTAGTCGGACAAGATCGCGATCGCTGCCGTGAGCAGCGCGAACAGCGCGAAGATCGCATAGAGCTTGCTGGCAAGCGTGAAGCGGCCTGCCGGCTTTGCGGCATTCCCAGATCGGTCGGATGTCATGATGTTCAAGGAGCCCGGATTGGCCTGACCGGCCGGTGAACGGGGTCAGGCAAATTGTTGCAAAACTATGCAGAACGAAGATGGACGCCTCGTTAACGCGCGGCCTGGCCGCCTCCGTCCTTGGTCGAAGGAAAGGCAAGTCATTTCAGCGTCTTGATCCGAAGGTTTAGTTTCAGGATAGTCTTTTGGGATAGTCTTGGAGTCGGCCGTTGGCCGAGCAACCCCGGAGAGACCCTTGGTCTACCGCCACAGCATCGACGCCACGACCTACAGCTTCCCTGACCTGCGCGACCTGCTCGCCAAGGCGACACCCCCGCGCTCCGGCGACCGGCTGGCCGGCATTGCCGCTGCCAGCTCCGAGCAGATGATCGCCGCGCGGATGGCGCTCGCCGATGTGCCGCTCGGCCAGTTCCTGCAGGAAGCCGTCGTTCCCTACGAGGCCGACGAGGTCACCCGCCTCGTCATCGACAGCCATGACGCCAAGGCGTTCGCGCCGGTGGCATCGCTGACGGTCGGCGCCTTCCGCGACTGGCTGCTGTCGGACGCCGCAACGCCCGAGATCCTGCGCAAGCTGGCGCCCGGCATCACGCCGGAGATGGCGGCCGCGGTGTCGAAGCTGATGCGCAACCAGGATCTGATCCTGGCGGCGCGGAAATGCGAGGTCACCACCGCCTTTCGCAACACTATCGGCCTGAGGGGGCGGATGAGCACACGCCTGCAGCCGAACCATCCCTTCGACGATGCAAGGGGCATCACCGCCTCAATCCTCGACGGCATCCTGCTGGGGGCGGGCGATGCCTGCATCGGCATCAATCCCGCCAGCGATGACCCCGCCGTCATCGCGCAATTGCTGCGGCTGCTCGACGAGATCATCGCGCGGCTACAGATCCCGACGCAAGGCTGCGTCCTGACCCATGTCACGACGACGCTGTCGCTGATCGGGCAGGGCGTGCCGGTCGACCTCGTCTTCCAGTCGGTCGCGGGCACCGAGGCCGCCAACCGCAGCTTCGGCATCGACCTCGCACTGTTGAAGGAGGCGCAAGAGGCCGGGCTGTCGCAGTCGCGCGGCACGGTCGGGCGGAACCTGATGTATTTCGAGACCGGCCAGGGCTCGGCGCTGTCAGCGGGCGCCCATCACGGCGTCGACCAGCAGACCTGCGAGGCGCGCGCCTATGCGGTCGCCCGCGCCTTCGCTCCGCTGCTGGTCAACAGCGTGGTCGGCTTCATCGGCCCGGAATATCTCTATGACGGCAAGGAAATCATCCGCGCGGGGCTGGAGGATCATTTCTGTGGCAAGCTGCTCGGCCTGCCGCTCGGGGTCGACATCTGCTACACCAACCACGCCGAGGCAGATCAGGACGACATGGACAATCTCCTGACGCTGCTCGCCGCCGCCGGCGTCACCTTCATCATGGGTGTTCCCGGTGCCGACGACGTCATGCTGAACTACCAGTCGACGTCTTTTCACGACGCGCTCTATGTCAGGGACGTCTTCGCGCTGCGCCGCGCGCCGGAATTCGACGACTGGCTGGCGCGCTCGGGCATTGCAGGTGCCGATTTCCGGATTGCCGGCGATGCAGGCCTGCTGCCCGATTTTGCCGCGCGGCTGATCGCATGAGGCGGAAGGTCAACTCGGTTGGGAAACCATCGGCGCCTCTCGGAATTATGCTTACGCCACAATATTGAGAAATTCCGGCGACAGCATTACGCTATGTGTCGGGCTGGCAATTTCCGTACCATCGGTTGAGTGTGGCGGGGGAGCTTTGATGCGAGCTGAAAGTAACGGAACGTCCCGGCGGATTCTCTGCGTGTTTCCGCGCTACACCTCGTCCTTCGGCACGTTCGAGCATTCCTATCCCCTGACCGATGGCGTCCGCGCCTTCATGCCGCCGCAAGGGCTGCTGCTGATCTCCGCCTATCTTCCGAAGGAATGGCAGGTCAAATTCGTCGACGAGAACCTGCGCCGCACGACGAGGGAGGAGTTCGAATGGGCGGAAGCCGTCTTCGTCAGCGGCATGCACATCCAGCGCCAGCAGATGACCGACATCTGCCGCCGCGCCCATGAGTTCGATCTGCCGGTCGCGCTCGGCGGGCCTTCTGTCAGCGCCTGTCCCGACTATTACCCGTCCTTCGATTATCTGCATGTCGGCGAGCTCGGCGATGCCACCAACCAGCTGATCGAGATCCTGTCGCGCGGCACCTCGCGGCCCGAACAGCAGGTCGTGCTCACGACCAAGGACCGCGTGCCGATGACGGAGTTTCCGATCCCGGCCTACGAGCTCGCCGACGTGAAGAAGTACTTCCTCGGCAGCATCCAATATTCCAGCGGCTGTCCCTACCAGTGCGAGTTCTGCGACATCCCCGGCCTTTACGGCCGCAATCCGCGCATCAAGACGCCGCAGCAGATCATCGCCGAGCTCGACCGCCTGCGCGAATGCGGCATGACCGACACGGTCTATTTCGTCGACGACAATTTCATCGGCAACCGCAAGGCGGCCATGGACCTGCTGCCGCACCTGATCGAGTGGCAGAAGCGGACCGGCTACGTGGTGCGGCTCGCTTGCGAGGCGACGCTCAACATCGCCAAGCGCCCCGAGATCCTCGAGAAGATGCGCGAGGCCTATTTCATCACCATCTTCTGCGGCATCGAGACGCCGGATCCCGACGCGTTGAAGGCGATGCAGAAGGACCACAACATGATGGTCCCGATCCTGGAGGGCGTGCGCACCATTAACTCCTATGGCATGGAGGTGGTCTCGGGCATCATCATGGGGCTCGACACCGACAAGCCGAACACCTCGGAGGCGCTGCTCGCCTTCGTCGAGGAGTCCCGGATTCCGCTGCTCACCATCAATCTGCTGCAGGCGCTGCCGAAGACGCCGCTATGGGACCGGCTTGAGCGCGAGGGGCGGCTGGTCGAGGACGATGGCCGCGATTCCAACGTCGACTTCCTGCTGCCCTATGACGAGGTCGTCGCGTCCTGGAAGCACGCCATGGCAGTCGCTTACGCGCCCGACAAGGTCTACGCGCGCTATCAGCACCAATGCGACCACGTCTATGTGAACCGGCTCAAGGTACCGGTGCCGGACGAGATGAAGACCTGGCGCAGCATCCGGCGCGGCCTCGTCATACTGCGCAACATCTTCTGGAAGGTCGGCGTGCTCGGCGACTATAGGCGCGTGTTCTGGAAGTTCGCGCTGGGCCGCATCAAGCGCGGCGACATCGAAGGCCTGATCGGCTGCACGCTGGTCGCGCACCATCTCATCACCTTTGCGCGCGCGGCCTCCAGCGGCAAGCAGAACGCCTCGAACTATTCGATCCGGCTGCGCGAGGCCGCCGTGCCCGCCGAATGATGCCACATGTCTGACCCGGCCCTGCCGCGCCGTCCGACCCTCGATTTGCGCTCGTTTACGCCTGCGCGCGTCGCGCTGGGGCGCAGCGGCGCGAGCCTGCCGACGAGAGCGTTGCTCGATTTCACGCTGGACCATGCCCGCGCGCGCGATGCTGTGCATGCGGCCTTCGACACGCCGCGTCTCATCGCCGATCTCGACGCACTCGGTGTTGCGGTGACCGAGGTCAGGAGCCGGGCGGTCGATCGCAGCGACTATCTGCGGCGGCCGGATTTGGGACGACAGCTCGACCAAGACTCGGCGCAGCGTCTGGCACGAAGCATCTCGGCGCCGTGCCAGCTCGCGGTCGTGATCGGAGACGGCCTGTCCGCGGCGGCGGTCCATAGCCATGCGGCGATCGTGGTAAGGCGCCTGTTGCAATCGCTTGCGCAGGGGGATGCCGTCGCGATCGGCCATGTCGTCGTCGCATCGGGCGCGCGCGTCGCGCTCGGCGACGAGATCGGCGCCATTCTCGGCGCGCGCATGGTCATGATGCTGATCGGCGAGCGGCCCGGCCTGTCCGCGCCCGACAGCCTCGGCGCCTATCTGACCTTTGCGCCGAGGCCCGGCCGCACCGATGCCGAGCGCAATTGCGTCTCCAACATCCACCACGCCGGGTTGAGCCACGAGGAGGCGGCGTTCAAGATCGCCTGGCTGGTCCGCGAGGGGCTGGCCCGGGAGATCACCGGCGTGGCGCTGAAGGACGAGAGTGCGGACCGCGCGCCGCGCCAGATTGGCACATCCTCGCCGGGATGAGGGTCATTCCACGCCCGGATCGCCACTTTTCTGATCGATTCGGCCGCGCCGGGCCTGCTTGCGAAAAGACCTGTTGACCTGCTAAACCGCTGCCGGCGATTTTCCGCGCATTTTCAAAGGGCAAGCCTCCCATTGGTATGGCGTTTTCAAGCCGTTCGCGCGGCGCGATAAGCTCACAGCCCGAGCCGATTTAGGAACTGGACAAGGCATGCTCGAAAAGCACAGCGAGAGTGAGGTTCATGTCGACAAGGTCGAGCAGGGATCTACGTCCTCCATCGCCTTCGGGCTGGAGCGTCTCGGGCTGATCGCCGTTCGGGCCCCAATCGTCTCCTGCATCGTCCTGCTCGCGCTGATCGTCGGCGCGGTGTTCGGCATCTACCGGATCAAGATCGACGATTCGCTGTCGCAGCTGTTCCGCTCCGACACTCGCGAATTCAAACAATATGAAGAGGTGACCAAGAAGTTCCCGGCCGAAGAGTTCGACGTACTTGTCGTGGTCGAGGGCAAGACCCTCCTGGAACGCAGCAACCTCGAGAAGCTGCGCGACTTCGTCACCGACCTGCAGCTGGTCGAAGGCACGCGCGGGCTGGTCTCGCTGTTCTCGGCGCGCCAGGCGCCGGCCCCCGGCAAGCTGCCGGCGGCCCTGTTCCCGCCCGAGCTACCGGAGGGCGCGGCCTATGACAAGTTCATCGAGACCGTCAAGAACAACGAGATCATCCGCGGCAAGCTGCTGTCGGAGGACGGCACATTGGCGCTGGTTGTGCTGTCGCTCGATCCGGAGGTGGTCGCTTCCAACAAGTTGACCAAGACCGTCGCCGACATCCGTGCGCTGATGAAGGAGACGCTCGGGGACACCGGCCTCAACGTGCAGCTCTCCGGCGTCCCGGTGATGCAGCTCGAGATCCGCAACGCGGTCGAGCGCGACGGGCTGACCTACAACATCCTCGGCATCCTCGCCGGCTGCATCATCGCCATCATCTTCTTCCGCAAGATCTCGTTCATGATCGCGGCGGCATTCCCGCCGATGATCGCTATCCTGCTGGCGCTCGGCGCGCTCGGCTGGGCCAATTTCAACCTCAACATGTTCCTGAACGTGATGACGCCGCTCATCATGGTGATCAGCTTCTCGGACTCGATGCAGCTGACCTTCGCCGCGCGCGACCGGCTGATCGCGGGCCAGGACAAGTTCACCGCGTTCAAGAACGCGGTGCTGGTGGTGGGCCCGGCCTGCGTGCTGACGCATGGCACCGCCGGCATCTCCTTCATCGCGCTGCAATTCTCCGACTCCGACCTGATCCGCAAGTTCGGCGAGGCGGGCCTTGCCGCCACCATCATCGCGCTGGTCGCGGTGCTGTCGCTGGTGCCTGTCTTCGGCGTGCTGTTCGTGCGCAACGAGAAGGTCTTTGCAGTCAAGTTCCAGGGCGCTGATGCCGGCGTACAGGCGCTGCGCAATTTCTGCTACTGGATTGCGGTGCGCATGGTCGGCCGGCCCGGCCTGTTCAGCCTGCTGGCGGTGCTGTTCGTCGGCGGCCTCGGCGTCATCTATGCCAATCTGGAGCCGCGCTACCGGCTCGCCGACCAGGTGCCGGACAAGCGCCAGGCGGTTGCCGCCAGCGACCGGTTAGACGCCAAGCTGACCGGCGCCAATCCCGTCAACGTGCTGATCGTGTTCCCGAAGGGTGAATCGCTTTATTCGCCGCAGACGCTCCAGACCATCGCCGAGGTGCACGCGACAGTCGAGAAATCCGCAGGGGTCGGCAACGTGTGGTCGCTGGAGACGCTGCGCCGCTGGCTGGCGGAGAAGGCCGGCAGTGCCGACGTCGCGACGCTGAAGGAATATGTCAGCGTCATCCCCGAGCACCTGGTGCGCCGCTTCATCGACGCCGAGCAGGACGCTGTCGTAGTGGCCGGCCGCGTGCCGGACAAGGATTCCAGCCAGCTCCTGCCGATCGTCGACAAGCTCGATTCGGAGCTCGACGCCGTCCGCAAGAAGCATCCGGGCTATGAGATCGCCGTGACGGGTCTCGCCGCTATCGCCGCGCGTAACTCGGCCAACATGATCGAGAAGCTGAACCACGGCCTCACGATCGAATTCGCGCTGGTCGCGATCTTCATCGGCCTCGCCTTCCGCTCCTGGGTGGTGACACTCGCCTGCATCCTGCCGGGCATCTTCCCGGTGGTGATGTCGGGCACGGTGCTGTGGGCGATGGGCGAGGGGCTGCAATTCGCCAGCGTCGTTGCGCTCACGGTCTCGTTCGGCCTCGGCCTTTCCGCTACCATCCACTTCCTCAACCGCCTGCGGCTGGAGAACAAGCCGGGTGTCGGCTCGGCGCTCGCGGTGGAGCGGGCCACCGTGCTGGTGGGACCTGCGCTGATCCTGACCACGGTGGTGCTCGCCTGCGGCCTCGTCGTCACCGTGTTCTCCGACCTGCCATCGCTGCGTCTGTTCGGCTGGCTCAGCGCCTTCTCGATGGTGATGGCATTGGTCGCTGATCTCTTCATCCTCCGGCCGACGGCGATGTGGCTGATCAATCTGCACGCCAAGCTGCATGGCGCGGACAAGCAGGCGATCTGAGGGGCTTCATCCACCGGACATGGAATCGGCGCAGTCTGAATGACTGCGCCGGAGTTCCGGTCGGGGACGAATCATGCAGCACGACGGCGCGATCGTGGCGTTTCAGCAGAAGCGAGGCGGCGATTCAGCCGCCTTTTTCGTCCCGTTCCTGACATCGGGTATGACCCTGCTCGACGCCGGCTGCGGGCCCGGCACCATTACGGCAGCGCTGGCGGGGCACGTCGAAAGGGCCGTCGGCCTCGATATCGAGCCGACGGCCATTACCGCCGCCAATCGGCTCGTGTCGGCGGCGGGCTCGACCAATCTGGCCTTTGTCGAAGCCGACATGACGGCGCTGCCGTTCGACGATGGAACGTTCGATGCCGTGTTCTTTCACGCGGTGCTCTACCATCAGAGCCGAGAGATATTGGTGCGAACGCTGGCCGAAGCGCGACGTGTGCTGAAGCCGGGCGGCCTCGTCGCAACGCGCGATGCCGACGTCGGCGGCAACGTTCTTCACCCTGAAATCGACGGCGTGCGGCTCGCGCTCGATCTTTGGCAACGCTGGTACCAGCACGACGATTTGGAGGCGCTTCGCTTCGGGCGCCGGCAGGGCTCCATCCTCCGAGCCCACGGCTTCGCGCCGGTCTGGGCCGGTGCGAGCTACGTCAACCACAGTGCCGATGCGCAGAGCCGCAGCGAGGCCGTTGCCGATGCGCAGCGGAGCCTGCTGGGGCTCGGACCGCAACTCGTGGCCAGGCGGCTCGCGACAGACGATGAGATCCGGGCCGCGCTTGCCGGCTGGGAGGCCTGGGAACGCGATCCGGACGCGGTCTATTTCCGATGCCGCTGCGAATGCATCGCGCGAAAGGACTGATCCGGCGCGGTTCGGCTCACGCCTCGACGCGGACGATTCCATAGGGATTGAACTTGAAGTCGCCCTCGGCGTAGTCCTGCTCCCGCGACAGCGCGAGCTTGCGGTCGCGCAGCGTTGCCTCGATGCCGCGCTCGGCCATTGCGTCCGCGATTTCGTCCATCAGATTCGCTGCGTTCCGGTCGCTGCCGCGCGATCGCGCGACATAGATTTCCGGCAGTCCGACGAGGTGGAAGCCGACGCTTTCGTTGTAGGTGTCGCCGGCAAGCGGACGCTTGGCGAAGGCGAGGCGACAGGATCGGCCCATCGCTGGCGTGACGGTAAGGCCCTGGTTCGTGTTTGCGGCGGCCTTGCACTCGCGGGCCAGTTGCCGCCATCGCGTGAGTCCGTGGGCAACGCCCGCGCTTTCTCCTTTCACGGCCGTGGCGCCGGCCTCGATCATCTCCTCGACAATTCGCAAGGCGGCAGCTGAATAGGCGACCGTCTTGTGCTGCTCCATCGGCGGGCTCAGCACGTAGAGGACCGCTTTGTGATTGAGTACGGCCATTTCGTCCGCCTCGGACCACGCTTTCGGAAAGACGCGGTCCCAGCACACACCGAAAGAGCGCTCCATGTGCGGATCGGGTTTGGCTTGCGAATAGGTGCGGTCGATCTCGAAGCCGAAGTCGGCGATCGTCTTCGCCACCGCCTTGGGCGGATGCAGCAGGCTTTCATTCCTGCCGAGGAAGCAGAGCACGTGACGCGGCTTCACGGACGAAGGCTGCATGTTCGCTCCCTGCTGATCGCTGGCGAAGGCGCGGCTGGCCACGAAGAGCCCGGCGGCCTTCAGCAGATGTCTGCGGATCGGGTCCATCTCAGCAAATCCAGCCGGTCAGTTCGTGTCAGCAAAAAGCCCCCGGCTCGCGAGAACCGGGGGCATGTTCCTCATTGCGTGCGAAAGGCCTTCAGCCCTTCGTCATCGTGATGTTGACGCCGCGGATCTCGCCCTTGGACGAGATCTGCACCGTCTGCTTGGTGCCGTTGGTGCGCAGCGACAGGTTGGCGGCAAAGCCGTTGGCCTCGACGAAGACCTCGATCTGGCCGCCGCCGGCGGTGCCCTGGAGATTGCCGAAGATGTTGCGGCTGGACTCGCTCCAGTTGCCGGAGATGCGGTCGCCCTGGCTCGTCACGTCGCTGGTGAGGTTGAACTTGTAGCTGTCGGAGGCGCAGCTCAGCGCCTGCTTCAGGTTGAGGCCGCTGCCGGCGACCTTATAGTCCGCTTTGCAGCGAATGCGCTCGGTGGAGCCGTCGGACAGCGACACCGTGCCGGTTCCGGTCCACGCGCCGTCGAAACCGGCAAACGGTCCGGACGACTGCGCGTGGCTTGCCGATGCCGAGAAGAGCAGCGCCACCCCGATGCCGGCCGCCCTGATTGCCAGTCCAGATCGCCAAAAGAATGTCATCTCGAATATCCCGCTTTGGAACGACGTTCGCTTCGATCGAGAACGTCTCGCCACATCGAAAGTTTAGTGCTCCGAGCAAGTCGCAGGTTCAAAGCCCTGCGGCCAGAGACGGCGGTTCACGCGGCCGCGCCGTGCTTCCAGGGGCCGCGATTTGCCGCGCTTCGTCATGTTTCCGGCAGCCGAGGACGGGCGAAGAGATGCAGCGCGGCAACAGGTCTGCATTAAAACGCAATGCTCCCGAATTATGATGTAGTATCAATCCCTTACATCTGTCAATGAAGGCGCGGGGAAGACCTGATTCGGCGGGGGCGGCGCCAATTTGGCCGCATTTGCCAGTGCTTGTGCCTTCCCTGAGGCCGCTACAAGCGGCGACTTGCCATCAGAACCAATCCGTTCCGGCCATCCGCCCTGCGCAGTCCGGGATCGGTGCGATTCTGCCGTCAGAATGAAGGAATACAATGCGCAATCTTCTCGTCGCTCTCACCCTGCTGTCGGCCTCCCTTTCGACGGCAGCGTTCGCCCAACAAGGGCGTGGCACGGACGCCGAGCAGAAGGCCTGCACCCGCGATGTGCAGAAGTTCTGCCGCCCGGTCATCGACCAGGGCGATTTCACCATCCTGGCCTGCCTCAAGGAGAACCGGGCCAAGATCTCGCAGGCCTGCGACCAGGTGCTGAAGAACCACAATCAATAAACTCGGCCATTGGCCTAGAAAGGCGGCCCTCGGCCGCTTTTCCGGGCCCAATTCGAAGGGGCAGCCATCGACGGACAGGATTGGTTTTGCGGCCGTATTCCCCTATATGGGGGCCGCGGCGGCGTCGCGGCGTGAGCCCGCCCGAGCGAAAAAGCCCTTCCTGTCCAAACGATTGTAAACCAGCCCTCGATGACCTCTGCGAGCGAATTGCGATCCGGCAAGGGTGACCGCGACGAGAATTTTCCCGTCGCGTCCTGGATCATTCATCCGCGTCATCGCGCCCTGATCCTGGCCTATTACAATTTCGTCCGCACCGCGGACGACATCGCCGATCACGCCACGCTCCCCCCCGACCAGAAGCTCGCTTATCTCGATCTGCTCGAGGCGGAACTGCTCGGCAAGGGTGACACCCAGCCTGAGGCCGTCAGCTTGCGCCGCGCGCTGGCCGAGCGCGGCATGGCGCCACGTCATGCGCTCGACGTGCTGATCGCCTTCCGCATGGACGTGACCAAGCTGCGCTATGAGACCTGGGACGAGGTCATCCATTATTGCCGCTACTCGGCGATGCCGGTCGGCCGCTTCATGCTCGACGTTCACGGCGAGAGCACCTCGACATGGGCCGCCTCGGACGCGCTCTGCGCGGGCCTTCAGATCAACAATCACCTGCAGGATTGCGGCAAGGATTATCGCGAGCTCAACCGCGTCTATCTGCCGCGCGATGCGCTAGCAGCACACGGCGCCACCGTCGAGCAGCTCGGTCTCGCGCAGTCGCCGCCGGCGATGCTGGCCTGCCTGCAGTCGCTCGCCGCACGCAACGAGGCGCTGCTCGGAGAGGGCAGGTCGCTCGCAGCCGAGATCCGGGATTTCCGTCTCGGCGTCGACGTCTCCGTCATCCAGGCCTATGCCGACCGCATCGTGCGCCTGCTCAAGGTACGCGATCCCTTGCGGGAGCGCGTACATCTGAACAAATTCGAGCTGCTCGCCTTCAGCCTCGCCGGGATCATCGGCGAAGTTGGCCGCCGTGCGATCCGTCGCAAGGCCATTTCCAGACCGGGGACTGCCCATGACGCTTGAGGCGACCACGCCCGGCGCCAATTACGGCTCGACCGCATCCGGCAGCTCGTTCTATGCCGCGATGCGCATCCTGCCGCGTGATCAGCGCGAAGCGATGTTTCAGATCTACAGCTTCTGCCGCCAGGTCGACGACATCGCCGATTCCGACGGCCCGCGCGACGAGCGGCTCGCCGCACTTCAGGAATGGCGCAACGATATTGACGCGCTCTATCAGGGCCATCCGCCGCCGCGGCTGAAGGACTACGTCGCCTCGGTGAAGACCTTCGGGCTCAAGCGCGAGGATTTCCTCGCCATCGTCGACGGCATGGAGATGGACGTGCCGCAGGACATCCGTGCGCCCGACATGGCGACGCTGGATCTGTATTGCGACCGCGTCGCCAGCGCCGTGGGGCGGCTGTCGGTGCGCGTGTTCGGCATGCCCGAGGAAGACGGCATCCTGCTCGCGCACCACCTCGGCCGCGCGCTGCAGCTCACCAACATCCTGCGCGACATCGACGAGGACGCCGGCCTTGGCCGGCTCTATCTGCCGCGCGAGGCGCTGCTGCATGCCGGCATCACCTCTGATGATCCGAACCGCGTGATCGCCGAGCGCGCGCTGCCGAAGGTCTGCATGCCGCTGGCGCAGCGCGCCAAGGTGCACTTCGAGAAGTCGGACGAGATCATGAACCGCAACAGGCGCCGCGCCGTGCGCGCGCCGCGGATCATGTCGAAATACTACCATTCCATTCTGGACCTCCTGATCGCGCGCGGCTTCACCGCGCCGCGCGAGCCGGTCCGTGTGTCGAAGATCACGCGCATCCTGATCCTGCTCCGTTACGCTTTCATCTGATGCAAAACACAGCTCACATCATCGGCGCTGGAATTTCCGGCCTCTCCGCCGCCGTGCGGCTCGCCAATGCCGGCTTCAAGGTCGCCGTGCACGAGGCGACGCACCAGGCCGGCGGCCGCTGCCGGTCCTATTTCGACGGCGCCACCAATCTCACCATCGACAACGGCAATCATCTGCTGCTGTCGGGCAACAGCCATGCGCGCGCCTATGCGCGCGCGATCGGCACCGAGGCGGGCCTGGTCGGCCCCGAGCGGGCGCAATTTCCGTTCGTCGATGTCAAAACCGGGCAGCGCTGGCAGATCGATCTCGGCGATGGCCGGTGGCCGACCTGGGTGCTCGACGAAAGCCGCCGCGTGCCCGACACCGGCCTTTCCGATTATCTCAAGCTGGCGCCACTGATCTGGGCGTCGGAGGAGACGCTGGTCGGCAAGTCGATTCCGACCGAGGGCATCCTCTATCAGCGCCTGGTGCAGCCGCTGCTGCTGGCAGCTCTCAACGTCGATCCGCCCGAGGGCTCGGCCGGGCTCGCCGGCGCGATCGTGCGGGAGACGCTGCTTGCGGGCGGGCAGGCCTGTCGTCCGCTGATCGCGCGCGACGGTCTCAGCGCGGTTCTGATCGAACCCGCCGTGAAGTTTCTGCAGGAGCGTGGTCACAGCGTTCAGCTCGGCCACGAGCTGCGCTCGTTCGTCAGCACGGACGGCAAGGTGACCGCGCTGAATTTCGGCGGCGAGGATTTGATCCAGCTCGGTGCGGGCGATGTCGTCGTGATGGCGGTGCCGCCGCGCGCGGCCGCTAGCCTGCTCCCGGGGCTGAAGACGCCGACCGAATTCCGCGCCATTGTGAACGCGCATTTCCGCTTTGAGCCGCCGCCGGGCTCGGCGCCCATCCTCGGCGTGATCGGCGGCGTGGTGGAATGGCTGTTCGCGTTCCCGAACCGGCTCTCGGTGACCATCAGCAATGGCGACCGCCTGGTCGACATGCCGCGCGAGGAACTGGCGCAGACGATCTGGAACGAGGTCTGCGAGGCGGGCGGTGTCTCCGGTGAGCTGCCTCCTTGGCAGATCGTGCGCGAGCGCCGCGCCACATTTGCGGCGACGCCGGCCCAGAACGCCCTGCGTCCCGGGCCGGTCACTGCGCTGAAAAACCTGTTCCTCGCCGGCGACTGGACTGCTACGGGATTGCCAGCAACCATCGAGGGATCGGTCCGGTCGGGTGACCGCGCCGCCGATCTGGTTCTGGCCGCCAAAGGATCCTGAAAGGCGGCCCGACGGGCAATTCTCCCGGTCAACTTTCAATCGACTATCGGAGCAATCGAGCGACATGGATTCCGTGACCGCGACCAGCCGCGAAGCTTTGGAATCGAGCATTGCGTCGGCCACCCAGGGCCTCCTCGGCTTCCAGCAAGCCGACGGCCATTGGGTGTTCGAGCTCGAGGCCGACTGCACGATTCCGGCCGAATACGTTCTGCTGCGCCATTATCTCGCCGAGCCCGTCGACACCGTGCTCGAGGCCAAGATCGGCAACTATCTGCGCCGCATCCAGGGTACCCATGGCGGCTGGCCGCTGGTGCATGACGGCGAGTTCGACATGAGCGCCAGCGTGAAGGCGTACTTCGCGCTGAAGATGATCGGCGACTCCATCGACGCGCCGCATATGGTGCGGGCGCGCGAGGCAATCCATGCCCGCGGCGGCGCGATCAACAGCAACGTCTTCACCCGCTTCCTTCTCGCGACCTTCGGTGTCGTGACCTGGCGCGCGGTGCCGGTGCTGCCGATCGAGATCGTATTGCTGCCGTTCTGGTCGCCGTTCCACCTCAACAAGATCTCCTACTGGGCGCGCACCACGATGGTGCCGCTGAT
Source organism: Bradyrhizobium sp. NBAIM03 (assembly GCF_020194055.1). Lineage (NCBI taxonomy): Bacteria > Pseudomonadati > Pseudomonadota > Alphaproteobacteria > Hyphomicrobiales > Nitrobacteraceae > Bradyrhizobium > Bradyrhizobium sp. NBAIM03. The sequence goes on along the minus strand of NZ_JADYVS010000017.1, from coordinate 47,982 downwards.
GGTGATCGCCGCGCTGAAGCCGCGCGCGAGGAATCCGAAGGGCGTCGGCATCGACGAATTGTTCCTGCAGGATCCGCGCTCGATCGGCATGACCGCCAAGGCGCCGCACCAGAGCATGGCCTGGTTTCTGTTGTTTCGTTCGCTCGATGCGATCCTGCGCGTGATCGAGCCGCTGTTTCCGAAGAGTCTGCGCAAGCGCGCGATCGACGCCGCGCTCGCCTTCACCGAGGAACGGCTCAACGGCGAGGACGGCATGGGCGCGATCTACCCGCCCATGGCCAACATCGTCATGATGTACGACGCCCTCGGCAAGGACGAGAACTTCCCGCCACGCGCGATCACGCGCCGGGGCATCGACAAGTTGCTCGTCATCAAGGACGACGAAGCTTATTGCCAGCCCTGCGTCTCTCCGGTGTGGGACACGACGCTCACCGCGCATGCGCTGCTGGAGGCCGGCGGTGACAAGGCGGTGCCGGCCGCCAAGCAGGGCCTCGACTGGCTGATCCCGAGGCAGGAGCTCGAGGTGAAGGGCGACTGGGCGGTGAAGCGGCCCGACGTGCGCCCGGGCGGCTGGGCCTTCCAATACAACAATGCCCATTACCCCGATCTCGACGACACCGCCGTCGTGGTGATGTCGATGGACCGCATGCGCCGGGAGCACGGTGCGGCCGGCTATGACGACGCGATCGCCCGCGGCCGGGAGTGGATCGAGGGCATGCAGAGCGACGACGGTGGCTGGGCCGCCTTCGACGTCAACAACCTCGAATATTACCTCAACAACATCCCGTTCTCGGACCATGGCGCGCTGCTCGATCCGCCGACTGAGGACGTCACGGCGCGATGCATCTCGATGCTGGCCCAGCTCGGTGAGACCGCCAAGACCAGCAAGCAGGTGGCCGCCGGGGTCGCCTATCTGCGGAAGACCCAGCACCCGGAGGGGTCCTGGTACGGCCGCTGGGGTATGAACTTCATCTATGGAACCTGGTCGGTGCTGTGCGCCCTCAACATGGCCGGGGTCGACCACAAGGACCCCATGATCCGCAAGGCGGCGGCCTGGCTGACCTCGATCCAGAACGACGACGGCGGCTGGGGCGAGGACGCCGTCAGCTACCGCCTCGACTACAAGGGCTGGGAGGCCGCTCCCTCGACCGCCTCGCAAACGGCATGGGCCTTGCTTGCCCTGATGGCGGCAGGCGAGGTTGATCACCCGGCCGTTGCCCGCGGGGTGGAGTACCTGATTGCAACACAAGACAAAAAAGGACTGTGGGACGAGCAGCGGTACACCGCCACAGGCTTCCCCCGCGTGTTCTATCTACGTTATCATGGTTACCCAAAGTTCTTTCCGCTGTGGGCGTTGGCGCGGTATCGGAACTTACGGAACACCAACAGCAGGGTGGTAGGGGTCGGAATGTGACTTTGGGGACGGGGGACTATGTTACCGCGGGTCAGGCCATCGACCCGCGGCCGATACTGATCGTGACCGGATTGGTTCAGGAGGCCCGCATCGCGGCTGGGCCCGGAATGGCGGTCATCTGTTCATCCAGCAGCCCGCCCCAGTTGCGGGCGCTTCTGACGGTGGTGGATCCTGAGACGATTCGCGGTGTGATCTCGTTCGGCGTGGCCGGCGGGCTCGACCCGAGCTTGCGCTCCGGCGACGTCGTGCTGGCGACCGAGGTGCTCTCCGGCGACACCCGCTGGGCCGCCGGCCTGTCGCTCGGCGACGATCTGATCGATCGCCTGACGTCCGGCCGCCGCCGCGTCGTGCGCGGTAGTCTCGCCGGTGCCGAGGAAGTGGTCACGAAGCGCTCCTGCAAGGCGGCCCTGCACTCCGAGACGGGGGCCGCCGCGGTCGACATGGAAAGCCACATCGCCGCGGCCTACGCCGCCGACGCCGGGCTGCCCTTCGCCGCCGTCCGCGTCATCAGCGACCCCGCCCACCGCGCGCTGCCGGCGCTGGCCCGCGCCGCGATCAAGCCGAACGGCCAGATCGACCTCGGAGCCGTGCTGCGCGGCATCGTGCGCAATCCGGCAACGCTGCATGCCCTGGTCTCGACCGGCATCGACTTCAACCGCGCCCTGCGGTCGTTGCGCGGCTGCCGCGATTATCTGATCGGGACGGAGTTCGTCGAGAGCGAGGCCTTGGTGTCGAAGGCGGCGTGAGCGGGGGCTTCGATCTGAGAATAAAGAAAGGGCCCGGTCGCCATTGGCGTCCGGGCCTTTTTGTTTCGACGTTCGTAGCCCGGACGGAGCGAAGCGTAATCCGGGGCCTTGGAGAGACCATCCCGGATTTCGCTTGCGCTCCATCCGGGCTACGGGCTCTGCGCTTTACGCCGCCGTCGACGCCTTCTGCGCTGCTTTCGCCTGCGCAGCCGCAGCTTCGTCCTTGCGGATCTCCGAGAGCTTCTTCTGGACCTGCTCGGAGAAGATGTACTGCGCCGGGCGCTGCTTGGAGAGGTCGATCTCCGGCGCCATCGGGCCGCTCGTCCGCACGCCGCGCAGCGCCACCCACATCGCCTTCAGCGGGTTGTTGAGCGCTGCGGTCGCAGCCGTGGGCTCGTAGCCGCAATGGGCCATGCAGTCGGCACACTTCTCGTACTTGCCGGTGCCGTAGGAATCCCAGTCGGTGGTCTCCATCAGCTCCTTGAAGGTCTTCGCGTAGCCTTCACCGAGCAGGTAGCAGGGCTTCTGCCAGCCGAAGATGTTGCGCGCGGGCATGCCCCACGGGGTGCATTCGTATTCCTGGTTGCCGGCGAGGAAGTCCAGGAACAGTCCGGAATGCATGAAATTCCACTTCTTGCCCTTGCCCATCGCAAAGACGTCGCGGAATAGCTTCTTGGTCTTGGTGCGGTTGAGGAAGTGCTCCTGGTCCGGCGCGCGCTCATAGGCGTAGCCCGGGGACATCGAGACGCCGACGCCGAGCTCGGTGGTGAGGTCGAGGAATTTGGCGATCTCCTCGGCCGGGTGGCCGTCGAAGATGGTGGCGTTGACGTTGACGGTGAAGCCGCGCGCCTTGGCCGCCTTGATCGCCGACACCGCGCGGTCGAACACGCCCTTCTGCGACACGGCCTTGTCGTGGTGGTCGCGCAGGCCGTCGAGATGCACCGAGAAGAACAGATAGGGCGAGGGCTCGAACAGATCGAGCTTCTTCTCCAGCAGCAGCGCGTTGGTGCAGAGCGAGACGAACTTCTTGCGCGCGACGAGGCCGCGCACGATCTCGCCGATCTCCTTGTGGATCAGCGGCTCGCCGCCGGGAATGGCGACCATCGGCGCGCCGCACTCGTCGGCGGCGTCCCAGCACTCCTGCGCCGTCATGCGGCGGTTGAGGATCGCATCGGGATAATCGATCTTGCCGCAGCCGACGCAGGCGAGGTTGCAGCGGAACAGCGGCTCCAGCATCAGCACGAGCGGATAGCGCTTGCGGCCAAGCAGTTTCTGCTTGAGCAAATAGCCGCCGATACGCATTTCCTTGAAGAACGGGATAGCCATTACAGGTTTCTTTCTGGGCTTTTCAATTCGGGTGGGTCAGCTCGCGGCCAGTTGGGCCGGAAGCCGGAATTCGATGTTTTCCTCGCGGCCCGGCAACACCGAGACCTTTACCGGTCCGATCCGCCGCATCGCTTCGATCACGTCATCCACGAGTACCTCGGGCGCCGAAGCGCCGGCCGTGACGCCGACGGTCCTGGCATCCTTCAACCACTCCGGATTGAGCTCGCTGCCGTCGGCAATCAAATAACTCGCGACGCCGGCCTCAGTGCCGATTTCGCGGAGCCGGTTCGAGTTCGAGCTGTTGGCAGCGCCCACCACCAAGATCACGTCGACCAGCTTGCTCAAGTCCCTTACCGCAGATTGGCGGTTCTGTGTCGCATAGCAGATATCCCGGATATCCGGACCTTGAATGTCTGTAAAGCGGGCCTGAAGGGCCGCGATGATGTCCTTGGTGTCGTCGACCGACAGGGTGGTCTGGGTGATGTAGGCCACTGGCGTATCCGCCGGCAGGGTCAGCGCCTTAACCTCTTCAACGCTCTGGACAAGCTGCACCGGCCCCGGGACCTGGCCCATCGTGCCCTCGACCTCGGGATGGCCGGCGTGGCCGATCAGGATCAGGGTGCGGCCCTTGCCGATGTAGCGCTTCCCCTGATTGTGAACTTTCGTGACCAGCGGGCAGGTGGCATTGAGCACCGGAAGGTCGCGCGCGACGGCCTCTTCCTCGACGCTGCGGGCGACGCCATGCGCGCTGAACACCGTCACCGCCTTCGGCGGTACCTCGGAGAGTTCCTCGACGAAGATGGCTCCTTTGGCCTTCAGGCTCTCGACGACGTATTTGTTGTGCACGATCTCATGGCGCACGTAGACGGGCGGGCCGTACTTCTCCAGCGCCCGCTCCACGATTTCGATTGCTCGTACCACCCCCGCGCAGAAGCCGCGCGGTTGCGCCAGATAAACTTCCATTGGACGCCCATCACGCAAGTTGCACCAATCCGCTCTTTGCAGTCCCCAAGCGGCACTCCGATACTGACCAATGAGTTGCAATATCCGCACCATTGGTTCGCGCCTGCGGTAGCCACCCACCCGTGTGGACGGCTCCGGCGCATGGAGGCGCAATACTTTGTGTCAAAAAATCGGCGGTAGGGGAAGGTGGAACCGCTGAGGGAGGCGTCTGTGAGGTATTTTAGTAGGGATTGCGGTGTGCCTGCGTGCGCGACATTCCTGCATAGTCCTTCGTCACGTTCCCGCCTCAACTCCCTGCCTATACCGGCCGCCCCGCATGATTTTGCCACGGTCTCCCGCCGTTTACCTCGAACCTTCTGGCGGCGAGAACCACCCAAAACAGCAATAGGTTTCGGCCGGGAACTCCGATAAACAGCGGGCGTTTCCGGCAAGCTGTTAACCGCAGAAAGAAAAGAAGTGCTGCAAAGCGTCGTCGTTGCCATCGTCAGGGCCTGCACCCGGTTTGCCTCCCTCGTCGTCGTTCTCGGGCTCCTGCTGTCGGTAGGGGCGGGCTATTACGCTGCGCGCCACTTTGCCATCAACACCGATATCAACTCGCTGATTGCCCAGAATCTGGACTGGCGGCAGCGTGACCAGCAATTCGACAAGGCGTTCGATCAGAACGAAATGATCCTCGCTGTGGTCGAGGCCAGGACGCCGGAAATGGCGAGCGCCGCGGCAGACGCGCTCTATGCCAGGCTGAAGGACGACAGGACCAACTTCCACTCGATGCAGCAGCTCGGCAGCGGCGCGTTCTTCGAGCGGAACGGCCTGTTGTTCCTGCCGACCGAGGAGGTCGGCAAGATCACCGGCCAGTTCGAAGCCGCCGCGCCGCTGATCGAGATCATGGCCGGCGATCCCTCGATCCGCGGCCTGACCGGGGCGCTGGAGACCGGCCTTGCCGGCGTCAAGCGGGGCCAGGTCAAGCTCGACAGCACCGAGCGGCCCTTCAACCTGATCGCGCAGACAGTCGAGACCGTGCTCAACAAGGGCAACGCCAGCTTCTCCTGGCGCGAACTCGTCAGCGACGAGCCGCTCAAGGATTCCGACAAGCGCACCTTCATCGAGTTCAAGCCGATTCTCGACTACAACGCGCTGGAGCCCGGCAAGGATGCGACCGACGCGATCCGGAAAGCGGCGGCGGATCTGGATTTTACCGGCAAATACCAGGCGCGGGTGCGGCTGACCGGTCCGGTGCCGATCGCCAATGAGGAATACGCCACCGTTCAGGAGGGCGCGGTCGTCAACGCCGTCGGCACGATTCTCGTCGTGCTGGTCATCCTTTGGCTCGCACTGCATTCGTCGAAGATCATCTTCGCGGTGTTCGTCAATCTGTTCGTCGGCCTGGCGATCACGACAGCGGCCGGCCTGATGATGGTCGGATCGTTCAACCTGCTGTCGATTGCGTTCGCGGTGCTGTTCGTCGGCTTAGGGGTCGACTTCGGCATCCAGTACAGCGTCCGCTACCGCTCGGAGCGCTACAAGCACGATGATCTCGCGGGCGCGCTGGTGCTGGCAGCCAAGCGCTCGGCGGTGCCGCTGTCGCTGGCGGCGATGGCGACGGCCGCGGGCTTCCTTTGCTTCATGCCGACCGACTACAAGGGCATCGCAGAGCTCGGCCAGATCGCCGGCGTCGGCATGCTGGTGGCGTTCATCTCGTCGATCACCGTTCTGCCGGCACTGCTCAAGCTTCTGAACCCGCCCGGCGAGCCGGAGCCTGTCGGGTACGCCTTCCTGGCGCCGCTCGATCACTTCCTGGAAAAGCATCGGGTGCTGATCGTCGGCGGCACGCTGCTGCTCGCGCTCGGCGGCCTGCCGCTGCTCTACTTCATGAAGTTCGACTTCAACCCGATGAACCTGCGCAATCCGCACGCCGAGTCGATCGCCACCTTCCTCGATCTGCGCAAGGACCCCAATACTGGTGCCAATGCCATCAACGTGATGACCACTTCCGAGGAGCAGGCAAGGCAGGTCGAGGCGAAGCTGGAGAAGGTGCCCGAGGTGCTCAGGGTGATGTCGCTCGACAGCTTTGTGCCGCAGGACCAGCCGCCGAAGCTGAAGCTCATCGCGCAGGGCGCCAAGGTGTTGAATCCGGCGCTCAACCCCGATCAGATCGACGCGGCGCCGACGGACCAGGAGAATGTCGAATCGCTGAAATCGTCGGTCGACAATCTGCGCCGGACCGCGGGCGACGCGAAGGGCCCGGGCGCTGTTGCCTCGCGCCGTCTTGCCGACGCGCTCGAGAAGCTCGCCAACGGCGACGAGGCCACGCGCAACAAGGCGCAGGACGTGTTCGTCGCGCCATTGAAGATCGTGTTCGACCAGCTCAGGAACGCGATGCAGGCAGGTCCCGTCACCCTGAGCTCGCTGCCGCCCGATCTCGTCAGCGCCTGGAAGAGCAAGGACGGCATCATCCGCGTCGAGGCGCTGCCCAAGGGCGATCCCAACGACAACGATACGCTGCGCAAATTCGCGGCGGCGGTTCTCCAGGCCGAGCCGACTGCGATCGGCGGTCCGGTCTCGATCCTGAAATCCGGTGACACCGTTGTGAAGGCGTTCATCCACGCCGGCATCTATGCGCTGCTGGTGATCGGGCTGCTGCTGTGGATCACGCTGCGCCGCTTCGTCGACGTGCTGATGACGCTGGTGCCGCTGCTGGTTGCCGGCGCGGTGACGCTCGAGATCTGCGTGTTGATCGGCCTGCCGCTCAACTTCGCCAACATCGTCGCGCTTCCGCTGCTGCTCGGCGTCGGCGTCGCCTTCAAGATCTATTATGTCGTGGCCTGGCGCTCGGGCAGGACGAACCTGCTCCAGACCAGCCTGACGCGCGCGATCTTTTTCAGCGCGCTGACGACCGCGACCGCGTTCGGCAGCCTGTGGCTGTCGAGCCATCCCGGCACGTCCAGCATGGGCAAGCTGCTGGCACTGTCGCTGGTGACGACGCTCGCCGCCGTGCTGCTGTTCCAGCCGGCCCTAATGGGCAAACCCCGCAATCTCAGCGAGTAGGCAGATGTCGCCGACCGGGTCGGCGGCGCCCTTCTGACCGGGCTTGGCTGCGCCGGCGGCCTTGGGAGCTGCGGGCGCAGGCGTGGTGGTGCCGCTCCCGGCTTGGGCTGCTTGGGCCCCTTGCCCCGCTTGCCCCCCTTGGGGCTTCGGCGCAGTGCCGCTGGATTTCGCTGCGCCCTTGGCCATGGCGTTGGCAGGGCTCGAAGGGATCGGCGGGCCGACCCGGGTCCAGGTTTCGCCGCCGCAGAGGAAGCCCATGACGCAGCCCTTGATCTCGAGCTGGTCGGGACCGGCCGGCGTGATGGTCGCGCTGTAGAGCTGGCCGTCCTTGGCGTTGTAGACCTGTCCTTCCCACTGATCGACGCCGGGCTTCTTCTTCATGTCGATCAGGGTTGCCATGCCGAGCGTCGGCCTGTTCTTTTTCGAGGCGTCCGGATTGTTCTCGTCGCGTCCGCCGGGCTGTTTTTCCCAGGAAACCGCGCCCCACATGCTGCCATAGCATTGGGCGACGCGAATGTTGGCAACGCCGTCGGCGACCCGCCAGTCGCCGGTCGGATCCGCGGCGAGCGCGGGCGTCAGGCCGGCGTAACCGCCAGCCAGTATTAGTCCGGTGTAAAGGGCCAAACGCATGTGTGTTCCTTGGCAGTGCAACATGGTCTAAAGCTGTGCTTGCGAAGATGGTCCGAAAAAGGGCAAAAGGCCGCACAGACCGTTTTCAGTAACGGTCCGTTTTCAGTTGACGAGACGGCCCTCAACCGAAGTATGTAGCGGATGCACAGCCCAAATCCAGACATGTCTCAGCTATTCGCGGACCGTCAGGCCCAGCGCAGCACCCTGCATAACCGGTATCTGAACGAGCAGTTCGTCCGGGTTCTCAAGACCATCGGCTACGATGTCGGCTTTCAGAAGGGGCATGGGCAGTATCTCTACGACCGTGAGGGCGCGCGCTATCTCGACCTGTTGTCCGGCTTCGGCGTGTTTGCGATCGGGCGCAATCATCCGGTCATGCGCGAGGCGCTCAAGAGCGTGCTCGATGCCGACCTGCCCAACCTCGTCCAATTCGACGTCTCGACGCTCGCAGGTGTGCTGGCTGAGCGCCTCCTGAAATACGTTCCCTATCTCGACAAGGCGTTCTTCGCCAATTCCGGCGCCGAATGCGTCGAGGCCGCGATCAAGTTCGCGCGCGGCGCGACGGGGCGTCCCGGCATCGTCTATTGCGCGCACGGCTATCACGGACTGACCTACGGCGCGCTGTCGCTGACCGGCGATGCCAATTTCCGCACCGGCTTCGAGCCGCTGCTGCCGGGCTGCACCGCGATCCCGTTCAACGACCTGGCGGCGCTGGAAAAGGCGCTGGCCTCGCGCGAGGTCGCAGCCTTCGTGGTCGAGCCGATCCAGGGCAAGGGCGTCAACATGCCCACCGACGAGTTCCTGCCCGGCGCGGCCGCGCTCTGCAAGAAATACGGCACGCTGTTCGTCGCCGACGAGATCCAGACCGGCATGGGCCGCACCGGCCGCTTCCTCGCGGTCGAGCACTGGAACGTCGAGCCCGACATGGTGCTGCTGTCGAAGTCGCTGTCGGGCGGCCACGTGCCGGTCGGCGCCGTGCTGACGCGCAAGAGCATCTTCGACAAGATCTTCAACCAGATGGACCGCGCGGTGGTGCACGGCTCCACCTTCTCCAAGAACGACCTCGCGATGGCCGCGGGCATAGCCACGCTCGACGTCATGGAATCGGAGAAGCTGATCGATGCGGCCGCCAAGCGCGGCGCCGAGCTGCGCCTCGCGCTGACGCGCATGGTGCCAGGCTACGAGCTGCTCAAGGAAGTCCGCGGCAAGGGCTTGATGATCGGCATCGAATTCGGTCCCCCGAAGTCGCTGCGCCTGCGGGCCTCCTGGAACGTGCTGGAGACCGCCAACAAGGGCTTATTCTGCCAGCTCATCACCGTGCCGCTGTTCAAAGATCACAAGATCCTCACGCAAGTCGCCGGCCACGGCAGCCACACCATCAAGCTCTTGCCGCCACTCACGATCACCGAGGAAGACTGCGCCTGGATCGAGAAGGCGTTCGACGACGTCATCGCCGGCAGCCACAAGGTGCCCGGCGCGATCTGGTCGCTCGGTAAGACACTGGTGGACAACGCGGTGCGCAGGTCGGCTTAGAGACGTTCGCTCAGGCCGCCTCGGTCCGCGGCCGAACCTTATTTGGCAAACTCGCGCACGGCTTCCACCACGTGCTCCGGCACTTCCTGCGCGACGCAGTGGCCGGCATTCTCGAAAACCCGTGTGGTCACACCCGGGATCAGCGACACAGCGCGTTGCGCCATCTCCTTGTAGATTGGACCCGACTTCGCCGCTGTCGTGACGCGCACCGGGCAGTCGATCTCGCTGAGCATCGCGAACGGATTGCCGCGGGCATCCCCAATGTAGACCTGCTCCATCGCCTCGTAGATGGGAAGCAAGATCGCGGCTTCGATTTTGGGCGTGCAGCAGAGCCGGACGCGGCCGTCATCCAGGGGCGCGAAGCCGTGGCGCACATACGTCCGTAGCGAGGTTTCGGTCCAATCCGCAAACGCCGGTGCTGCGCGGTAACGTTCGAACACTGCGTCGGGACTGTCGAACTCGGCGCGTCGGCGTAGCGTGCCCTGCACGCGGGCGAGCGATTCTTCGCTCAATCCTCCGGAGCGCGCCGCGCGCGGGTCCATGACGGTCGGCTCCATCACGAACAGGCGTGCGAAGCGACCGGGCAGGAGTTTCGCCGCGAGAAGGAGATCGGTCGCACCCGCGCTGTGGCCGATCCCGTAGATGTCGCGGAGATCGAGCGTATCGACCACCCGGCAGATGTCGTCGGCGTAATCAAGGAAGTGATAGGCGCCGGGTTTGTGGCTTGCGCCATGACCGCGTCGGTCGAGGGCATAGACGGTGTAGGTCGATGCGAGCTCGCGCGCGACCTCGTGCCAGACGTCGGCGACGAAGCCGGTGCCGTGTACGAGCAGGGCAGGCGGCTTGCCGCTGTCGCCCCATTGCAGCATGGCGATCTCTGCGTCGGCGGGACCGATTGAGAAACGGTGCGGATCGATCATGAGCGATGGGATGCTACTTCGCATCCTCCAGAATCATCGTGGCGCCCTTCTCAGCGATCATCGCGGTCGGCGTGTTGGTGTTGCCCGAGGTGATCGTCGGCATGATCGAGGCATCGACGATGCGCAGGCCGTCGAGGCCGTAGAATCGCAACCGCTCGTCCACCACCGCCATTGGATCGTTCGCCGTGCCCATCTTCGCGGTGCCGACGGGATGGAAGATGGTGGTGCCGATGTCGCCGGCGGCTTTTGCGAGGGAGGCATCGTCGTCGCCGACGGAGGGGCCGGGCAGATATTCGCTGGGGCGATATTTGGCCAGCGCTTTCTGCTGCATCAGGCGCCGCGTGGTGCGAATGGCGTCGGCGGCGACCTGGCGGTCGTCGTCGGTCGACAGGTAATTTGGCGCGATGATCGGCTTCTCGTCAGGCGTTGTCGCGCGCAACCGCACAGTGCCGCGCGAGGTCGGTTGCAGATTGCACGCGCTCACCGTGATCGCAGGGAAACGGTGCAGGGGATCGCCGAACTTGTCGAGCGAGAGCGGCTGCACGTGGAATTGGATGTTGGCGCGGGCGCGCGTCGCATCGGAGCGCGTGAAGATGCCGAGCTGCGACGGCGCCATGGTGAGCGGGCCGCGGCGGCGGACAGCGTAGTCGAGCCCCATCAGGCCGCGGCGCAACAGATTGTAATAGGTCTCGTTCAGCGTGCGCACGCCCTCGACCTTGTAGATCGCGCGCTGCTGCAGGTGATCCTGCAGATTGCGCCCGACGCCGGGCTTGTCCATGACGATGTCGATGCCGAGCGGCGACAGCCAGTCGGCCGGTCCAATGCCGGAGCGATGCAGCACCTGCACCGAGCCGATCGAGCCTGCCGAGAGCACCACCTCGCGCTTTGCGCGCGCCTCGATGATCTCGCCGTTCTGGATGAAGCGCACGCCGACGGCGCGGCCCTGCTCGATGATGAGGCGGTCGACCAGCACGTGCTTCTCGAGCCGCAGATTGGGGCGCCTCAAGGCCGGCTTGAGGAAGCCGCGCGCCGAGGACCAGCGCCGGCCGCGCTTCTGGTTGACGTGGAAATAGCTGGTGCCTTCGTTGTCGCCGGTGTTGAAATCCGGGATGCGCTTGATGCCCATCTCCTCGGCGGCGTCACCGACCGCGTCGAGAATGGCCCATGACAGCCGCGGTGCCTCGATGCGCCAGCCACCGCCGGCGCCGTGATGCTCGCTGGCGCCGAGGAAGTGGTCCTCGAGGCGCTTGAACAACGGCAGCACGTCGTCATAGCCCCAGCCGGTCAGGCCAAGCTGGCGCCAATGATCGTAGTCGGCAGCCTGTCCGCGCATCGAGATCATGGCGTTGATTGCCGAGCAGCCGCCGATCACCTTGCCGCGCGGATAGGCCAGCGAGCGGCCGTTCAGGCCGGGCTCGGCCTCGGTCTTGAACATCCAGTCCGAACGCGGATTGCCGATGGCGAAGAGATAGCCGACCGGGATATGGAACCAGATCCAGTTGTCGTCGCCGCCGGCTTCAAGGATGAGAACGCGGTTGCCTGGGACAGCCGACAGCCGGTTGGCGACGATGCAGCCCGCGGTGCCGGCTCCGACGACAATGTAGTCAAACTCACCTTCAAGCCGCCTCGGCATTCTGCTTCCACCCGGATGGTCTCTTTGCTTTCCGTTAATAGGCAGACGCAGCCGACCTGGACAAGCCCGGCCATGCCGGGTGAACAGGGCTAGACCCCGATTGCCGGCGGTTGGGTGGACCGATGCTTGCATGGTAGACAGACCTGCATTTCCAACAGTTCGAGACCTTCCATGCCCATCGTGAACCGCGTCGCCGACCTTCAACCCGATATCCAGGCCTGGCGGCGGGACATCCATCAGCACCCCGAGCTGTTGTACGATGTCCACCGCACCGCAGCATTCGTTGCTGACCGGTTGCGGGAGTTCGGCTGCGACGAAGTCGTGACCGGTCTCGGCCAGACCGGCGTCGTCGGCGTAATCAAGGGCAACAAGCCAACCGGCGAGGGGCTCAAGGTGATCGGCATGCGTGCCGACATGGACGCGCTGCCGGTCGAGGAGCAGACCAATCTGCCTTACGCCTCCAAGATCCCCGGCAAGATGCACGCCTGCGGCCATGACGGCCACACCGCGATGCTGCTCGGCGCGGCCCGCTATCTCGCCGAGACGCGCAATTTCGCCGGCGATGCCGTGGTGATCTTCCAGCCCGCCGAGGAGGGTGGCGCCGGCGGCGCGGCCATGGTCAAGGACGGCCTGATGGAGCGGTTCGGCATCGAACAGGTCTATGGCATGCACAACGGCCCGGGCATCCCGGTCGGCTCGTTCGCGATCAGGCCAGGCCCCATCATGGCGGCGACCGACGAGGTCGACATCATGATCGAGGGCGTCGGCGGCCACGCCGCGCGTCCACACAAATGCATCGATTCCGTGCTGGTCGGCGCGCAGGTGATCACGGCCCTGCAGTCGATCGTCTCGCGCAGCGTCGATCCCCTGGAATCGGCGGTTGTATCGATTTGCGAATTCCACGCCGGCAATGCCCGCAACGTCATTCCGCAGACCGCGACCCTGAGAGGCACCATCCGCACGCTGTCGCCTGAGGTGCGCAAGCTGGTCGAGAAGCGCGTGCATGAGGTCGTGGCGGGCATGGCGCAGATCACGGGCGCCAAGATCGACCTGCACTACAAGCGCAATTACCCGGTCGTGAACAATCATGCGGCGGAAACCGAAGTGGCACGGCGCGTCGCCACGCAGGTCGCGGGCGAGGCCCATGTCCACGAGATGGCGCCGCTGATGGGCGGCGAGGATTTCGCCTACATGCTGGAAGCGCGGCCCGGGGCCTTCATCTTCTGCGGCAACGGCGACAGCGCCGGCCTGCATCACCCCGCCTACAATTTCAACGACGAGGCGATCGTCTACGGCACGTCCTATTGGGTGAAGCTGGTCGAGGAGCAGCTCGCGGCGTCGTAGGACCGGGTCCGAAGCACAGATGAAAGGGCCCGTGCATTCCACAGGCACTTGTCTATTTAAGAGATCGGATCGTCAACAACGGCGTGAAGCCATTTCCCGCTGTATTCACGCAGCCCGTGCGGCCTTCTTCTGCAGGCCGGCGGCGATCTTCAGATCCTCGACGAAGCGCCGATATTCCAGAACCTTGGCTTCGGGATCCGGCAGCCGCAGCAGATAGGACGGATGCACCGTCACGAGCGCTTTGCGGCCTTCGGGAAGATCGATCAACCGGCCGCGGTTCTTCCCGATGGGGGTGATCTTGCCGAACACGCTTTGCGCGGCGGTGGCGCCCATCGCCACGATGAGATCCGGTTGGATTGTCGAAACTTCCCGCTCATACCATTGCCGGCACGCCCGGATCTCAGGTGTGTTCGGCTTCTGGTGCAGGCGGATCTTTCCGCGCGGCACGAATTTGAAGTGCTTCACCGCGTTGGTGACATAGACCTTCTTGCGGTCGACGCCGGCCTCCTCCAGTGCGCGATCGAGCATTTGCCCGGCCGGGCCGACGAAGGGATGGCCGGCGAGGTCTTCCTTGTCGCCGGGCTGCTCGCCGACCAGCATGATGTTGGCATTCTCAGGCCCTTCGCCGAACACGGTCTGTGTCGCGTCCTTGTAGAGATGGCAGGCGCGGCAATGCGCGGCCTCCTCGCGGAGCGTTTCGAGATCGTCGGCAGCTGACTTGCGTTTCATCGGAGCCTCCGGCCGCTTCTGAGGCTTGTGCGGATCGGTTGCGGCATTGGCGATCATGGCGCCGGTCATGCGCTCGGCGTCCTCGATCAAGGGCTTAATGATCGAAGCCTCGGGCAGGTTCCTCCAATATTTCTTCGGCATCTCGGCCTGCATCGCCTTCACCTTGAGCCGGGCCGGATTGAAGATGCTGGCATAGTAGCGCCGCCAGGTTTCCTCCAGCCGGTCTTCGCCCGGCGCCTCGCTCTTGCTGACGCCCGGCGTGAACGAGAGCGCATGGCCGTCCCAATGCGCGCAGAGGTCCGGCGTCAGGATCGACCAGGGCATGTCGGCAAAGCGCTTGGCGAAGAACGGCGCGGCGAGCTCGACGACGTGATGCTCCGGCTCGAACCAGGCGACGTAGTGCGCCTGGCGTTCCCGGCCGATCTCGCGGAAGCGCACGAAGGCATGCATCTTGTGCTCGTCGCGATAGACCGCTTTCGCCATGGCCGTGACAAGCGCGACATCGGGGTCGGTCGCGACCTCGATGAGATCGTGATTTTCCTTCAGCCGGAACAGCAAGCGATAGAGGATCGCAAAGCGCTCGCCGTCGCGATGCAGGATCGCCGCCTTGGCAAGCTCGACGAATTTTGCCGAGACGGTGAACGTGCCGTCGTTCACCTCGAGGATCGGAGACGGCGAGGACGGTGCGAACAGCTCGGCTTCGTGGCCCTGCACGGTCCAGGTGACCGCGCCGGGCGGCACGTGATGGAGCACGAGGCTGCGCGCGGCTTTGCGCCAGCCGTCGAAATCGGTTTCGGTGTCGAGCATGATGTACTGCATCAGAAGCCAAATCCCAGTTGCGTTGCTTTCGGCTTGAACCGTTCGATCAACCCGGCGGCATCGAGACGATGCGGTGAGGGACGGTGATCGCTGAGGACGATGAACGGCAGCGCCTTGTTGCGGGGCACATGCAGCCGCGCGAGATCGGCGAGGCGGATCGTGGTGGTGCGCCGCGTCGCGAGGATGCGTTCGACCGTCCTGGTGCCGAAGCCCGGAACGCGCAGCAGCTCCTCGCGGCTGGCGCGGTTGACGTCGAGCGGGAAGCGGTCGCGGTGGCGCAGCGCCCAGGCCAGCTTGGGATCGATGTCGAGCGGCAGCATCGCGCTGTCGTCGACGATCTCGCCGACATCGAAGCCGTAGAACCGCATCAGCCAGTCGGCCTGGTAGAGCCGGTGCTCGCGCAGCAGCGGCGGCGCGCGCAGGGGTAGCGCGCGGCTGGCATCGGGGATCGGGCTGAAGGCGGAGTAATAGACGCGCCGCAGCCGGTAGGCGCCGTAGAGATTGGCGCTGGTGTGGAGAATGGTGTGATCGGAGGCGCTATCTGCGCCGACGATCATCTGCGTGCTTTGTCCGGCGGGCGCGAAGCGCTGCGGTTTGGCCTTCGTCTTGGCGCTGCGGCTCTCCTCGGCCTCGTCCAGCTTCAGCCGCAGCCGGCCCATGGTGCGGCGGATCGCGCGCACGTCCTTCTCCGGCGCGAATTGCTGCAGGCTCGTCTCCTCAGGCATCTCGATGTTGATCGAAAGGCGGTCGGCATATTTGCCGGCCTCGGCGATCAGCGCGTCGTCGGCCTCGGGAATGGTCTTCAGATGGATGTAGCCGCGGAAATGATGCTCCTCGCGCAGTTTTCGCGCGACGCTCACCACTTGCTCCATCGTGTAATCAGGGCTGCGGATGATGCCGGAGGAGAGAAACAGGCCCTCGATGTAATTGCGCCGGTAGAAGTCGAGCGTGAGCCTGACCAATTCGTCGATGGTGAAGCGGGCGCGTGGGACATTCGAGGAGGCGCGGTTGACGCAATAAAGGCAATCGTAATTGCAGGCGTTGGTCAGCAGCACCTTGAGCAGGGAGATGCAGCGTCCGTCCGGCGCGTAGGAATGGCAGATGCCCATGCCCGGCGCGGTCGAGCCCATGCCCTTGCCGTCGCTGGAATCCCGCTTCTCGGTACCGCTGGAGGCGCAGGATGCGTCGTATTTGGCGGCATCCGCCAGAATCTCCAGCTTGCGTTGTACGTCCATGTTTGAATCTCTTTGATTCCGCTCATGAATCTTTGGATGCGCCAATTCGATTGACTCTGCCGGCGCCGTTAGCTTTATATTAGAACATATCATGAACAAATGAGCCAGCCGCTGGTTCTCTTTTTGAGAGCCATCGGCAATCACCTCTGAGGAGCGGCGAGCATGAGCGGCGCACGTATGAGCGCGCTTGCGATCCTGCGCGGCCAGATCGAGCGCATCGAGACGGCGGAAGTCGTGCATCCGCGCGATCGCATCGTACTCGGCCATGGCGCGGCCGACGCCGCGCTGAAGGGCGGGCTCGCGCGCGCGGCGATCCACGAGGTGTTTTGCGAGGGGCGACAGGGCGCGGCCGCGACGGGGTTTGTCATGGGCCTTGCGGGACGCGTGAGCGCACGCCGGCCGCTATTGTGGGTGCGGCAGGATTTTTCGGAGCTCGAAACCGGCGCGCTGTCGATGAGCGGGCTATCCGAGCTCGGCCTCGATCCGCGCTGTGTGGTGATGGTGCGCGCCGCCGATGTCGAGAGCGCGCTACGCACCTCGGCCGACGCGCTCGCCTGCGATGCGCTGGGCGCCGTCGTGCTCGAGCTCTGGGGCGAGACCAGGCAGTTCGATCTGGTGGCGAGCCGCAAGCTGACGCTGGCCGCGCAAGGCTCGGGCGTGACCGGCCTCTTGCTGCGGATGGCCGCGCAGCCGCTGCCCTCGACCGCGGAGACACGATGGATGCTGCGTGCGGCGCCTTCGCCGCCGGGCTCGGTGTGGAGTGCCTGGGGCGCGCCGGTGTTCGATGCCGAGCTCTTGCGCAATCGTCATGGCCCCTGCGGCCGGTGGATCATGGAATGGAATTGTGATGAGTGCCAGTTCAGTGAACCGTCGACGTATCCTCAGCCTGTGGCTGCCGCGCCTGCCCATCGACAGGATCCAGCGGTTCTTCAGCAGCGCCGGGCTGGGTAAAACCAACCATGAGCCGAGCATTGTCGTCATCAAGGACAACAATGCGCTGGTGATCCATGCGCTGGACGAGGCCGCCGAGCGCCTCGGCCTGTATATCGGCCAACCGCTGGCCAATGCGCGGGCGATGTGCCCGGATTTGCGTGTGTTCGACGCCGATACCGTGGCCGATACGAAGACGATCAGCGACATCGCCGATTGGTGCGACCGCTTCACGCCGCTGGTGGCGCTCGATCCGCCGCACGGGCTGTTCCTGGACATCACCGGTTGCGCGCATCTGTTCGGCGGCGAGGCCGCGCTGTTGCGGACATTGGTCCGGGCGCTCGACTGGCAAGGCTTTGCCGTCAGCGCGGCGATCGCGGGCACCTCGGTCTGCGCCCGCACGCTGACGCGGCAGGTATCCGGCACCATTGTGGCCGATGGCGGCGAGGCGGAGGCGATCAGGTCGTTTCCAGTCTCCGCTCTCGGTGCGGGTGAAGCCATCACCACCGGCCTGCGCCGCGCCGGGCTGAAGACCATCGGCGACGTCGCCTCGCGCAGCGCCTCCGAGATCACGGCGCGGTTCGGCGCGCGCTTCTCCACGCTGCTCGCCCATGCGCTGGGGCAGGGCGATGCGCCGATCAGCCCGCGCAAACCGCCGCCCGACTACATCGTGGAAAAACGCTTTGCCGAGCCGATCGCGACCGACACCATGATCGCGATGACGCTGTCGCGGCTCGCCGACACGTTGATCGCGTCCATGGAGAAGCAGGGCAAAGGCGCGCGGCGGCTTGAAGCCGCGTTCTTCCGCACCGACGGCGTGGTGCGCACGATCACGGTCGAGACCGGACGTCCCGTGACCAGAAGCGCCGTGGTCGACCGCTTGTTCCGCGAGCGGCTCGATGCACTCGCTGATCCCCTCGATCCCGGCTTCGGCTTCGACATGGTGCGATTGTCGGCGAGCCGCACCGAGATCGTGGTGCAGGAGCAGCGCGATCTCGATGCCCATGTCCACGACAATGACGAACTCGCGGCGCTGATCGACCGCATCGCCGCGCGGATCGGCGGCAGGCGTGTCGTCGTGCACCTGCCGCAGGATACCCACATCCCCGAAAGCGCGGTGCTGGCCGCATCGGCGCAGCATCATCTCGCTGCTGCCATGCAGGCCGAATGGCCGGCGCGCGTCGCGAGCGAGCCGCCGCTGCGTCCCTTGCGGCTGTTCGACAAGCCGGAGCCGATCAAGGTGCCGTTCGCGACCGTGCCAGACGGTCCGCCGCATCAATTCACCTGGCGGCGCGCGCTGCATGCGGTGGTGCGGGTAGAGGGGCCCGAGCGCATCGCGATGGAATGGTGGCGGCAGGACGGCAAGCAGCTGACGCGGGATTATTTCCGCATCGAGGATGCCGAAGGCCTGCGCTTCTGGATCTTTCGCGACGGTCTCTATGAAGGCGAGGTGTTCGACGGTGACGGCAAGCCTGCGTCTCCCGGCTGGTATGTGCACGGTCTCTTCGCATGAATACGCTTAGCTATGCCGAGATCGGCATCACCACCAATTTCTCCTTCCTGCGCGGCGGCTCGGATCCGCGCGCCTATGTGCATCAGGCGAGCGCTTTAGGAATTCCGGTGATCGGCATTGCCGATCACAACACGCTCGCCGGCGTGGTGCGCGCCTGGAACGAGCTCGACAATGACGAGGTGCTGCACAAGCCGAAACTGTTGATCGGCGCCCGCATCGTCTTCATCGACGGCACGCCCGACATCCTGGTCTATCCACGCGATCGCGCCGCCTATGGCCGGCTGTGCCAGCTCCTCACGAGGGGCAAGCGCGGCGACGACATCACGCGGATCGAAAAGGGCGAGTGTCATCTCAGGCTTGACGATCTCCTGGAATTCTCGGAAGGCCAGCTCCTGGTGTTGACGCTGCCGCATCGTCTCGAGCTGTCGCGGGCGCTGGATGTCCTCGCAAAGCTGAAGGCGAGCCGTGCCGAGGGCGTGTGGCTGGCGGCGAGCCTGCTCTATCGCGGCGACGACAAGCGTCGCCTCTTGCGGCTCGATGATCTCGCCGCAAAGGCAAAGGTGCCGCTGCTCGCAACCAATGAGGTGCTGTATCACGATCCCCGCCGCCGTCCGCTCCAGGACGTGCTGACCTGCATCCGGGAAAAGACCACGATCGAGGCGATTGGGCGGAAGTTAGAGGCCAATGCCGAGCGCTTCCTGAAGACGCCGCGTGAAATGGCGCGGCTGTTCCGCGATTTTCCCGAGGCGATTGCGCAGACCATGCGCTTTGCGGACGCAATCGAGTTCTCGCTCGATCAGCTGAAGTATCAATATCCCGACGAGCCGGTACCGCCGGGCAAGACCGCGCAGGGGCATCTGGAGGACCTGACCTGGGCGGGCGTCGACAAATATTTCGGCGGCAAGATCGACGACAAGCTGCGCGCCACCTTGAACAAGGAGCTCGCGCTGATCGCCGAGCTGAAATACGCGCATTACTTCCTCACCGTGCATGACATCGTCCACTACGCGCGCAGCCAGAACATTTTGTGCCAAGGGCGCGGCTCGGCGGCGAATTCGGCCGTGTGCTACGTGCTCGGCATCACCTCGGTCGATCCGACCAAGGTGGACCTCTTGTTCGAGCGCTTCATCTCCAAGGAGCGGCTGGAGCCGCCCGATATCGACGTCGATTTCGAGCATTCGCGCCGTGAGGAGGTGATGCAATATGTCTATCGCCGCTACGGCCGCCACCGCGCCGCGATCATCGCCACCGTCATCCACTACCGCCCGCGCAGCGCCATCCGCGACGTCGGCAAGGCGCTCGGCCTGACCGAGGACGTCACTGCCGCGCTCGCCGACACCGTTTGGGGCAGCTGGGGCAAGGGCCTCAACGACATGCAGGTCCGGCAGGCCGGGCTCGATCCGAACAATCCCATGATCAACCTCGCGGTCGAGCTTGCGACCGAGTTGATCGAATTCCCGCGCCATCTGTCCCAGCATGTCGGCGGCTATGTGCTGACACAGGACCGGCTCGACACCTATGTGCCGATCGGCAATGCCGCGATGGACGACCGCACCTTCATCGAATGGGACAAAGATGACGTCGATGCACTGAGCATGATGAAGGTCGACGTGCTGGCGCTGGGCATGCTGACCTGCATCAGGAAATGTTTCGATCTGATCGACCAGCACAAGGGCGAGCGTTTTATGCTGGCGAGCGTCCCGCAGGACGACCCCAGGGTTTACGACATGCTGTGCCGCGGGGAATCGCTCGGCGTGTTCCAGGTCGAGAGCCGCGCCCAGATGAACATGCTGCCGCGGCTGAAGCCGCGCACCTTCTACGATCTCGTCATCGAGGTCGCGATCGTGCGCCCCGGGCCGATCCAGGGCGACATGGTGCATCCTTATTTGCGGCGGCGGAACGGGCTGGAAAAGGTGAGCTATCCGTCTCCGTCGCCGGAGCATGGCGACAAGGACGAACTCTACAAGGTGCTGCACAAGACGCTCGGTGTCCCGCTGTTCCAGGAGCAGGCGATGCGCATTGCGATCGAGGCCGCGCATTTCACCTCCGAGGAAGCCAACGGCCTGCGCCGCTCGATGGCGACCTTCCGCAATGTCGGCACCATCGGCCAATATGAGGAGAAGCTGATCGGCAACATGGTGGCGCGCGGCTACGATCCCAACTTCGCCAAAAGCTGCTTTGACCAGATCAAGGGATTTGGCTCTTACGGCTTTCCGGAGAGCCATGCCGCGAGCTTTGCACAGCTGGTCTACATTTCGTCGTGGCTGAAACACTACCATCCCGACGCCTTCTGCTGCGGTCTGTTGAATTCGCAACCGATGGGCTTTTATGCGCCGGCGCAGATCGTCAGCGACGCCCGCAAGAACGGCGTCGAGGTGCGCGACATCGACGTGTCCTACAGCTTTGCGCAGAACACACTGGAGGAGGGAAGCGGCAAATTCTGCGCCGTGCGCCTCGGCTTTCGCCAGATCGATGGATTCCACTGGCTGGACGAGGATGAAGAGAGGCTGAAACGCTCTCAGCTGTCATTCCGGGGCGCGCGTAGCGCGAACCCGGAATCCATCGCGCCGCATACGCCTGGCGGAGGAATGGATTCCGGGCTCGACGCTGACGCGTCGCCCCGGAATGACGGTGTGGAGAGAGTACCCGATTGGGCCGACCGCATCGTCGCCGCGCGCAACCGTCGTCCCTTCACGTCGCTGGAGGATTTCGCCCGCGACACCGGTCTGCCCAAGCGCGCGCTGATCCTCTTGGCGGATGCCGATGCGTTCCGCTCGCTCGGGCTCGATCGCCGCGAAGCGCTGTGGCAGGTGCGGCGGCTGCCCGACGACGTGCCGCTACCGCTGTTCGAGGCGGCGACCGCGCGCGAGCAGCCGGACGAAGGCGCAAAACCGCTTCCGGTGATGCCGCGCGCCGAGCAGGTGGTCGCGGACTACCAGACCATCCGGCTGTCGCTGAAGGGCCATCCGATGGAATTCCTGCGCGAGATGTTTACGCGCGAGCGCATCGTGGCCTGCAAGGAGATCAGCCATGAGAACGAGCGGCGCCGCGTCCGCTGCGCCGGTGTGGTCCTGGTGCGGCAGCGGCCGGGCAGCGCCAGCGGCGTCGTGTTCATGACGCTGGAGGACGAAACCGGCATCGCCAATGTCGTGGTCTGGCCCAAGATCATGGAGCAGTACCGGAAAGAGGTGATGGGCGCGCGCCTCATCCTGGTCGAAGGCTACATCCAGAGCAGCCCGGAGAAGGTGACGCATCTCATCGCCCAGCGCATGATCGATCGCTCGCACGATCTGGTCGGATTGGCCAACGATGCGCTCGGCCGCAAGCATCCGCTGCCCGCAGGCGCCACCGTGGTCGAACCGCTGAACGAAGACCCTCGCGCGCTTACGGACATGCCCGCGCAAAAAATCCGTCACCCCCGCAACGTCCGTATCCTGCCGCCCTCGCGGGATTTTCATTGAGCGAGCGCGGGCTACTGCCGACGTTTGTTGCGATGATTGCGCCTCATTCTCAGTCGTCATGCCCGGGCTTGACCCGGGCATCCACGTCTTTCGGAGTGCGCAGCAGTGCGTGGATGGCCGGGTCAAGCCCGGCCATGACGGAGGAGAGAGAGCTCGGCAAGCTGCCCTCAAAAATTCACCCTGTTCGAAATCGCGCCGTCCACGACGAAATTCGAACCCGTCGTGAATCCCGACACCGGGCTGGCCAGAAACACCGCCGCGCTCGCGATGTCCTGCGGCGTTGCCATGCGGCCGGTCGGGTTGCGCTTCATCGCGTCCTGGTACCGCTCCGGCATGTTCTTCTCGATCATCTCCCAGACGCCGCCTTTGAAATAGACGGTGCCGGGCGACACGACATTCACGCGGATCTTCTTCTTCGCGTATTGCCGCGCCAGTCCCTTGGCCATGTGGATCAGCGCGGCCTTGATCGGGCCGTAGGAGCTGGCCGTGTCCGCCTGCGCCGCGGAGATCGACGAGATGATCACGAAGGCCGCATCGCCGCTGCCGGCGCCGCTTGTCTCGAGGAATGGCCGGGCGGCGTCGAAGGCATGCACGGCGCCGAGCAGGTCGAGGCGGAAATTCTGCTCCCAGGACGCCGGATCGTGCCCTTGCGCCATTGCGCCGGCATTGGAGAATAGCAGGTCGATGCCGCCGAGCTCTTTTGCTGCAGCCTCGATCCAGCTTTTGAGCGCCGCGCCGTCGGTGACGTCGACCGCGCCGCCGGTGGCGCGGATGCCGCTCGCCTTCAACTCCCCGACGGTGGCCGCAACCTGATCGGCGTTGCGCGCGCACACCGCGACATTGGCACCTTCGCCGGCCAGCGTCGCCGCAATCGCCCGCCCGATGCCACGCGTGCCGCCGAGCACCACAGCGTTCTTGCCTTTGAGACCGAGATCCATTGTTGGCTCCTTTTTGTTGGTGCTGCGAGTGTAGCTGTTTCGCGAGGCGCCCAGAAGCCTCCACGTCGTCGTTGCGAGCCACCGGGTCCGCGCAAAGCGCGGCCCGATGACAGGCTCCGCGAAGCAATCCAGAAATGCATCCGCGGAAGGATCCTGGATTCCTTCGTCGCAAGGGCTCCTCGCAATGACGCGGAGAGACTTCACTCCGGCGCCGCTCCCACCGGCGGGCCGCCGGGCGGGCGGTGCAGGAAGGTCAACGAGGCATAGGCGCCGGCCCAGGAGCCGATTGCGGCAAAGGCAACGTAGAAGACGTTCTCGGTGTAGCTGATCACGGCGTAAGAGGAGAGCAGGTACCAGACCGCGCTCCAGTTCGCCGCCGGGATGCGCTTGCGCGCGATCACGGCCGAGGTGAACATGACATAGACGGCGTCGGTGGCCGCAGTCGCGATGAACACGGCACCTGCGATGAGGGGATCGATGGCGGCCATTGCAATCCTTTCTGCGATCATGACACGGTCGCGAAAAGTACAGCAAATGAGCGGGGAGAGAAGCAGCCATGCAGAGCCCCGCCGACATTCTGGCTGTGGAATCTCGGCCGGCTCGAGGGCGGATTGAATACCCGGATGTTACGGGAGAGGCTGTACATGCTGCGTTCATAGAGCACATGCAATTTGGCTTCGGCACGTTGAAGGCGGTGCAGCATTCCGCTCGGCTGTCGAAGACGCCGACGCCTGGAGCCGTCCGGCGATGCCGCTCGGCAGTCATCCGGCACAATGGCCGGGCCGAAGCTGACATGAAGCTGACATGTCGCAAAATTTTAACGCAGACGGAAAGGGCCGACGCGTTTTTTAGGTTGTTTGAAATCCCAATTCGGCACTATTAGCGCGAGCGATGAGGCAATCATTTGCCGAGATCGTCGCAGACACGACCGGGCCCCATGGCAGTTGAGATTACCAAGCGATTGCACGTGATTGCAAAACAACGGGTGATCGCATCCGTAGTTTTACTAGCCCTCGCCGGCGCCGGTGTCGGAGCGTACGGCTTGTTCTCTTCGGGCCCGAAGGCAAAGAAGCACTCCGAGATCTCCAGCCAGTCGCGCAGGAATGCGCAGACCTTCACGCCGACACCGTCCGAATGGGCGACGCTGACGATCGAGCCGGTCGCCGCCAGGAGCTTCCGGGCCGAGTATGTCACCGAGGGCAAGGTCGCGGTCGACGAGGATCGTTCGACGCCGGTGTTCTCGCCCTATGCAGGCCGTGTCACCAAGCTGCTCGCCAAGCCCGGCGAGACGCTGAAGCAAGGTCAACCGCTGTTTACGATCGAGGCCGCCGACACCGTGCAGGCCCAGAACGATTTCATCGCGGCGATGACCTCGCAGAATAAGGCGAAGTCGGCGCTCGAGCTTTCCGACATCCAATTCAAGCGCGCCAAGGACCTCTACGAGGGCCATGCCATTCCGCTCAAGGATTACCAGCAGGCGGAAGCGGCCCAGGTGCAGGCGCGCAATGACATGCGCTCCTCTGTGGCGGCGCTGGAAGCCGCGCGCAACAAGCTGCGCATCCTCGGCTTCACCGACGAGGCCATCAAGACGTTCCAGGAAAAGGGCGTCATCGATCGGGAGATCACGATCTACTCGCCGATCTCCGGCACCGTCGTGCAACGCAAGATCGGCCCGGGGCAATACGTCAATTCCGGCGCTAGCGATCCTGTCTTCGTGGTCGGCGACCTCTCCACGGTCTGGCTCACCGCCTTCGTGCGCGAGAGCGATGCGGCCGCGGTGTGCATCGGGCAGGACATCACCGTCAACGTGATGGCGCTGCCGGGCCGTCCGTTCAGCGCCAAGATCAACTACGTTGCCGCCGCGATCGACCCCGCCACCCGCCGCCTGCAGGTCCGCGCCACGATCGACAACAAGGACGGGCTGCTCAAGCCGGAAATGTTCGCGAACGTCACGATCTATTCGGCCGGCGACCGCGCCGCGCCGGCGGTGCCGAAGCAGGCGCTGATCTACGAGGCCGACAAGGTCCGCCTCTGGGTCGCGCGCGAGGACAAGTCGGTCGAGCTGCGCCAGATCAAGATCGGTCTCATCAACGGCAACCTCGTCGAGGTCACCAGCAATCTGAAACCCGGCGAGCAGATCGTCACCAAAGGCAGTCTGTTCATCGACCGCGCGGCCTCCGGCAGCTGATCGACGACCCAAGAAAATTGAAGACCTGAATGGATCGTCTCGTTGCCCTTGCCGTCAACCGGCGTTTCCTGATGGTTGGCATGTTCGTCGCCGTGCTGATCGGCGGCTTGATCGCGTTCAACCGGCTCAACATCGAGGCCTATCCCGACCCGACCCCGCCGATGGTCGACATCGTGACGCAGAGCCCGGGCCTGTCGGCGGAGGAGATCGAGCGCTACATCACGATCCCGATCGAAACCCAGGTCGCCGGCCTGAAGAACATCAAGACCATCCGCACCATCTCGCTCTACGGTTTGTCCGACGTCAAAATCCAGTTCTCCTTCGCCTACACCTATGACGAGGCGCTGCAGCAGGTACTGAATCGCCTGGCGCAGCTTGCGCCGTTGCCGGGCAATGTGCAGCCGCAGATCTCTCCGCTCAGCCCGATCGGCGAGATCTTCCGCTATCGCCTCGTCGGTCCGCCGAACTACAGCGTGCTCGACCTCAAGACCATCCAGGACTGGATGCTGCAGCGCCGCTTCCGCGCGGTGCCCGGCGTAATCGACGTCACCGGCTGGGGCGGCAGGAGCAAGACCTACGAGATCCAGGTCGATTTCAACAAGCTGGTCGCCAATGGCCTGACGCTGCCGCAACTGCTCCAGGCGGTCGGCAATTCCAACGTCAATGTCGGCGGCAACACCGTTGATATCGGCCAGCAATCCGCCGTGGTGCGCGGCGTCGGCCTGATCCGCTCGATCGACGACCTCGCCAACACCATGGTGGCGCAGACCGGCGGCAATCCGGTGCTGGTGAAGGACGTCGCCACCGTCACCGTCGGTCAGAAGCCACGTCTCGGCATTGCCGGCCTCGACGATTCCGACGACATCGTGCAGGGCATCGTCCTGATGCGGCGCGGCGAGCAGAGCTCGCCGACCATCAGGCGCGTCCACGAGCTCGTTCAATCCATCAACAACTCCAGCATCCTGCCGCCCGGCGTGCGCATCGAGCGCATCTACGACCGCGGCGACCTGATCGAGCTCACCACCCACACCGTGCTGCACAACATGGTGGTGGGCATCCTGCTGATCGTGCTGTTGCAGTGGATCTTCCTCGGCGATCTCCGGAGCGCGCTGATCGTCGGCGCCACCATCCCGTTCGCGCTTTTTTTTGCGGTCATCATCCTGGTGCTGCGCGGGGAATCGGCCAACCTTTTGTCGGTCGGCGCGATCGATTTCGGCCTGATCGTGGATGCAACCGTCATCATGGTGGAGGCGATCTTCCGCCGCCTCACGCAAACGACGCCGATCTCGGAATCCGAGCACAGGTCGCCCGAGACTCTGTTCGGCATGAAGAGCCATGCCATTCTCAGCGCGGCCGCCGACGTCTCGCGATCGATCTTCTTTGCCGCGGCGATCATCATCGCGGCGTTCCTGCCGCTGTTCACGCTTTCAGGCGTCGAGGGCAACATCTTCGGGCCGATGGCGCGCACCTATGCCTATGCGCTGGCCGGAGGCCTGCTTGCCACCTTTACCGTGACTCCGGCGCTGTCCGCCATCATCCTGCCGGTGCACGTCCAGGAGACCGAGACCAAGGTGATGCTGATCCTGCACCGGCTCTACATGCCTGTGCTGAATTGGGCGGTCGCCAACCGTAACATTGTTCTCGGCGCCGCGGTCGGTTTGGTGCTGATGACGGTCGCGCTCGCCCGGCTGCTCGGCCTCGAATTCCTGCCGAAGCTGGAGGAGGGTAACCTCTGGATCCGCGCCACGCTGCCGCCGACCATCTCGCTGCAGGAAGGCAACAGCTACGTCAATGAGATGCGCAAGGTGATCCGCGCCCGGCCCGAGGTGGAGTCGGTCGTGTCGCAGCACGGCCGCCCGGACGACGGCACCGACGCCGCAGGCTTTTTCAACGCCGAGTTCTTTGCGCCGCTCAAGCCCGTGAACCAGTGGCCCGGCACCCGCGACAAGGAAGAGCTGACCGCGCAGCTGCTCAAGCAGCTCGACGATCGCTTTCCCGGCGTCGAGTTCAACTTCTCGCAATATCTTCAGGACAACGTTTCCGAAGCCGTCTCCGGGGTGAAGGGCGAGAATTCGATCAAGCTGTTCGGCAGCGACCTCCAGGCGCTCACCGATACCGCCAACAAGATCAAACAGGTGCTGTCGACCGTGCAAGGCGTCACCGACCTTGCGGTGTTCACCTCGCTGGGCCAGCCGACCGTGCAGATCGACATCGACCGCGCCAAGGCGGCGCGCTACGGCCTCGCGCCGGGCGACATCAACGCCACCATCAAGGTTGCGATCGGCGGCGACACCGCCGGCGACCTCTATGAGCCCGGAAGCGACCGCCACTTCCCGATTATCGTGCGCCTCGCGCCGGAATACCGCCGCAGCGCCGAGGCGATCCAGAATTTGCGGATCGGTGCGCCCGGGCCGAACGGCACCGTCACGCAGATCCCCTTAAGCGAGGTCGCGACCATCAGCCTCGTCTCGGGTGCGGCCTACATCTATCGCGAGCAGCAGGAGCGTTATCTGCCGATCAAGTTCTCGGTGCGCGAACGCGATCTCGGCAGCGCGATCCGCGAGGCGCAGGACAAAATCGCCGCGCAGGTGCAGCTGCCGCCGGGCTCGCACATGGAATGGGTCGGCGAGTTCGGCAACCTCCAGGACGCGATCCGGCGGCTCTCGATCGTGGTGCCGATCTCGCTGGCGCTGATCGGCGTGCTGCTCTGGTTTAATTTCGGCTCGATGACCGACACACTGCTCGCGATGAGCGTGATCCCGATGGCGATCTTCGGCGGCGTGCTCGGCCTCCTGATCTCGGGCACCGCGTTCAGCGTCTCCGCGGCGATCGGCTTCATCGCGCTGTTCGGCATCGCGGTGATGGACGGCATCATCATCCTGTCGCAGTTCAACCAGCTGATCGAAGAGGGCAT
This sequence comes from Bradyrhizobium sp. NBAIM03, assembly GCF_020194055.1. NCBI lineage: Bacteria > Pseudomonadati > Pseudomonadota > Alphaproteobacteria > Hyphomicrobiales > Nitrobacteraceae > Bradyrhizobium > Bradyrhizobium sp. NBAIM03. The sequence continues at coordinate 19,701 of NZ_JADYVS010000017.1, read as the reverse complement.
GGACCGCATGAGCGCGGTGGTACGCACCGGCGAGCTGCAGCTCCGGCCGGTGCTGATGACCTGTGTCGTCGCAGGCGTCGGCCTCCTGCCGGCAGCGCTGTCCGAAGGCATCGGCTCGCAGGTGCAGAAGCCGCTCGCGGTTGTCGTCGTCACCGGCATGATGCTGGCGCCGGTCGTGATTCTGGTGACCTTGCCGGTGCTGATCTCCTTCTTCTCCCGCCGCGCGCGCTGACCGTCAGAACCCGTAGAGCCGCGCCGGATTGTCGACCAGGATCTTCTTGCGCACCTCGGCATCCGGCGCCCACACCGGAAGCTGGTTGAGCAGGCGGCCGTCGTCGATCTGATAGAGCGGCGCGATGTCGGTGGGCTTGCGGCCCTCGACGCGGCTCGAATCCGGATGCGGCCAGTCGGTGCCCCAGACGATGCGGTCAACATTGGCCGCGATCAGCGCGCGGGCATAGGGCACCATGTCCTGATAGTCGGGCGCCAGCTTCGACGAGCGATAGGCGCCCGAGATCTTCACATAGGCCTTGCCGGACTTCACCAGCGCGACGAGGTCGGAGAAGCCCGGCTGCTCCAGCCCGAGCGAAGCGTGAAGGCCGCCGAAATGGTCGAACACGACCGGCACCGGCGCCGTCTCAACGAGGTCCTTGATCGCGGAGATCATGGCCAACGTGGTGTAGAGCTGCACGTGCCAGCCGCGCGCCTTCATGCGCTCGACGGCGGCGGTGAAGCGCGGCCGGCCGATATTCGGGTCATTGACGCCGCCGGTCGCCAGATTGAGGCGGATGCCGCGGAAGCCGTCCTGGTGCATCGTATCGAGCGCGCTCTCCGGCGTCTTGTCGTCGATTACGGCGACGCCGCGCGCGGTCTCGCCGCGCGCCTTCATGCCGAACAGTGTGGAGGAATTGTCGGTGCCGTAGACGCTCGGCGTCACGATCACCACGCGCTCGATATGCAGCGCCTTGTGCAGCGCCGCCATTTCTTCCGGCGAAGCCGGCTCCGGCGTATAGACGCGGCCCGTGAAGAACGGAAACTTTTCGACATCGCCATGAATGTGGGTGTGGCAGTCGCAGGCATGCGCCGGCACATCGAAATTGATCGGCGTCGCAGGCTGCGCCGCGCGGGCATGGGCTTTGCTGGTCATGGCTACTCCGGCCGCAAGGGAGGCAAGCAGGACGCTGCGTCGGCTGAGCACGGTTTCTCTCCCGGTTTGTTTTTTTATCGGCGAGTGGGAGGAGAATATCACATCAACCGGGCAACCGCTCCGCTTCGCTGCATAGCTGCTCGACAAGCTCCGCAAGCGGACGTGAGCCGTCCACGCGCACGACCGGGCAGGGCAGGCCCGAGAGCCACGCTTCGTGCTTGGCGAGACTGCGGCCTTCGCGATCGCCGGCTTCGTAATGGGAGGCCCATTCGACGAAGTCTTCGGTCTCGCCATGGCGCCAGCCGCCCGGCGCGACGGCATCAGCGCCGAAATGGGCGGCTTCGCGGGCGCGCAGTCGCATCATCCGGATCTCGCGCGGCACGCTCACGAAGACGACCAGGTCGAAGTACGAAACGAGCTCTTCGCCCCAGCCGGTGACGGACCCGCTCAGCACCCAGTCGAGACGCGGCAAGAACATCTCGCGCATCAGGCGCAGGCGGTCGGCGGCCGGGCGGGTCGTCCGATAGGGCGGCACGGTGGGCAGCCAGAAATAGTCGTCGCTGTCGTGATGCGGCAGCGCAAGCTGCCCGGCGAGCGCACGACCGATCGTGGTCACGCCGCAGCCCGAGGCTCCCATCAGATGGATGCGGCGGCTTTTCATCGGCCTCCACCAGAGAGATTTGAGGCTACTGCCCCGACGGCGTGCGCAGGCCGTGCCAAGCGTCGCGGACCTGGTGGTAGTGCACCTCGGGCAGATAATCCGGCGTGTTCAGGTTAAGCGTCTTGACGTCGAGATGGCCGATGGCGCTGAGCAGCGTGTAGGAGGCGATCACGCGGTCGCGTTGCGCGCCGATCAGGCGGGCCTTGGCCTGGATCAGGTCGGCCTGCGAGTTCAAGACGTCCACCGTCGTGCGCTGGCCGCCGGCGGCCTCGCGCTGCACGCCCTGCAGCGCGACGGTGGCCGCCTTCACCTCGGACTCCGAGGCCGACACCGTGATCTTGGCGCCTTCGTTGGCAACCCAGGCGCTGACCGCCGCCGTACGCGCTTGATTGCGCACCTGGTCGAGCACGAGCCGGCTCTGTGCCGTGATCTCCTTGGCCTGCCGAGTCTGCGCCGCGGCCTGGCCGCCGTCGTAGATCGGCGCGGTGACATTGGCGACGATCGAAGCCTGGTCCTCGGCGAGGGTGCTGAGCGCCGGGTCGTTGTTGCGGCTTTTGCTGGCGCTGCCCTGGATCGTCGCGCTCGGCAGCAGCGTGCCTTCGGCGATGCGGATGTTGGTGGAGGCGACATCGACGTCGAAGCTGGCGGCCATCACCGCCGGATGCTGGCGGATCGCCATCGTCATGGCATCCTCGCGGCTCTTCGGCAGATAGCGGTCGACGGCCTCGGCAGGCCTGAGCTGCGAGGGCGCATTGCCGATCACCTGCGCATAGGTGGCCTGGCTGACCGCAAGCGCGACCTCGGCCGCGTTGAGATCGGCAAGGCCACGATTGAGGCGGGCCTCGGCCTGCGCGGTGTCGGTCGGCGTGACGTCGCCGGCATTGAGCCTGCGCTGGGTGACGGAGAGCGTCTCGCGCAGGAAGGCGACGTTGGAGCGCTGCGCCTCGACCAGCGACTGGTTGGCGAGAACATTGGTGTAGGCGGTGACCGCATCGAGCAGCACGCCCTGGCCGACATTGCGGAGCGCTTCGCGGCCCGACTGCACCTGGAGCTCGGCGGCCCGCACGCCGTTGGCGGTGCGGAAGCCGTTGAACAGGCTCTGCGTCACGGTGACGCCGATGATCCAGGGCTTCAGATTGCCGGTCTGGATGGTGTTGTCCGGCAACAGATTGCGCACCGATTGCAGGCCGGCGCTGAGGCTCGCCACGATCTGCGGCCGGTAGCCGGCCAGCGCCTGCGGCACGTTCTCATCGGTGGCGCGCTGGCGCGCACGCTCGGCATTGAGCTGCGGATTGGTCTGATATGCTTTTGCCAAGGCGTCCGGCAGGGCTTCGGCCCATGCCGCGGAGGGAAGGGCGCACGAGAACGCCAGCGTGGTCCATGTCGCAAGCGCATGACCCGCGCTCGATCGACGTCGCGTCACCCCGCGACCAGCTCTGGCGGTACGCCCAATCATGTAATCTCGCTTAACCCCGGCTGTCCGCCCCCGCCGACGATGGCCTCTTAACTGTTTAGCCAGCCGAGGTCCCGCAGGCAAACTGCCGCGGGCAAAACTCCCATGTATTCCGTGCTTGTTGCAGGCGCGTCACAGGCTGTGCGCGGGAAAGCGCCAGAGCCTTACACCGGCCTGACCGGCTCGTGCGCTACCGGTTCTTGTTCACAGGCTTGCGCTTCTCGATGAACGCCGCCATGCCCTCCGAGCGGTCCTCGAGCGCGAAGGTCGAATGGAACAGGTTGCGTTCGACGCTCATGCCTTCGGAGAGCGTGGTCTCGAAGGCGCGGTTCACCGCTTCCTTGGCCATCGCGGCCGCAGGGCGCGACATCGCGGCGATCTTCTCGGCGGCCGCCATGACCTCGTCCATCAGCTTGTCGGCGGGTACGATACGGCTGACCAGGCCGGAGCGCTCGGCTTCGGCGGCGTCCATCATCCGGCCGGTGAGGCAGAGGTCCATGGCCTTGGACTTGCCGATCGCGCGCGTCAGCCGCTGGGTGCCGCCGATGCCGGGAATGGTGCCGAGCGTGATCTCGGGCTGGCCGAACTTCGCGGTGTCGGCGGCGATGATGAAATCGCACATCATGGCGAGCTCGCAGCCGCCGCCGAGCGCGTAGCCGGCGACCGCGGCGATGGTTGGCTTGCGACAGCGCGCGATGCGGTCGCCCCCGATCGCGGCGAAATCCTCGGAGAACATGTCGATGAAGCCCTTGGGCTGCATCTCCTTGATGTCGGCGCCGGCGGCAAAGGCCTTCTCGTTGCCGGTCACGACGATGCAGCCGATGGCGTCATCGGCCTCGAGATCGTCGACCGCAGCTGCGATCTCGCGGAAGACGCCGAACGAGAGCGCGTTGAGCATCTTCGGCCGGTTCAGCTTGACGATGCCGACCGCGCCGACGCTCTCGACGATGATGTGTTCGAACGTGCTCATGCTCCACCCACGCTTTCGATTGAGCGGGCAATGTGCCCGCTGGCGCGGATGCCTTCAAGGGGGCCGGACGCGGGACGCGCGCGGGGTCGCGTCCCGGCGGAACCGGCCATCAGGCCATGAACATGCGCGCGGCGGAGGCCAGGGTCAGCAATGTGCCGACGCCGATGAAGATCTTGCCGATCAGGGAGCTCTGGTCCCAGGCCGAGCTCTGCTGGCTGCTGGCCATCACCGGCGCCGGCCGCGGCTGCGCCTCGGTTGCGGCGATCACCGCCTTCTGCGGCGGCCGGGTCTCCTGCAAGGCCCGATCGATGTCGTTGAGTTGATCGGGCGCGACGACCTGGCTTTCGGGGCTCTCGGCGCTGGTATTATCGGCGGCTGCCTGGACGTTGTCGTTGGCGCGGTTCGTCATCGCGGAGGCTGCCGCGGCAGTCGGCGTGTCGGCGGCGAGCTGCGCATTGGCGTTGGCGACCTCCGGAGCCAGCTGGCTCGAGGCCGGGACCTGACTGTCGGCCTTGTCGTTCTTGGCTTCGTCGGGCTTGGCCGCCGTGTCCTTCTTGTCGGCCTTGTCCTCGGATTTCTGCCCCGTCTTCCTGCTGTCGGTGCGGCGCGAGTCTTGGCGCCGGTGCTTGGCCGTATCGGCCCCTTTGTCGGCGCTCTCCGATTTGTTGCCTGCGGCCGAGTTCGGCGCCGCCTGTGCGAGGCCCCCGGATAGCAAGACAAGCCCGGCCAAAACGATCAGGGCCGCGCGCGCGCTGGTTTTCATCATGTCGACGATCTCCCCAATTCCGCCCGTCCCGGCAGCGAACAGAGACCCCGGGGCGTGACGACAGCGGGGCAGAAAATGGGAATCTTCGGGCTACACCGGGCAAAAACGCGGCAGACCCCTCCCGCAGCCGCCCGCCCGATGCAGGACGCACCGATCGGTGTTAAGAGCCGTCGCAGATGTTTGCGGCCGCATCGGTCGCGCGGCCCGGATCTTGATCACGAATTCGTGATATGTTTGGCGCCCGCGTAACAAATTGAAAGAGCGGCCGAATTGCATGGTGAGGGGCGCGCGTGCGCGGACGTGAGGACGAGTGGACCGGCCTGATGCGGTCGGCCATGGCTGGCGATGATGCGGCGTATCATCGTCTGTTGAAGGCAGTCGCGCCGGTGCTGCGGGCCGCCGCGAGGCGTGGCTTGGCGCGGGCGGGTCAGCCGCCCGACCAGGCCGAGGATATCGTGCAGGAGATTCTGTTGGCGGTACATCTGAAGCGGCATACCTGGGACAGCGAAGCCCCCTTCGCGCCCTGGCTGTTTGCGATCGGCCGCAACAAGCTGATCGATGCGCTCCGGCGGCGCGGCAGGCGCGTGTTCGTCAACATCGACGATTTCGCCGAGACGCTGCCGGGCGAGGCGCCGCAGGACACCGCTTCAGCCGGCGAGGTCGCCGCCCAGCTCGGAACCCTGCCGCAGCGTCAGCGTGACGTGCTGCAATCGATCGCGGTCGAGGCCGCCTCGATCAAGGATACGGCGGCAAGGTTGTCGATGAGCGAGGGTGCGGTCCGGGTCGCGCTGCATCGCGGACTTGCGGCGCTGACCGCCAAATTGCGGGACCATTGATCATGGACACCGATCAACTCATTCGCTCGCTCGCCGCCGACAATCCGCACCGCGCGCCCCGCGTCGGCGCCGTGCTGAGCATGGCGCTGCTGGTGGCTGCGCCGTTGTCGATCCTGATCTTTGTGACGTTCTTCGGCGTGCGCGCCGACGTCATGAGCGCCATGCGCAACCCGTTCTTCGACATGAAGTTCGCGGTGACGTTGTCGCTCGCGATCCCCGCCATCATCGTCAGCCTTCATTTGTCGCGTCCCGAAGCCCTGCTGCGCGGCTGGGGCTGGCTGCTGCTGCTTCCCGTCGGGCTGCTCGCCGTGGCGATTGGCAGCGAGGCGATGATGGCGCCGGCGATGCCGATGACGATGCGCCTGGTGGGTAAGAACTCCAGGGTCTGCATGGTCGCGATCCCCGCAATGGCGCTGCCGCTGCTTGCGGGGGCGCTGTTCGGCCTGCGCCACGGCGCGCCGTCTAGTCCCGCGCTCGCCGGAGCGCTCGCAGGGCTGGTGTCGGCGGGACTTGCGGCGACCCTCTATGCCTCGCACTGCACCGACGATTCCCCGCTGTTCGTCGCGACCTGGTACACGCTCGCGACCGCGCTGGTGACGGCGATCGGCGCGGCGGTCGGATCGAGGGTCTTGCGGTATTAAAGCATGATCCGGAAAAGTGCGAAGCGGTTTTCCGGAAAGATCACGCGCAACCAACAACCTAAAGCGCGATGACGATCCATCGAAATCTCATCGCGCTTTAGTCGCGCCGGCTTCATGCCGCCGGCGTCGCGTGCAACTGCATGCGGTGGAAGCGCAGCACCTGTTGCGCGGTCGATGGGCGCAGCGCCTCATAGGTGTCGCGCAGCTTCAGCATGTCGGTCTGCGACCCGCCGGAGAGCTTCTCGCGCAAGGCGATGATGGCGCGCACGCTCGACCATTGCATGCCCGCGGCCTTGGCGAGGATCATCACGCCTTCGGTGCGGCTCTCGATCATCATGGTCTCCGCCGTCTCGACCGCGATCCCCGCGAGCGCGGCCAGCGCCGCGTTCGTCTCGTCGAACTTGCCCTGCTCGGCGAAGGTGGCGACCTGGAGCTCGTTGAGGCGGCCGTCCTCGTGCAGCGACTTCACCAGCGCGCGAGCCATCTCCGTCTGTTTCGTCCTGGCGACGGCGCGAACCCGTTGGGCCGCTTCCTCGACGGCCCTCGACACCTCGTCCGCGAGCTCGGGATGCGCAGTCGCGAGCTTCCTGCGCACGCTCGAGGATGCCTTGGCGACCAGCCTCAGATAGTGATGGCGCGGCAGGTCGGGCCGCAGGCCGATGCAGCCGGCGAGGTCGTCGTCGCGCTCGGCGCGGACGACGAGGTCGGCGAGACTCTCCTCCGAGAACCGCGCGCCCGGATTGCCGGCCGTCGACTGCACCACGTCCTCATTGCCCCGCGCCACCAGCACGTCGGTCAGCGCTTCCGACAGCGTCCGCCGCAGCGAGATCGCCTTGAGATGCGCCTGGTCCCTGGTGCGCGCAATCTCGACCAATGTTGCCTCATCCAGCCGCTCCGACTTCGACAGCACGGGGCCGGAGACTTCGATCACCTCGTCGAGCGCGAGCGTGCGGATGATCTGCGGCGGCGCAGCCGCGATCGGCGCGAGCCGCTCGGCGAGCAGCGCCTTGGCCGACGTCTCGATCTGCTCGATCAGGCACTGGAACACGTCGTCGAACACGCGGATATGGTCGTCGGAATAGTCGACCGCGTTGCCCACGAAGAGATCGGTGACGCGGCGGAGCGTCTCCACCCGGCGCGCGACGGTGCCGTGCGAGAGGGCAGCCTGCAACTCCTCGAGCAGGCTTTCGGATGGTCTTGCGGAATTGGATCTCATTGCTCTGTCCTGGAGCGGTCGGTCCGGCAGCGGCTTCTGTCGCGCCGGAGCAAAAAGGATCGGTCAGCTCGCTGCAATGCAGTTGCGCCCTTGCGCCTTGGCGGAATAGAGCGCGCTGTCGGCGCGCGCGAGAAACGTGTCGGCAGTATCGACGTCGCGCAGCGTCACGACGCCCGCGGAAATGGTCACCCGCATGCTGGGGGAGAACGCGCCCCAGTCGAGATCGGCGACGATGCCGCGCAGGCGCTCGAGCGTGCGGAGCGCGACGTCACCCGACGTATCCGGCAGCAGCAGCAGAAACTCCTCGCCGCCGTAGCGGCCGAAACTGTCGGCCGGGCGGATGTTGGCGAAAATGGTGATCGCGAAGGTGCGCAGCACCTCATCGCCAATGGGATGGCCGTAAGCGTCGTTGATGCGCTTGAACCAGTCGAGATCGATCAGCGCGATCGCGAAGGGCGTGGATCCCCGCCGCGACTTTTCGATCTCGGTGTCGAGAAGCCGCATGATGCAGCGGCGGTTGTAGGAGCCGGTGAGCTCGTCGAGCTCGGCCAGTTCCTCGATGCGTCGATAGGCGGCCTTCAATTCGATGCTGCGCTTGTACAGGATCTTGCGTAACGTGGCGCCGAACAGGCCGAGGAAGGCGCACTGCCCGATCACCAGCACGAAGCAGAGCATCGAGGCGGTCCGCTGCAGCCGGGTCGCGACCGGCAGTCCGATCGGCAGGTCCGACCCCAGGAACACCACGGTGAGCCCGCAGGTGGCGAGGCCCCAGGTGAGCATGGCCTGGCTCGACGTCATCCGCAGCGTGCCGAACGCGAAGATCAGAAACAATACGGCAAGGAACGCGACCCCGATGGTGGGCACCGCGAGCAGGAACACCAGTTGCAGCGCCATATGCGCCGAGATCTGATAGACGGTGAGGTAATGATCGTCGAAACGGTCGCCGAAACCGGCCTCCGACAGCACCGTGAAAGTCCCGATGATCAGAAGGCCGCCGACCCAGAACAGCGTCGGAACGGCCATGGAGACCGCGCCGTCATAGGCGTAGAGCAGCAGGACCGCGCCGCCCAGCGAGTAGCTCGCGACCTGGCCGATATACATCTGGCGACGCTGCCAGACGCGGCGCGCCCTGACCTCGGGCGCCGTCGTCTCGGGCGCAAGGACGAGATCCGCGACCTCTGCGGCATTCCTCTCTGGAAAGGACGTCGCGGCCGTACCCATGGTCCCGCCAATGGTGGATGTCAGCGTAAAAACCTACGTGGCAAGCCTTTAGGTTTGGTATCCTTTGAAATCGAATCCGAACCGTGCAGCAGGGAACAAGGCGATCATCTAGCGTGAGAATTTTACCAATGATCACGCATCGTGTGCGCTGCGGTCGAGCCGAAGCGAGGCTTGGCGCGACAAAGGTGGTGCGGGGCTGCTATGGAACCGGATGAGGCCGGGCTGCCTATGTCCGGGCAGGCATTCCGCAGGGAATATCGCAGTATTATGGTACCGATCCGGATGAGCGACGCTGACCACCACGGGTGGGACAAGAAAAATGCCCGGATGTGGGGTAGCTCACACAAGCCCCCGTATGACTGCGGTAGGTTCAACAATTTTGCCCCCCACATCGAACCGGCCACCGCATCGACCCGACCAACCTTGCGAGACGGCCATTGAGCGCGACACAGGCGGCTTCAGACGAGATCCTGATCGCCAGGATCGCTCAAGGTGACCGGCTCGCCATGCAGGTGCTGTACGGGCGGCACCATGTCAGGGTTTACCGGTTCGGGCTGAGGCTCGTGCGGGACGAGCAGGCGGCGGAAGACCTCATCAGCGAGGTGTTTCTCGACGTCTGGCGTCAAGCGGGCAAATTCGAGGGCCGATCTGCCGTTTCCACCTGGCTGCTGGCAATCACCCGATTCAAGGCCCTGTCTGCGCTCCGGCGCAGGAAGGATTTCGAGCTGGACGAAGACGCCGCCAACGCGATCGAGGATACGTCCGACGATCCGGAAACGGTGGTGCAGAAGAAGGATACCAGTGAGGCGTTGCGGGAGTGTCTGACGGGCCTCTCGCCGGATCATCGGGAAATCGTCGATCTCGTCTACTACCACGAGAAGTCCGTGGAAGAGGTGGCCGAAATCGTCGGGATACCAGAGAACACTGTGAAGACGCGCTTGTTCTATGCGCGCAAGAAACTGGCCGAACTGCTGAAGGCAGCCGGCGTCGAGCGAGGCTGGCCATGATGGCTTTGAGCAAGAAGATGCTGGAGCAAGAGCCCAGTGAAATTGAACTGCTGCTGCCCTGGCACGCTGCCGGCACGCTGAACGCGCGCGATGCGCGCCGTGTCGAGGAAGCGCTGGCGCGCGATCCGGACCTGGCGAAGCAATATGCGGCGATCCGCGGCGAGTACGAAGAGACCATTCATCTGAACGAGAGCTTGGGCGCTCCGTCGGCGCGCGCGATGCAGAAGCTGTTCGCCGCGATCGATGCCGAGCCGGCGAGGGCGAGCGGCTCGCTGCCGCTGTCGGCGCGTATCTCGACCTTCTTCGCGAGCTTGTCGCCGCGCACGCTGGCGTGGTCGGCGAGCCTCGGTGCCGTCGCGCTCGTGCTGCAGGCCGGCATCATCGGCGCCGTGCTGATGAAGAACCAGCCGGCGACCTTCCAAACCGCTTCGCTCTCGACCAGCGCACCGATCACGCGCGAGCTTGGTAGCGCCGCCGCGCCGGCGCGCGCGCTGGTGCGCTTCACCCCTGAGGCGCGCGTCGCCGACATCACCGCGCTGCTCGACAGCTACCAGGCTTCGATCATCGGCGATGCCAAGGGCGGCATGTTCCGCCTCCAGTTCGACAAGGCGATGGGCCAGGACGAACTCGCTTCGCTGCTCGGCAGGATGCAGCGCGAGAAGTTCGTCAACCTCGCCGTCGCGGCGCCCTAGGCGCGCCGCCGAGCCAATGACGGGCAAATCCGAGAGCAGGGTGCGCACTGGGGCTCGCGCTTCATCCGTCGGCGTTGCGCTTCTGGTCGCCTTCTGTTTCGGCGTGGAGCTTGCGCAGGCGCAGGCGATCATGCGCACGCCGACGATCAGCGTTCCCTCGCGCACGCCGACCGTCTCTCCAAACATCACCCCGCGGGTCAGCCCGAACATCGCTGCGCGCGCGGTGAGCGTTGGCCGCGGCCCGCGGACGATGGCGAGCATTCCCACGACGTCGCGCATCCGGCCGACGACGCCGGTGCTGCCCCATGCGCGTTACTCGCCGAATCTCTATCCGGCCTGCACCGCAGCCTATCGCAGTGCCGACGGCGAATGTCTGGCGCAGCCGAACGCGGGCGGCGAGGGCACCGGAAAATCCGGCAAGAAGAGCGCCGGCAAAGGGCGTGGGAACAACACGCCGGTGGTGCTGACCTCGCGCAGCTTCGCAGGCGAATTCGTCGCCGAGATCGACGGCGCGCTGTCGACGGCCGAGGCCGACGAGCTGGCGCGTCGCCACGGCCTGACCCGCCTCGCTTCCGAGAATTTCCCGCTGATCGGAGCCACGTTCGGCCTGTTCCGCATCGCCGACGGCCGGCCCTATGAGACCGTGCGGCGCGAATTCGCGGCCGACGGCAGCGTGCGCTCGCTGCAGCCGAACTTCCGCTACGTGCTCCAGGACCAGAAATCGTCGGCCGCCACCGAGGGCGATCCTGCGCAATACGCGCTGGCAAAGCTGCGCCTGCCGCAGGCGCATACGTTGGCGCATGGGGCCAACGTCACGATCGCGGTAATCGATTCCGGCATCGACGCCCGGCATCCAGAGCTCGCCAATTCCATCGCCGACAATTTCGACGCGCTCGGCAGTGCCGAAGGGCCGCACGTCCATGGCACCGGCATCGCCGGGGCGATCGCGGCCCATGCCCGTCTGATGGGCAGCGCCCCCGAGGCCCGCATCATCGCCATCCGCGCCTTCGGCGGTGCCAATGGCGGTGCAGAGAGCTCGTCCTATATCATCCTGCGTTCCCTGAATTACGCCGCCGAGCACGGCGCGCAGATCGTCAACATGAGCTTTGCCGGTCCGAAGGACGCGGTGATCGAGCGCGCGATCGCGGCGACGGCCGCGCGTGGTCTCATTCTGATCGCCGCCGCCGGCAATGCCGGGGCGAAATCGCCGCCGCTCTATCCGGCGGCCAACCCCAACGTGATTGCGGTCAGTGCGACGGATCGGCAGGACAGGCTGTTCTCCGCCTCCAACCGCGGCAACTACATCGCCGTCGCGGCCCCCGGCGTCGACATCTTCCTGCCGGCACCCGACGGCAAATACCAGGTGACGTCGGGAACCTCGTTCTCGGCCGCCTATGTCTCAGGCGTCGCGGCGCTGCTGCTCGAGCGCAACCACACACTCAAGCCGGAAGCGCTGCGCATGACGCTGGTCAAGACCGCACGCGACCTCGGCTCTCCCGGGCGCGACGACCTCTTCGGCGACGGCCAGGCCGACGCGTTTGCCGCCGTCATGGCTGTTCCTGCCGACAGCGCGACGCCGGTCGCTGCTGCCCCCGGTACAACAAAACGTGAAGATGCTCCGAAGCGTCGCGAGGAGCCCGGCGCACGCGCGATCGAGCAAACCTCGCTGTCGAGCGCGGAGGATAAATCCGCGGTTTCTCAGGCAGATAGGCCGGCGGCGCGATAGCGGTCGCGACAAATCTGCGCGACGGGACGGCGTCAAAAAAGCGAACCCCGGATTGAACGTTCAGCCCGCTGCCCCGACCAACTGATGTGGGAGCGGTCATCCCTCCCCATCAGTCATATCAGGCGCGAGCGCCCATCCACCCCAAGCGCCCATATGGCTCGACCCGTCCGGTTGTCCCCCCGGACGGGTCTCTTCTTTTCAGAGCGTTTTCGAGCGAAGTGGGTGCCGGTTCGCGTGAAGAAAACGCGTCAAGACAAGATTCTGGCGTCCGTTTTTCGAAGCTTCGCATCCGTTCAGCTTGCAGTTGAAGGTCGCCGTGGCCTCGGTCGCCGTCGCGAGCGAGTCCCGCCGCAACTCCGTCATGCTTGTGCGAAGCTTGACTCGAAAACACGGAAAATCACCGCACGACTACGGTGTTTGACGACGAATGCCGCGTCGTTGCTGGACAAGTCAAAACTTTTCCACAAAATATTCATGTCGCGTCTAAATTGATTCGTGTGCGTTGCGTCCCCCGCGTCCGTGTTTTCTCCTGACGGGCTGGTTCATGACACATCGCCAAGAATTTGCTCGCGAAGAGTTCGTTCGCGACGCGGCCGGCAGCCGCCAAATCGCAGCGCGCTGGTGCGCTCTCGCCGAGCAGCGCCTGCAACATCTCTCCGAGATGTTTGAGACCGGCCGCTGGCGCCGCTATCATTCTGAGATCGCCTTCCTCGAAAACATCCAGGAAGCCAAGCGCGCCGTCCAGACTTGGCGCGCGCTTGCGACCGGCGCGGATGTCGCCGAGGCGGCTGCGAGCGTGACGCCGGCATTCGGTTGGTCGCCGGCGACGATGCCTCGCATGGCGCCGCGCGAGCAGCAGGCGCAAACGATGCAGCCCAAGGCCGTTCACATCGTCCCCGAGACCACCACGCCGGTCAGGCTCGATCCGAAGCCCGACGTGCTCGCGGAGATCACCGAAGCCCCGATCGCGCCGCTTGCTATGCCCGTAGCTTGGCCGTCGTTCACCGCGCCTGCCGAGATGCCGCCGCTGAGGGCACCCGCTGCGAAGGCACCGTTCACTGCGCCTGCCGTGAGATCGCCGCTCGCGGAGCCGGCCGCAACACGGCCATTCGCCGCGCCGGAAGTGAGGCCGCCGGTGCCTGCCGCGAAGCCGCCGAAGACCGCGCCCGCAGCGATGGCGGCGCTCCTGCCGCAGTTCGCCCCGCCCGCCGAGGAAATCGTCGCCGCCCCCGAGCGCGTCGTCGAATTCACTTTCAGCCTCGACGGCCTGGAAGCGAAGTACCCGCTGCTGCGGAACGCCTTCTAGCGCCGCACCGCATTGCCGCCGACCACCAGCTGCGCAAAACGTTGTGCGCCTTCGGCCGATAGATCCGACGTCACCGCGCGGGCGTGATCGAGGCCGACCACGGCGCCGCGCGGCGTCTCGGAGATCATGTTGTTGTTGACCAGCGCGGTGCCGGCGCCCGGCACGACGGAGACGCCGACGCCGGCCAGCGCCTTACGGATCACGTTGCCCGTGATCGCGACGTCGCGCAGATATCTGCCCCAGCCGGCGACGATGCCGTAGGACGGCGCGTTCTCGATCACGTTGCCGGTCACCGAAGAATCCGCCTCGATGTAGATGCCGACGCCGGCATCATCGTCGGGCACGGTGCCGATCGGCCGCTTCGGGATCAGGTTGCGGATGATGTTGCCCTGGACCACCGCGATGCGGCCGCCCTCGTTGAAATTACAGACCGAGACGCCGACGGCCGCGCCGTCCACGATGTTGTTGGCGATCACCGCGGCCTCGAATGCGAACTCGGAATAGAGCGCGACCTCGCGCACGTCGCTGACGCTGTTGCCACTGATGTGGATGTTCGAAGCCGAGTTGCCGCGCACCGCCGAATAGTCGCAATTCCTGATACGGTTGCCGCGCACGATCACGTTGCTGGCGCGAAAGGCGTTGATGGCATTGCCGAACTGGCCCGAGCCGCCGGGGCCGGCCTTGATGTTCTCGATGCGGTTGTCGGCGACCAGCGTGCCGTCATCGCCGATCGCGGTGCGCAGGATCTCGATCCCGTTGTCGTTGGTGCCGAGAATCGTGTTGCGGCAGACGCTGAGGCCCCTGGCGTCGAACGACACGACCGCTGTCACCGCGATGTCGGTGAAGATATTGCCGGAGATGTCGCCCGCGACCTGCTCGAGCCAGATGCCGCTGCCGCCCGAGCTCGTGATAGCGCATTCGCTGATGCGCACGTCGCGCCCGCCGAGGGCGTGGATCAGGCCGCGCCGTGTCGGCAGCGGGATGCCGCCGCCGTCGAAGGTGATGCCGGTGAGGCCGATCGCATCGGAGCCGTCGCTCTGGATCGCCGAGGCGCCGCCGGTGAAGACGAGCTTGGTCGCGCCGCGCACGCCGATCAGCTGCGCGCCGTTCGGCAGCCGCAACAGACCGGTCCTGTACACGCCGGGTGGCAAGGCGAGTGGCAATTGCGCCCGCGCGGCCTCGTCGATGGCACGCTGCAGCGCGCGGGTCTGGTCCTCGCTGCTGCCGGGCCGCACACCATATTGCGTAGCATCGCGGCCGAGCAGCGACGTTAGCGGCGCGGCGCGCGCGGCATCGGCCGGCATGGCCAGCGCACCGGCAATGCCCGCGGTCGAAGCCCCGATGAGATGACGGCGATTGAGGTTCATGACGCGTCCTCCGGCGGACGCGGGAGGTGTCCGCAGCGGTTTCGTAGCGCAGCAGGGCGAGGACCGTGAGGATTGTTCGCGGTAGGGTTAAATGTTTACGCAAAAGACGGTGCGTAGGGTGGGTTAGCCGTAGGCATAACCCACCATGTCACCGCGAGTACGGAACCGTTGATGGAGATGAGGTGGATTACGCTTTGCTAATCCACCCTACGAAGCGCGCGCCTTGCGTGCCAACTGCACCATCTCCATCAGCATCGCTTCCCCCGCATCCACCAGTTCCTCCAGCGTGATGCGGGATGCGCCCTTGCGGCGCACGCCGCCGCTGCGCGCGAGCAGCGGAATGTGGATGAACGCCGCAAGCCTGGGTCCCCCCGCCTTCACGCGCTCGATCGCGCGCCAGCTTAAGTAGTTGCAGAGATAGGCGCCGGCGTCGCGCGAGGGACGCGCGTCGATGCCGGTGAGTCGCGCGGCGCGCAGCAGCCTTGCGGTGTGCGGGCCGAACATCATCGCGTCGGCATGGCCGGCGATGCCGCGCTTGGTCGAGCGGGTGTTGGCGGCGTCGGGCCAGAGCATGGTGACGGCGTTGCGCGCCCGCGTCTCGATGCGCAGATAAGGCGTGCGGGCGGCGAGGCCGAACATCAGCAGCGCGTCGGGCTTTTGCCTAGCGAGCACGTCGGGCAATTGGCAGTCGACCGCGGCATAAGTGACCGGGAAGATGTGGCTCGAGAGCACGACATCGTCGAGCGCGGGCCGGCGCAATTGCGCCAGCCGCGCCACCAGCGGCTGGGTCGGATTATAGGGCGCACCGGGAAACGGGCCGAAGCCGGTGAGAAGAATGCGGAGCTTGTCGCTCATTGCAGCAACTCCAGAATCTGATCAGCGGCGAGCGCCGGCGTGAGATGGCCATCGGCGACCTCGGCCTCGATCTTGCGAACCTTGGTCCGCACCGAGGCCTCGCTGCGCAGCCGTGCCAGCATGCGCTGCTCCAGCATCGACCACATCCACTTCACCTGCTGCTCGCGCCGCCGCGCGGCGAAATCGCCGGAGGCGTTCATCGCCTTGCGGTGATCCAGAACCTTCTGCCAGATCTTTGCGATGCCGTCGCCGGTCAGCGCCGAATAGGTCTCGACCGGCGGATGCCAATGCTCGGACCGCGGCGCCAAGATATGCAGCGCGCCGCGATAATCGGCCGCGGTGATCTTGGCGCGCTTCAAATTGTCGCCGTCGGCCTTGTTGATCGCGATCATGTCGGCGAGCTCGACCAGGCCCTTTTTGATGCCCTGCAGCTCGTCGCCGCCGCCCGGCAGCATCAGGGCAAGGAAGAAGTCGGTCATGTCGCACACGGCGGTCTCGGACTGGCCGATGCCGACGGTTTCCACCAGCACGACGCCGAAGCCCGCGGCCTCGCACAACAGCATCGCCTCGCGCGTCTTCGCCGCGACACCGCCAAGCGTGCCCGAGGACGGCGAGGGTCGGATGAAGGCGTCGTTCGAGGCTGACAGCCGCGCCATGCGGGTCTTGTCGCCGAGAATCGAGCCGCCGCTGCGCGCCGAGGACGGATCGACCGCGAGCACCGCGACCTTGTGGCCCTGCTCGATGAGATACGTACCCAACGCATCGATCGTGGTGGATTTGCCGACGCCGGGCGAGCCGGTGATGCCGACGCGATATGCCTTGCCGGTGTCGGGCAGCAGCATCTGCACCAGCTCCCGGGCCAGCGCCTGATGGTCGGCGCGCCGGCTCTCCGCCAGCGTGATCGCCCGGGCGAGGGCCGCACGACTGCCGGCGCGAAGGTCACGGGCGAGGGATCTGATGTCGGTGGATTTGGGAACAGTCATCATTGCTTATGGGCGCGCGAGTCCACGTCAACTCGACGGTCGCACGCGCCCTTCGACGAAAGATTTCAATGGAGAGAGATGATCTTGAACGATCGCCCATACAATCCCAACATCCGTTGCATGATAGGCGTGACGCAAACGATTGCCGAAATTCACCATTGCTTGCCAATCTATGCTCGACGCATCTTTCTTCATCTCGTCGGGCAACCGCCGTGCGGCCTCGCAAATGACTTCCAAATAGCGTTCAGTGGCCATACGGCTGGTCTTGTCGGCGGTGAATCGCGCGAAGTCATAGCCCGCAAGCAACGCCTCGATCTCGACAATGGCCTCGAGAATGTCTCGCAACCGGTCCTCGACGGTGGGCGGCATTCAGAATACCTCGACCAAATCGTCGGCGATGCGTTCTGCCATGCGGGGCTTCAGTAAGTTTCGCATCGATATTTGAGTTTCGAGGCCGATGTGATCCTCGATCAGTTTTACAGCCTTGAAGTAATCGAAACGTGGCTCTTGCCCATGCGGGGTCGTCTCGACCAGAACATCGAGGTCGCTGTCGGGGCGCGCGTCGCCGCGCGCTCGGGACCCAAACAGGAACAGGCGATTGATGCCCGCAGCCCTCAAGGCGGGAGCAAGCTCTCGGAGCTTTCCGACAATCGTCTGGAGTGGAATGTCTGCGACCTCGGTCATGGCCGGACATTAGCACAGGGCGAGGGCCCGGCCCAGCGATAGCGGGCCTGCTCGGCCTGCCCCGGCGGGGCAGGCGAGGCCCGCCCGCCCGATATCACCGGGTCGTTGCCGCGGCGGTCTGCGGCTGTTTCACCTTGCGCCAGATCCACACCATGACCGGCCAGAGCAGCGCGCCGATCGCCATCGCGGCGAGGATGGCCGCGACCGGACGCTCGAAGAACGGCAAGATGCTGCCGTCCGACTTGATCAGCGAGGTGACGAAGGCCTGCTCCACCATGGTGCCCATGACGATGCCGAGCACCATGGCGGCGACGGGATAGCCGTTCGTCTCCATGACATAGCCGATCACGCCGAAGGCGGCGACGGTGACGACGCCGAACATGTTGTTGCCGATCGCGAACGAGCCAACCGCGCAGCACAGCATGATGATCGGCATGATCGCCGAGCGCGGTGCCAGCAGGATGTAGGTGGCGACGCGGATCATCGCGATGCCGAGCGGGATCATCAAGATATTCGCGATGATGAACATCAGGTAGATCGCATACATGCTCGACGCCTTCTCGGTGAACAGCGTCGGGCCGGGATTGAGGCCCTTCATGTAGAGCACGCCGATCGCGATCGCGGCGATGGTGTCGCCGGGGATGCCGAACAGCAGCGAAGGCACCCAGCCGGAGGCGATGCTGGCATTGTTGCTGGCGCCGGCCTCGACCAGGCCCTCGACATGGCCGGTGCCGAACTTTTCCGGCTCCTTGGAGAAACGCTTCGACATCGCATAGGAGACCCAGGCGGCCATGTCGGCGCCGGCGCCGGGCAGCACGCCGATGATGATGCCGACGATGTTCCCGCGCGTCATCTGCCAGCGATAGAGCTTGGTCAGCTTCCATTGGCCGGCCATGATGCTTCCGAATTTGCGCCGCGGCAGCGGCGGCGGCTCGGGCGTCAGCATCGCGCGCATCACCTGCGCCACCGCGAACACGCCAACGAGGGCCGGGATCGGCTCGATGCCGCCGAACAGGTCCGTAAGCCCAAAGGTGAAGCGCGGGACGCCGCCGGGATTCTCGATGCCGATGCAGGCGACGAGCAGGCCGATGAACATGCCGGCGATCGCCTTCACCGGGGAGGAACGCGCCACCAGGGTGGCGCACATCAGGCCGAGCAGCGCCAGCCAGAAATACTCGAAGGTCGAGAACGACAGCGCGATCTCGGCCAACGGCGGCGCCAGGATCATCAGCGACAGCACGCCGGCGATGCCGCCGACCGCGGAGAACCAGACGCCGGCCCCTAGCGCCAGCTCGGCCTGGCCCTTGCGCGTCATGGCGTAGGCTTCATCCGCGTAAGCCGCGGATGCGGGCGTGCCCGGGATACGCAGCAGCGCGCCGGGAATGTCGCCGGAGAAGATCGCCATCGAGGACGCCGCGACGATAGTCGCGATCGCCGCGATCGGTGACAGATAGAAGGTGACCGGGACGAGCAGGGCGGTCGCCATCGTCGCCGACAGGCCCGGCAGCGAGCCGATCACCAGCCCATACACGGAGGCTGCGAACATGGAGATGATGACCTCCCAGGTGGAGATCAGCGCGAACGCATCAATCAGGGTCTTCAACATCGATCACCAGGGCGTCGGCAGCAGGCCAACCGGCAGCGGCACGCGGAGCAGCTTGCCGAAGATGAGATGAATGGCGAACGGCGAGAGCACCGCGAGCGGCAGCGCCAGCTTCCATTTCGCCCCGAGCGCGGTCGAGGTCACGTAAACCATGATCGCCGCGGTGATGACGAATCCGAGCCGGTCGGCGGCAAGAACGTAGAACAGCAGCAGCGCCGGCGGCAGCAGCGCGCGCAGGCCGTAGAGCTTGCCCTGCGGTGGCGGAGCAGCCGCCTGGCCGTCCTCGAACGGGACCAGCTCTTCCTCCTCCTCGAAGGAGCGCCCGATGCCGAACACGATCGCGAGCCCGCACAGTGCAAGGCCGCAGCCGATCACCAGCGGAAATACATTGGGGCCGACCGGCTGCCCCGGCACCGGCGGCAGAATGTAGCCGCCGTAGGCGGCAGCCGCGCCGAGCGCGACGAGAAACGATCCCGTGACGGAGTCGGGAAGACGCATAGGGGAGTCCTACAGGAGGTGCGCTCCCTCTCCCCGCTTGCGGGGAGAGGGTTGGGGTGAGGGGAAGTC
>NZ_JADYVS010000167.1:0-442 GCF_020194055.1 Bradyrhizobium sp. NBAIM03 | reverse complement strand
GGCGAAGATTGTTACAGACGGTAAAGATAAATTACGTCACGTGTATGATCCAACATGTGGGTCAGGTTCATTATTGTTACGTGTTGGTAAAGAAACGCAAGTGTATCGTTATTTCGGTCAAGAACGTAACAATACCACATACAACTTGGCGCGTATGAATATGTTATTACATGATGTGCGTTATGAGAACTTCGATATCCGTAATGATGACACGTTGGAAAATCCAGCCTTTTTAGGCCATACATTTGATGCGGTTATTGCGAACCCACCATATAGTGCGAAATGGACAGCAGATTCAAAATTTGAAAATGACGAACGATTCAGTGGTTACGGCAAACTTGCGCCAAAGTCTAAAGCAGACTTTGCCTTTATTCAACACATGGTACATTACCTAGACGATGAAGGTACCATGGCAGTTGTACTCCCACATGGTGTCTTATTC
>NZ_JADYVS010000166.1:0-442 GCF_020194055.1 Bradyrhizobium sp. NBAIM03 | reverse complement strand
GGCGTATCTGTGGCTGTTCCTGCCGCCGCTGCTGTTTCAGGCAGCACTGTCGGTGGATGTACGAAGCATGGCGCCGGATGCCGCGCCGATCCTGATGCTCGCCATCGTGGCCGTGGTGGTTGCCACGGGCGTGATCGGGCTGGCTGCGGCGGCCGTCACGCCGTTCGGCATCGTCACGTGCCTGCTGCTCGGCGCGATGATTGCCACGACCGATCCGTCCGCTGTAATCGCGGTGTTTCGCGACGTGGGCGCGCCGGCACGGCTGATCCGGCTGGTGGAGGGCGAAGCGCTGCTCAACGACGCCGCAGCCATTGCCATCATGGGCGTGCTGCTTGCCATGCTGACCGGGCACGGCGGCGATGCCTCCATCGGCACGGGCCTGCGTGAGCTGGCCAAGGGGTTTAGTGGCGGCGTGGTGTTCGGATTGACTGCGGGGCGGATC
>NZ_JADYVS010000165.1:0-442 GCF_020194055.1 Bradyrhizobium sp. NBAIM03 | reverse complement strand
GGCGAGCCATTCCTCGTCAATGGCCAGCAAATCGAAGTCAATGGCAGGCGCATCGAAGTGTTTGCCGTTGGCTCTGGATGGTGGTGCTGGGAAGAAGCAGACACCGGAATCGGTCCGGCCACCGATGCCCCGCTGGACAAGCGCTTCGATGACGTGCTTTTCGGCACAACACAGGAAGAGTTCGACGCGCTGGAAGTGCATGGCGTGCGTAACGTACGCACCCCAGCCGGCGAGAACGTGGGGATCCGCGAAGTCGACGATGTGAATCCCGAACTTTTCTCGGTCTACGTGCACTTCCGCGCGGGCGGGGTTGAATGTGTAGGTGATCACGGCACACTACATCTGGCACTGAAGTACGCCCGAGAGCTCGCCAATCGATTCGGATGCCCAATCCACAACTTCGCGCCGATGCCCGTACCACCACGCGCACCGAGTACAGCTG
>NZ_JADYVS010000164.1:0-442 GCF_020194055.1 Bradyrhizobium sp. NBAIM03 | reverse complement strand
AGCGAGCCAAGGCGGCATTCAATCCGCTGTGGCAGTCCAGGCAGATGACTCGCTCGGAGGCCTACGCTTGGCTTGCAGGCCAACTTGGGATCGCGTGCGTCGATGAATGCCACATTGGCTGGTTCGACGTCCCCACGTGTGAACGGGTTGTTATGGCCTGTGCCCGGCGATCGGCTGGCGCTATTGCCCCGGCGTGACTGCTGATGTGCAACCAATCCCGTCTGCTACAGGCGGGATTTTTTTTTGCCCCCCACTGACAACCACCTGCGAACCTTGGCAATCCCGCCGAGATCCACAGGAGACCTGTATGCCAGGACCAGACTTCTTTCAAACCATGATGGGCCGCAACTTTTTCGAGGGCACTATGCCGTCGATCGCGCGCAACCTTGCGACGATTGCCGAGGCGCTGAAGCGTAGCAATGAGCTACTCGAGCAGAAGCCC
>NZ_JADYVS010000163.1:0-442 GCF_020194055.1 Bradyrhizobium sp. NBAIM03 | reverse complement strand
GGACTTCAGCGTGTCCGCGTTGATCTATCTTGCGTTGGCCGCGTCGGCAATGGGGTTTGGCTACGCAGCGTGGAACGTCGGCATTTTGCATGGCAACGTCACGGTATTGGCGGGCGCGTCGTATTTCATCCCGGTGTTTTCTGCGGCCCTGGCAGCGGCGCTGCTGCATGCCCCGCTGTCCCTGACGTTCTGGAAGGGGGCAGCGATGGTGGTGGCGGGGTCGATCCTGTGCTGGCTTGCGACGCGCGGCGGTCGCGCCAAGACGTTGCCTTCGCCCAAGTCTTCTACCTGACGTAACAACGGGCACATCGGGAAACTGCCACCTCAACTATTTCGCAATTAACTGCCAAGAAATCAAAAAGACCGCAGAGCGAGCCTGCACGGGAACGGGGCGTGCTAGATGCCGTGTAAGCCGCAGCGCCACGACGGAACGGCGGCATAC
>NZ_JADYVS010000162.1:0-443 GCF_020194055.1 Bradyrhizobium sp. NBAIM03 | reverse complement strand
CGGCTGCCTGGTGAATGGCGCTGGTCTGGCCATGGCGACGATGGACACCATCAAGCTGTTCGGCGGCGAGCCGGCCAACTTCCTCGACGTGGGCGGCGGTGCCACCACCGAGAAGGTGACCGAAGCCTTCAAGCTGATGCTGAAGAACCCGGACGTGAAGGCCATTCTGGTCAACATCTTCGGCGGCATCATGCGTTGCGACGTGATCGCCGAAGGCGTGATCGCTGCAGCCAAGGCTGTGTCGCTGTCGGTGCCGCTGGTGGTGCGCATGAAGGGTACCAACGAAGACCTCGGCAAGAAGATGCTGGCCGACTCGGGTCTGCCCATCATCGCCGCAGACACGATGGCAGAGGCCGCCGAGAAAGTCGTGGCCGCAGCCGCCGGCAAGTAAGCCGCCCGCTGACCCAACCATACGCGAACGCGAGTTGCGCCCGCTGCTGAGT
>NZ_JADYVS010000161.1:0-443 GCF_020194055.1 Bradyrhizobium sp. NBAIM03 | reverse complement strand
GTATTGGCCTGGATGCGCACGGCGGGCCGCTGCCCGCCGCTGATGCTGACCAGGCCAATGCCGGGCAACTGCGACAGCTTTTGCGCGATGCGCGTGTCGACCAGGTCTTCCAGCTTGGGCAACGGCATCGTATTGGAGGTGATCGCCAGCGTGAGGATCGGCGCGTCGGCCGGATTCACCTTGCTGTAGATCGGCGGCATCGGCAGATCGTTCGGCAGCAGGTTGCCGGCTGCGTTGATGGCCGCCTGCACTTCCTGCTCGGCAATGTCGAGCGAGAGCGACAGATCGAACTGCAGCGTGATCACCGAGGCGCCGCCCGAGCTGGACGACGTCATCTGTTTCAGGCCGGGCATCTGCCCGAACTGCCGCTCCAGTGGTGCGGTGATGGACGACGTCATCACGTCGGGGCTGGCGCCCGGATACAGCGTCGTGACCTGGATGGT
>NZ_JADYVS010000160.1:0-443 GCF_020194055.1 Bradyrhizobium sp. NBAIM03 | reverse complement strand
GTAGTGTGTAGGGCTATAACTTGGAACAGCATATTGATAATTTACATTTTTGATATTTAATGATGGTTTACCAATTTTATAACCATTTGATTGTGAAAATGAGAAATATTTCTTCACACCTTTAACTACTTTATAAGAATAGTAGTATTTATAGTCATATGCTTTATTTACTTTAGCATTTTGATGTGTTGCTGTTGTATTATTTTGGAAACTTGGTACATGCATACGATGTGAATTGTGACCATATGGTGGAATTACCTTGAAACTATTTATTTGTGGCACAACACAAAAGTGATTAATTTTAATGCTAGCATGCCCTGGTGTTACAAATTTATGCGCGTGATATCCAGGCACTGCAAAATAATGATTTATCATTAGAGATTGAGATGGGTGTGTATATCTAGGTGCTTCTGATGGTTTAACAATAAAGTGTTTATTAATAG
>NZ_JADYVS010000159.1:0-444 GCF_020194055.1 Bradyrhizobium sp. NBAIM03 | reverse complement strand
GTCATCACCAGCACGAACGCGAACAAGCCCAAGGGCATGATGGAATCGGGCGAGCGTGTCTGGACCATCTACGCCAACGACCAAGCCAAGAAGGCCGTCGAATACCAGTCGCTCATCATCGCCTGGCGCAAAGGGTCGCCGGTGCGGCTGGCCGACGTGGCCGAGGTGACTGACAGCGTGCAGGACATCCGCAACTACGGCTCGGCCAACGGCAAGCCTTCGGTGCTGCTCATCATCAGCCGGCAACCGGGCGCGAACATCATCGACACGGTCGACCGCATCAACGACGTGCTGCCGTACCTGCGCAACACCATTCCCGCGCAGATCAACCTCGATGTGATGATGGACCGCACGCCCACCATCCGCGCCTCGCTCAAGGATGTGGAGCGCACGCTGGTGCTGTCGATCGCGCTGGTGATCATGGTGGTGTTCCTGTTCCTGCGC
>NZ_JADYVS010000158.1:0-444 GCF_020194055.1 Bradyrhizobium sp. NBAIM03 | reverse complement strand
GAGGCTGGCGGCCATGCTGTCGGGCCGCTTGGCTTGCGTGGTTTCAGGTGCGTTCATGGTGTCTCCTTCACGCGTTCGTTGTGGGTGGGGCCATTCTGTGGCGGCCCTCGCCCGGCGGACTGTCAAGCGATTGACAGTCCGCATCCGGCTCAGCTCAAACCAGCTTGACGAGTTGCTTGCCGAAGTTCTTCCCCTTCAGCAGGCCCATGAACGCTTCCGGTGCGCTCGCCAAGCCCTGTGCCACGCTCTCGCGGAACTTCAGCTTGCCCTGGGCCACGAAGCCGCCCAGCTCGCGCAGTGCTTCCGGCCACACGTCCATGTGTTCAGAGACGATGAAGCCCTCGATGGTCAGACGCGACACCAGGATCAACTGCGGGTTCTGCAGCGGCAGCGGCTGACCGTCGTAACCGGCGATCATGCCGCACATGGCAATGCGGCCGAACG